>NZ_JBFAQU010000030.1:0-67363 GCF_040678915.1 Micromonospora sp. NPDC049257
ACCGACGCGGTGCAGTTGCTGGGCGGGTACGGCTACACCCGGGACTACCCGGTCGAGCGGATGATGCGCGACGCCAAGATCACCCAGATCTACGAGGGCACCAACCAGGTCCAACGCATCGTCATGGCCCGCCAGCTGCTCGCCGGCTGACGATCAACCACCTGCGGGCACCCGGCTGACGAGCCGTCCCGCCTGACGAGCCGTCCCACCTGACGGCGGCGTTTGCGGGCCGACGACCCGGGCCGACCATCCACCGGATCAGCTGCCCGGCCGGGCGGTCAGCCCCTCCAGCACCATCGCGCCGAACTGGCGGGCCACCTCGTCGACGCTGAGCGGACCACCGACGTTGAGCCACTGGTACGCCCAGGCGCACATGCCGACCAGCCCGAAGGTGGCGATACGCGGGTCGACGTCCGCGCGGAACACCCCCCGGGCGACACCGTCGGCGACCATCCCGGCGAAGGCGGCCTCCACCAGGCCACGCTTGCGGGTCACCTCGGCGAACAGGTCCCCGGTCAGATACCGCCGCTCCTGGTAGAAGATCGTCACGTGGGCCCGGTACTCGGCCACGCTGGTGAGGCTGAACCGGATCAGCTCCCGTACCCGCACGGTCGGGTCGTCACTGTCGGCTTCGATCTTCTGGATCGCGGCGAGCTGCGCCTCGAGGTACTCCTCCTGGATGTGCCGCAGCAGGTCGTCCTTGCTGGCGAAATGGTGATAGAAGGCGCCCTTGGTGAGCTGCGCCTGGTCGGCGATCTCCTGCACCGAGGTGCGGTCGAAGCCACGCTGCTCGATCAACCCCAGCGCACTGGTGATCAACGAGTTACGGGTGTTCTCCGGGTCGTACCCGTCGGGCCAGCGTTGCCGGCGTCGGGTCGACTCCGGGCGAGACGTCGCGCGCGCCATTGGTGGCCTCCTATCCCGAGTACAGCCACACAATGCTACCGTCCGGTCGGAAGGAAACGAAGAGAGCCACCCCGGTCAATCCGCCCGAGATTCGGCGGCCACCAGCCGTCGCCGGGAATACCGGCGGCGACGCCCGTGGTCACGACCACCGACGACCTCCACCACAGCGGTGTCGGAGCACAGGGCCGCCGCAGGCGGGAACGGCGGAACGGGCCGGACCCGGCGCCGGGCGGACTCAGCGCCGGGCGTCGCCCGACCGGCCGCGACCGGGCGTCCCGGCCCGGTGACCGACGCGCGGCACGCGTACCACCGGGGAGGTCGCCGCCCCGGGGCGGAACTCCCGGGCCGCACCGGCCACCATCTCGTCGGGGTCGTCGGCGAGCACCTGCCGCAGGTGCGGCGGGACGAACTCCGACGTCGCCACCGCCATCCGCACCTGCACCGACCGGTCGTCGACCAGGTCGCGCAGATCCGCCTCGTCCAACTCGACGGTCAGCACCAACGCGGCGCGGACGTCCGGCACCGGGTCCCGGGCGAGCGCGCCGCGGTGCACGGCGGTGGTCCGCGGATTGCGGGCCAGCCCCTTGCGTACCCGGGCCGTCCGATCGGCCAGCAGGGCGGTGATCACCTCGGGGTCGTGGGTGTGGGTGGCGAGCCGTTCCCGCACCTCGGGTGAGACGTCGTCGACCAGCCGCGCGGCCAGCTCCGGCTCCAGCTCCCGCGACTCGGCGAGCAGACCACGCAGCTCCTTGTCCGCGGTCTGCGCCATCACCCGACGCACCGATTCGTCGCAGGCCGGATTGCCGGCGACCGCCCAGCGGACCCACCGGTCGGCGTCCTTGACCAGGCGCAGGAGGTTGGCGATCGAGGTCGCCGGGTTCCTCGCCACCGCCTCCCGCACCTCACGGTCCGGGTCGCGGGTCAGCGGACGCAGCGCCTGGGCGGGCGCGTCGGCCCGGGTGGCTACCGCCCGGCGGACCACCGGCGACGGGTCGGCGGCCAGGTCGATCAGGGTCAGATGGGCCGTGCCGGGGTCCTGCGCGAGGGCGAGCCGGGCCTCGACCCCACCGTCCGTCGCCTCCTGCGCCGCGGCACCCGACCCACTGCGACGGTCGGTCCCGCCGACGTCCTGCTGCTTGCCCATGGGCGTCATCATGTCACGGCCCACCGGGCACGCCGCGAGGCCGACCGGTGCCCCGACCCGCCACCCTCCCGACCCCGCCCGTACGTCACACCCGGGCCGCCGTGGCGCTCATCCTCCGCCGGGGGCGACCAGGCCGGACTCGTAGGCGATGATCACCAGTTGGGCCCGGTCGCGGGCGTGGAGCTTGGTCATCGCCCGGTTGATGTGGGTCTTCGCGGTCAACGGGCTGATCACCAACCGGGCGGCGATCTCCGCGGTGGACAGCCCCCGCGCGACCAGGACGACGGTCTCGCGCTCCCGGCCGGTCAGCCCGGCCAACCCGACGCCGGCGTGGACCCGGGGGCGGGCGGCGACGTACCGGTCGATGAGTCTGCGGGTGATCGACGGCGCGAGCAGGGCGTCACCCCGAGCGGCGACCCGGACCGCGTGCAGGAAGTCCTCCGGCACGACGTCCTTGACCAGGAACCCGGCCGCACCGGCGCGTAACGCGTCGAAGACGTACTCGTCCAGGCCGTAGTTGGTCAGGATGACCACGTGCACCCCGGTCAGGGTCGGGTCCGCGACGATGCGCCGGGTCGCCTCGATGCCGTCCATCACCGGCATCTGGATGTCGAGCAGCGCGATGTCCGGCCGGTGCCGGCGGGCGAGCGTCACCGCCGCCACACCGTCGGCGGCCTCCCCCACCACCTCGATGTCGTCCTCCATGTCGAGCAACGCACGGAAGCCGCTACGCAGCAGCGGTTGGTCGTCGACCAGCAGGACCCGGATCACGGCGTGCCACCCGTGGGAAGCTCGGCGCGGACGGTGAACCCGCCGTCCCCGCGCGGTCCGGCGCGCAGCCGGCCGCCGAGCGCGGCCACCCGTTCACGCATGCCGAGCAGTCCGACGCCGCGCGTCGGCCCGCCGGTCGGGAGGGCGCTGCCGTCGTCGTCGACCTGGATGGCCAGCGCACCCGGACGGTAGTCGATCCGGACCGACGCCGTGGCGGCGGCGGCATGCCGGGTGACGTTGGTGAGGGACTCCTGGACGATCCGGTACGCCGTCCGACCGACCGCCGTCGGAACGTCGTGCGGGTCTCCCCCGACGGTCAGTGTGGTGTCCAGCCCGGCTGCCCGGGCCTGACGCACCAGTTCCGGGACGTGGTCGAGACCGCGCGGCGTGGACCCACCGTCGTCCCGTAGCACCTCCAGAGTGGCCCGCAGCTCCCGGGTCGCCTCCCGACCGGCCGCCCGGATCGCCAGCAGGGCCTCCGGCACCTCCTCGCCGCGCTTGCGGGCCAGATGCACGGCCACCTCGGACTGCACCTTGATGACCGATATCTGGTGGGTGAGCGAGTCGTGCAGCTCCCGCGCGATGTGCAGTCGCTCCTCGTCGGCCCGACGCCGTGCGGTCTCCTCCCGGGTACGCTCGGCCTCGTCCGCCCGCCGCTCGGCCTGCCGCAACGCCTCCCCCGCCGCACCGGCGGCGACCAGCCAGGCCAGTTCGAGCACCCCCCGGGACCGGGCGAGAGCCGCGCCCAGGGCCAGTTGCTGCGGCGGGCCGAGAACCACCAGCGGCAGCGCCACCAGCATCGTCACCGCCGCCACCACCGTGGCCGTGCGGTGCCCCGCCCGGACGGCGGCGTACACGGCGAACAGGAAGGCGACGGCGGGCACGTCGAAGCCGGCCGCCTGGCACCCCACCGCGCACGCCCCGGTGCCGACCAGCACGGCGACCGGGGCGCGGCGGCGGGCGGCGAGGGTCAGGCCACCGGCCGCCAGCAACGCGTAGCCGACCGGGGAGCGACCCGGGTCGCCGGAATGACCGGCCAGCCCGGCGACCACCAGCGTGACCGCCACCGCGCCGGCGATCGCCCAGTCCCGGACACCGCGGCGTGCTGTGCTCATCCGCGCACCCTAACCGGGTGCCGCCGCCCGGCGGGTCCTGCTGGCGGACGACCCGGGGGCTACCACGGACGCGGTACCCCTACCGCGTCGGCGGTGCCCGGGTACGCCCCGGCGGCAGTGCGAACCGTCCACGTTCGCCGGACGACGACGGCCGGGCCCGGCGACATGATCGGGGAGACCGGCGCGCGGGACCACGCGTCGTGGACAGAGGAGCATCATCATGCGTGCAGCAGGCAATTCCCGGGCGTCCCGACTGGTGTCGACGACCGTCACCGCCGCCGTTCTCGGCGGGACCTGGTTCGCCGCCCCGGCATCGGCGCACCCCTCGGCGCGGCAGGCCGCCGTCGACGTCACCACCATGAGCGCCGGGCGACTCGGGGCGACGCTCGCCGCGCTGCTGGGTCTGGCCGGGCTGGTCATCGGCGGGCTGGCGCTGGGCCGGCCCACCGTCCGGCCCGGCGGCGGACGGCGCGGCGCCGTCCTGGCCCTGACGGCAGGGGTGGTCGGCACGGCCCTGGGCGCTCTGGTGGTGGCCACTTCGGACAGCGGCATCGGCACCGGCAACGGGCGCGGCGGCGGTTACCTGGCCCTGGTGCTGGGGTTGCTCGCCGTCGGGCTGGGCGGGCTGGCGCTGACCCGCAGCCGCCGGGCCGGGTGAGCCGGCCACCGGCGCGGCGGCCCCGGGCCTCCCGGTGGGGCAGGGCGACCCGGCGACCGGGTGAGCCGCCGGGCCGGCCAGCGGCGTCGAACGTCCGGCGGTGCGGCAATCTGACGGGGTGAACGCCGAACAGCCCGTCGACGACGTCCGCACCCCCCGGGCCCAGCACGGGTCGAGCCCGCAGCACCTGCTGGCCACCCTGCTCGGCGAATACCTCGACTCCGCGGTGGCCGACCTGCCGTCGGGGGCGGTCATCGCGATGCTGCGGGAGTTCGGGGTCACCGAGCCCAGCGCCCGGGCCGCCCTGTCCCGGCTGGTCAAGCGGGGCCTGATCGCGATCCGGGGCGACACCCGGCCGCCGGTCTACCACCTCACACCTGCGGCGATCGCCCGACACCGCTCCCGGATGCGGCACTTCCTGGACTTCGGCGCGCAGCCGCCGCCCTGGACCGGGGACTGGGTGCAGGTCTCCTTCTCCCTCCCCAGCTGCGGCCAGGCGGCCCGGCACACGGTGCGCCGGGCGTTGACCGCGCACGGTTTCGTGCGGCTCTACGACAGCGTGTGGATCACGCCGGGCAGTCACGCCGCACCGGTCAGGGCGGAGCTGGAGGCGCTGCTGCACCCCGTCGAGGGGGCCCGCTGGTCGGTGCTGCACGTCCGCTTCGACGAGGAGGCCGGCCCGCACGGCCCGGCTGCGGCGTACGACCTGACCGGGCTGGCCGCCGGCTACGCGGCCTTCGTCGCGCGGTTCGCGCCGTTGCGGGTGGCCGCCCGCCGGGGCACGGTCGACCCGGCCACGGCGCTGGTGGCGCGGACCTCCGCGATGGACTCGTGGCGCAGGTTCGCCGACACCGACCCGGACCTGCCCACGCACCTGCTGCCGACGCCCTGGCCCCGCCAGCAGGCCCGGGAGACCTTCCTGGACATCCACGCGGGGCTCGGCGCACTCGCCCAGGCCCGCCTGGTCGAGGTGACCACCCCGCACTGGCCGGACGCCGCCGGGTGGATCACCCACTTCCACGCCGCCCGCGACGCCGCCCGCCCGGAGCCGACCGGCGGCTCGTGCGGAGCCCTCCGCCGCACCGGCTGACGCCGGGGGTGCGGCTGTGCCCCGGCCGGCAACGCACGGACGGCGTCGGACCGGTCCGCCAGACGGGCAAGACATTGACACTTTTCGTTACCGCAGTGATAGTAACTGCATACCGCGACCGCCTGTGGGGACTGCGGCCGGCCGGTCGACGCGTCCACGTCGGCCCGCCCGTTGCCGGCGCTGACCACCCTGGTCGGGCCCGGCGGCAGACCCGCCACCGCAGGGGGTGCCACCGCCGACACCCGCAGGAGGGTGCATGCCAAGGAGATCGAAGCTGTACGCGGGCCTGACCGCCGCGCTGGTGCCGGCAGCAGCCGTGCTGATGGCCCTCGGCGCGACGCCGGCCGACGCCGCAGTCGGCGGATCGGGGCCCTATCCCGCCGACTACGAAACCGCGACCAGCCTGCCCAACCACACCATCTTCCGACCCCAGACACTGCCGACCGAACGCCTGCCGATCCTCGTGTGGGGCAACGGCGGCTGCTCGGCCAACGGTCTCTCGCAGGGCAACTTCCTGCGCGAGATCGCCTCGCACGGCTTCCTGGCCATCGCCAACGGCGGCCCGAACGCCTCCGGCTCCACCAACTCGCAGATGCTCACCCAGTCCATCGACTGGGCGGTGGCGGAGAACTCCCGCCAGGGCAGCAAGTACTACAACCGGATCGACACCGGCAAGGTCGCCGTCGCCGGCTTCTCCTGCGGTGGTCTGGAGGCGTACGCCGTCTCCAACGACCCGCGCGTCACCACCACCGGCATCTTCAGCAGCGGCCTGCTCAACGACGCCGACGACTACCAGCTCCGGCGGCTCACCAAACCGATCGCCTACTTCGTCGGCGGGCCCAGCGACATCGCCTACCCCAACGCCATCGACGACTGGGGCAAGTTGCCCACCGGACTGCCCGCCTTCATGGGCAACCTCAACGTCGGGCACGGCGGCACCTACGACCAGCCCAACGGGGGCGAGTTCGGCCGGGTGGCGGTGCTCTACCTCAAGTGGCGGCTCAAGGGCGACACCACCGCCGGCAGCAACTTCGTCGGCGCGAACTGCGGGCTGTGCCGCACCCAGTGGACCGTCCAGCAGAAGAACCTGACGCTCGACGGCCCGCCGCCGACCACCCCGCCGCCCACGACCCCACCACCCACCACTCCCCCGCCGACCACCCCGCCGCCGACGACTCCCCCGCCCACCACTCCCCCGCCCGGTGGGGCCGGCTGCACCGCCGTCTACGCCATACAGGACCAGTGGAACGGCGGGTTCGTCGCCAACGTCAGCGTCACCGCCGGGTCCGCCGCGCTCACCGGCTGGCGGGTCACCCTGACCCTGCCGGGCGGCGCAGCGGTCAGCTCGGTGTGGAACGGCGTCGCCACCGGCACGAGCGGCACCATCACCGTCACCAACCAGAGCTACAACGGACGGCTGGGCGCCGGGCAGGGCACCAGCTTCGGGTTCCAGGGCACCGGGACCGGCGCCGGCGCCACCGCCACCTGCACCGGCAGCTGACCGTCGCGCAGCCGGGGAAGCAGTCCGTGCGGGTGGGCCGGGGCCTGGTGCCGACCCACCCGCACGACCCCCGGGTGCCCGGACGACGGACAGCGCTACGGGGGTGCCCGGACGACGGACGGCGCTACGGGGTGCCCGGACGACGAGCGGTGTTCCAGGGTGCCGGAATGACCGTCGCGCACCACCTGGGCGGAGAGGACCCGGGGCTCGCCCTGCGCCTGCGGATCAGCGGGCCCGGCTTCGCCCCCTTAGAGGCGGACACGGTCCGGCCCGTCGATCCGGGACTCGTGCCCGGCCGGCAGTTGACCGCCGTCGTGGACCCGGCGAGCCGGCTCTACCGGGTCCAGTGACGACAGGGCACCGGTGCCGACGGGCCCGGGGCGGTGGCGGCCGGTTCAGGACGATCCGCGCAGGTCCTCCTCGATCCGCCGGGCCGTGGCCAGCAGCGGTGGGAGCAGTTCCCGCCGGATCAGCTCGAACGACCCCCGGCTGGCGTGGGCGGACAGGTTCACCGCCGCGACCACCGTGCCGTGCGCACCGTGGACCGGCGCGGCCAGCGACCGTAGTCCCTCCTCCAACTCCTGGTCCACGATCGCGTACCCCTGGGCGGCGATCTTCGTCAGGATCGCCCGTAGCTTCGCCGGGTCGGTGACGGTGCGCCGGGTCAACTGTTGCAGCTGCGCGGTGGCGAGGTAGTCGTCCAGCCGGTCCGAAGGTTGCGCGGCGAGCAGCACCCGACCCATCGACGTGGCGTACGCGGGGAACCGGGTGCCGACGCTGATCCCCACCGTCATGATCCGTTTGGTGGGCACCCGGGCGACGTAGACCACCTCCTCGCCGTCGAGCACCGACACCGAGCAGGACTCGTGCACCTGCGCGACCAGCGCTTCCATGTGCGGTTGGGCGATCTCGGGCAGGCTCAGGCCGGACAGGTAGGCGTAGCCGAGGGCGAGGATCCGCGCCCGCAGCGAGAACAGCCGGCCGTCGGTGTGCACGTACCCCAGCTCGACCAGGGTGAGCAGGAACCGGCGGGCCGCGGCCCGGGTCAGCCCGGTGCGGCGGGCCACGTCGCTCAGGGTGAGCTGCGGATGCTCGGCGTCGAACGCCCGGATCACCGCGAGCCCACGCTCCAACGACTGCACGAACTCCGGTGACCGTGCCGCCTGACCGCCCACCTCACCCAGCCTCCCGCCGCAGGGCCTCCCGGGCCACCGTGAACGCCCGGTTCGCCGCCGGTACGCCAGCGTAGACGCCCACCTGGAGCAGGACCTCCGCCACCTCCTGTTCGGTCAGCCCGTTGCCCAGCGCGGCCCGTACGTGCATCGCCAACTCCTCCTCGTGGCGCAGGGCGGCGAGCACGGCGAGGGTGATGCAGCTGCGGGTACGCCGGTCGAGGCCGGGCCGGGTCCACACCTCCCCCCAGGCGTAGCGGGTGATGAAGTCCTGGAAGTCGGCGGTGAACCCGTCGGTGCCGGCGACCGCGCGGTCGACGTGCGCGTCGCCGAGCACCTGCCGGCGTACCGTCATGCCGGCCTCGTGCCGCTCGTGGTCGTCCATCATCCACCCGGTTCCTCGAAGTGTTCCCGCAGCAGTCGGCCCACCCGCGCGGGTTGCTCGACGTTGGCCAGGTGCGCCGCGGCGTCGAGGACGACCAACCGCGCACCGGGGACGCGTCCGACGATCTCCCGGGCGCACGCCACCGGGGTGGCCGGGTCGTCCGCGCCCGCGACGACCAGGGTCGGTGTGACGATCCGGCCCAGTTCGGGGCGCAGGTCCATCGCGGCGATCGCCTCGCAGCAGGCCGCGTATCCGGCCGGGGAGGTCGCGGTCAGCATGGTGCGGTGCGCGGCCACCACGTCCGGCCGGGCGGTGGCGAACGCCGGGGTGAACCAGCGGGCCACCACCGCGTCGGCGATCGCCGGCAGGCCACCGGCGCGCACCGTCGCCGCCCGTTCCCGCCACGGCCCGGCCGGGCCGAGCCACGCCGAGGTGCACAGCAGGGCCAGCCGCCGCACCCGGTCGGGCGCGTGGGCGGCGAGCCACATGCCGACCATGCCGCCGAGGGACAACCCCGCGTAGTGGACCCACGGCACGTCGAGACGGTCCAGCGTCCGCAGCAGTTCCCGGCCCAGCAGATCCAAGGTGTACGGCCCGGCCGGCACCGCCGACCGACCGTGGCCCAGGTGGTCGTACCGGATGACCCGAAACCGCTCGGCCAACGCCGGGACCTGGGGTTCCCACATCGCGGCGGTGGTGCCGAGGGAGCCGCCGAGCAGCAGCACCGGCGCGGTGGCCGGACCGTCGACGGTGAGGTGCAGCCGGGCGGTCATGCCTGCGCTGCCCGGGCGGCGGCCAACGCCCGGTCGACGAACACGCCGGCCGACCCGAGCCAGCGGTACGGGTCGAGCGCCTCGTCGATCTCCGTCCCGGACAGGTGGGCGCGGATCTCGGGGTCGGCGAGCAGCGCGGCGCGGAACGCGGGTGCGGCGGCGGCGCGGGCGACCAGGTCGTGCGCGACGTCGCGGCCGACGGCGGGGGCCAGCCGGGCGGCGACGGCCTCGGCGAGCACCCGCCCACCGGTCGCGTCGAGGTTCGCCCGCATCCGCCCGGGATCGACCCGCAGCCCGGCCAGCAGCCGGGCGCACCGGCCGCCGGCACCGCCGGCCAGGTGCAGCAGGTCGCGCAGCGGCTCCCATTCGGCGTGCCAGCCACCGGCGGCCCGCTCGTGCTCCTGCACCGCTGCGGCGTACAACGTGGCGACGAGGCCCGGACCACGGCGCGCGGCGGCACCGATCAGGATCGAGTCCACCGGGTTGCGTTTGTGCGGCATGGCCGAGGAGCCGCCCCGGCCCGTGCCACCCTCGGCGACCTCACCGATCTCGGTTCGGGCGAGCAGCCCGACGTCGAGCGCCACCTTGCCGGTGGCCGTGAGTAGGCCCCCGAGGGCGGCGGCCAGGTCGAGGCGGGGTTGTCGTCGGGTGTGCCAGGGCAGCGCGGGCGCGGGCAGCCCCAGCCGGACGGCGAACCGGGCGGCGATCTCGGGGCCGGCCGGGCCGAGTGCGGCCAGGGTGCCGACCGCACCGCCGAGTTGGGCGGGCTGCCCGTCGCCGGCCTGTCGGAGCCGGTCACGGGCCTGCGTGAGGCCGGTCAGCCAGCCGGCGGCGGTGAGCCCGAACGTGGTGGGTGCCGCCTGCTGTCCGAGGGTCCGGCCGACCAGCACGGTGTCGCGGTGGGTGTCGGCGAGCCGGGCGGCGGCGGCGACGGCCTCGTCGAGGTGGCGCAGCACCGGTCCGAGTGCCCGGACGACGACCAGGCTCAGCGCGGTGTCCATGATGTCCTGGCTGGTCGCTCCGTGGTGCACCCACCCCCGGGCGGGCCCGGGCACGGCGGCGGTCAACTCCCGCACGAGCGGGACGACCGGGTTTCCGGCGGCGTCGGCGGCCCGGCCGAGTGCCGCCGGGTCGTACCGCTCGGCGTGGCAGCGGGCGACGATCGCGTCGGCCGCCCGTGCCGGCAGCACCCCGGCGTCCGCACCGGCCCGGGCGAGTGCGGCCTCCGCGTCGAGCAGCGCCCGCAGCAGGGCCGGATCGTCGAGTTCGCCGTCCACGTCCGGGTTGCCGGACAGGCCGGAGAGCAGGCCGTCAGAGGGCGAAGAAGACGGTCTCACGGTCACCCTGCAGGTGGATGTCGAAGCGGAACCCGTCCGGCGCGGCAGCGGCCAGCAGGGTGTCGCGGCGGTCGGGGTCGATGCCGGTCAGCACCGGGTCGGTGGCGTTCGCCGCCGGCTCGTCGGGGAAGTAGAGCCGGGTGACCAGGCGGTGCAGCAGCCCCCGGCCGAGGACCGACAGGGTCAGGTGCGGTGCCTCGACGCCGCCGTCCGGGTCGGGCAACGCCCCCGGTCGGACGGTGAGCAGCCGGTAGCACCCCTGGTCGTCGGTCTCGCTGCGCCCGAATCCCCGGAACCCGGCGAGCGCCGGTGGCCGGGCCCCACGCGGGTCGTCCGGATGGTCGAACCGGCCGTCCGGGTCGGCCTGCCAACTCTCCACCAGCGCGTCGACCACCGGCGCTCCGGTGCCGTCGACGATCCGGCCCCGGATCCAGAATGCGCCGGGGGTGCCGTCGGGGACGACGTACGGGCCGTCGGGCCAGCGCAGCCCGATGCTCAGGTACGGCCCGACGGTCTGCGCGGGGGTGACGCCCAGCCGGTCACGCATCGTCGTCGCCGTCCTCGAAGGGGGTGTCCTCCCGGCCCCGCAGCACGATGTCGAACGCGTAGGCCAGCGCCCACTCCGGCTCGGTGCCGGCGTGGTCGTACCGGGCGATCAGCCGTTGCCGGGCGGCGGGGTCACGGACGGAGTGCAGCACCGGGTCCTGGAAGAAGAGCGGGTCGCCGGGGAAGTACATCTGGGTGACCAGGCGTTGGGTGAACGCCCGGCCGAAGAGGGAGAAGTGGATGTGCGCCGGCCGCCAGGCGTTGTCGTGGTTGCGCCAGGGGTAGGCCCCGGGCTGCACGGTGACGAACCGGTACCGTCCCTGGTCGTCGGTGAGCGTGCGTCCCACGCCGTCGAAGTGCGGGTCGAGCGGGGCCGGCCAGGTGTCGCTGGTGTGGCGGTAGCGTCCGGCGGCGTTGGCCTGCCAGATCTCCACCAGTGTGTGGGGCACCGGGCGGCCGTCGCCGTCGCGGACCCGGCCGTGCACGATGATCCGCTGCCCCTGCGGTGGCCCGTCGTGCTGGCGGGTCAGGTCGTGGTCGAGGTCACCGACCCGGTCGTGGCCCAGCAGCGGCCCGGTGACCTCGGTCAGCCGCTGCGGCAGGTGGGCCAGGGGTCGCCGTGGTGCCCGCGCCACCGTCGACCGGTAGTCGGGGCTGAGCAGGGGCGGGTGGACGTCGACGTCGTCACGCCGGTACGCCGGCAGCACGGGCGCCCTGCCGGCCCGATGGGCGGTGTCCTCGGTCATCGTCGTCTCCCGTCAGACGGTCGGGCCTGGGGCCGGTGGCCGGTCGGCAGGGGTGCCGTGCCTGGTCGCCTCCAGCGCGCGCAGCACCGCCAACTCGTGGGCCGTCGGCGGGTCGTTGGTGGTCAGCGGGTCGGCGACGGCGAGGTCCCAGCCGGTCGCCGCCCGCGCCTGCTCCCGGGTCACGCCGGGGTGCAGCCGGGTCAGGGTCAGCTCGCAGCTGACCGGGTCGGGTTCGAGGACCCCGAGGTCGGTGATCACCAGTCGGGGGCCGCCGCCGCGCAGGCCGAGCCGTTCCCGGCCCCCCGGCCCTGTCCCGTACCCGACGGAGGTGACGAAGTCGACCCGTTCGGTGAACGTACGGCGGTTCTGCCGCACGATCACCACGACCTCGCCGCAGGAGGCGGCGATCTCCGGCGCCCCACCGGCACCGGGCAGCCGGACCGCCGGGGTGGCGTAGTCGCCGACGACGGTGGTGTTGAGGTTGCCGTACCGGTCGAGTTGCGCCGCACCGAGGAAACCCACGTCGATCCGGCCGGGTTGGAGCCAGTAGTTGAACACCTCGGGCACCGACACCACCGCGTCGGCGGTGTCGGCGAGGACGCCGTCGCCGATGGACAGCGGGAGCCGGTCGGGTTTCGCGCCGAGGCAGCCGGACTCGTAGATGAGCACCAGGTTGGGGGCGTGGGTGACCCGGGCGAGGTTCGCCGCGGTGCTCGGCAACCCGATCCCGACGAAGCAGGCCGTGCCGTCGCGCAGTTGCCGGGCGGCGGCGACGGTCATCATCTCGTCGGCGGTCCAGTCGGTGCCCGGACGCGGGCCGCTCACCTCGACACCCCGGGGCGCGGTCGGTGCCCGGTGGCGGGCCGCGCGTTCACGCCGCCGCCCCGGCCCGGTGCACGTGCCGGTCGAGCCAGGCCCGGAAGGTGTCGCGGTCCCGGCTGACCGCGTCCCAGGCCCGGTAGAAGTCGTTGTCCCGCACCGAGTAGCCCTGGGCGTAGGAGGGGTGCGCGCCGCCGGGTACCTCGGCGACGGCGGTGACCGCCCAGCCGGGCAGCACCACCTGGCCGGGCACCGGCGTCAGCTCGCCCACGATCTCCTCGACGGTGACCAGCGAACGGTGGGCGGCCAGCACCGCCTCCTTCTGCACGCCGGTGATGCCCCACAGCTGCACGTTGCCGGCCCGGTCGGCGCGCTGGGCGTGCACCACCGTCACGTCGGGGCGCAGGGCCGCCACGGCGGTCAGGGTCTCGCCGGTGAAGGGGCAGTCGACCGGCCGGATGTTGGCCGTGTGCCGGGGCAGGTCGGTGCCGGTGTAGCCGCGCAGCACGGCGAACGGCAGCCCGGACGCGCCGGCCACGTAGCGGTTGGCCATCCCGGCGTGGCTGTGCTCCTCCAGCTCCAGCGGACCCGGCCAGGCGTGCTGCACGGCGTCGCGGAACCGGTGCAGCGAACCGACTCCCGGGTTGCCGCCCCAGGAGAAGACCAGGCGGCGGGCACATCCCGCCCCGATGAGCTGGTCGTAGATGACGTCGGGGGTCATCCGCGCCAGGGTCAGCTCCCGGCGTCGCTGGCGGATGATCTCGTGACCGGCGGCGAACGGGATGAGGTGGGTGAACCCTTCCAGGGCCACCACGTCGCCGTCGTGCACCAACTCCGCCACGGCGTCGGCCAGCGGGACGAGCTTCGCCATGGGCCTGCCACCTCGCCTCGGACTGGTGTTCGCCATGCGGACTTTCGTGCTCATGTCGAACGTACGGCCGGCGGCGACATCCGTCAATGTCCTGCCTCGCCCCCGGCGCCGGTCGACAGGCGTCCGGGCAGGGCGTTGACGGGAGCCGGGGCACGTGCCAACGTTCTAGAAGAGAACACCCGTTCGGTCAGCGAACACCGTCGGCGGCCCGTGACCGGAGCCAGGTGGCGGTCAGGCGTCCAGGAAGGACGGACCGGGATGCGTACCCAGGTCGGCATCGTCGGCGCCGGGCCGGCGGGACTCATGCTGTCGCACCTGCTGCACCGGCAGGGCATCGCCTCGGTGGTGCTGGAGAGCCGCAGCCGCGAGCACGTCGAGCAGCGGCTGCGCGCCGGGGTGCTCGAACAGGGCTCGGTCGACCTGCTCTGTCGCACCGGCCTCGGCGAGCGGCTGCTCCGCGAGGGGCTGCGGCACGAGGGCATCGAGCTGCGCTTCGCCGGGGAGTCGCACCGGGTGCCGATGACCGAACTGACCGGGCGGGCGATCACCGTCTACGGGCAGCAGGAGGTGGTCAAGGACCTGATCGCCGCCCGCCTCGCGGCCGGCGGCACGATCCTGTTCGACGCCGAGGTGACCCGGCTCGACGGGCTCGACTCCCCCGACCCGGTGGTCCACTACCGACGCGACGGCCGCGAGGAGGAGCTGCGCTGCGACTTCGTGGCCGGCTGCGACGGGTTCCACGGGGTGAGCCGGGGCGCGGTGCCCGACGGGGTGCTGACCAGCTACGAACGGGCGTACCCGTTCGCCTGGCTGGGGGTGCTCGCCGCCGCCGCGCCGGCCGTGGAGGAACTCGTCTACGCCCACCACGAGCGGGGTTTCGCCCTTTACAGCATGCGCTCACCGCAGGTCTCCCGGCTCTACCTCCAGGTCGCCCCCGACGAGGACCTCGCCGCGTGGCCGGACGAGCGGATCTGGGCGGAGCTGCGGGTCCGGCTGGAGACGGTGCCGGGCTGGTCGCTCACCGAGGGACCGGTGCTGGAGAAGTCCATCACCCCGATGCGCAGCTTCGTGGTGGAGCCGATGCAGTGGGAGCGGCTGTACCTGGCCGGGGACGCCGTGCACATCGTCCCGCCGACCGGGGCGAAGGGCATGAACCTGGCGCTGGCCGACGTGGCGCTGCTCGGCGACGCGTTCGCCGCGTGGTACGACCAGGGCCGCACCGACCTGCTGACCGGCTACTCGACCACCGCGCTGCGCCGGGTGTGGCGGGCGCAGCACTTCTCCTGGTGGATGACCTCGATGCTGCACCGGTTGGCGCACGACGACCCGTACGAGGCGAAGTTGCAGACCGCGACGCTGCGGTACGCCGCCACCTCCCGCGCCTACGCGACGAGCCTGGCCGAGAACTACGTGGGCCTGCCCGAGGTCTGACCGGCCCGGACCGCAGCTCAGCCCGGGGTGGTGGGCACCCCGCGATGCCCCTGCCGTCAGGTGCGACGGGTGCGACGCCACCATGACGCACCGTCGTTCAACTTATCCATGACGGGCGTCAGAAATTCTTGACTTTCGATGCCGGGGTGGCTGACCATGGCCAACACAGCGGCGTACGCCCCTCACGCAGCGGTCGTCCCCCGCAGATCCGAGGCATCCCGCCGGCTTCCGACGCACCCCACCACCCCCGCCCAGGAAGGGCCTCGTCAATGAAGAAGGTCATGGCTCTCGGGTTGATCGCCGTCACCGCGATCGCCCTCACCGGATGTACCGACTCCGACGCGTCCACCCCGTCCGCGCCGACCTCCGGCGACCTGCGCAAGGTCCGGGTCGCGGCGCTGCCGATCACCGAGACCGCCGCGCTGTGGGGCGGCATCAAGGCGGGCATCTTCGCCGAGCGGGGGCTCCAGGTCGAGGTGGTCCCCGCCCAGGGCGGCGCGCAGGCCATCCCGGCGTTGATGAACGGCGACATCGACTTCGCGATCGGCCAGCCCTTCGGCCCGTTCCGCGCCGACCTGCAGAACCTCGGCGTCGTCATCATCGGCAACTACGCCTCCTCGTACGCCGACGGCGACGACATCAACGCCGTGGTCGCCTCGGCGAAGTCCGGCATCAGGCGACCGGCCGACCTCGCCGGCAAACGGGTCGCGGTCAACAGCCTGGGCGCGGCCGGCGACGTCACCATCATGGCGGCGGTGGAGCAGGACGGCGGCGACCCCAAAAAGATCAAGTTCGTCGAGGTGGCCTTCCCCGACGCCCCGGCCCAACTGGCGGCGGGCAACATCGACGCCGCCTGGGTGCCCGAACCCTTCGTCACCCAGCTCAAGAGCCGGGGCGACACCCTGGTCGTCGCCCCCTACCAGGCGGTCGTCCCCGGCCTGGCCACCCTCACCACGATCACCACGACCGCCCGCACCGACAAGGACGCCAAGCTGGTCGAGGACTTCTCCGCGGCGATGAGGAAGACCCTGGAGTGGGCACAGGACCCCGCCAACCAGCCGGCCGTACGACAGGCCATCAAGGACAACCTCCAGCTGCCGCCGCCGGTGGCGGAGTCGGTCCGGCTCCCGGCGTTCGGCTGGGACGTCGACCGGGCGAGCCTGCAGAAGCTCGCCGAACTCGCGCAGAAGTACCGGGTACTCGACCGGCAGCCCGACCTCGACCGGCTCATCCGTCAGCAGTGACCCGGTGCGGCACCGCCCGTCCCGGCCGACGCACCGGGACGGGCCGGCCGCGCCCCCCGCGACCACGGAGGTGACATGCGCCTGCCCCCCACCCGACGCCCCCGCGCGCCACGCAGGGCGCTGCTGGGCGTCGCCGGCCTGGCCGGGTTCCTCGCCGTCTGGCAGAGCGTCCCGGCACTCGGCCTGATCGACCCGCAGTACCTGCCCTACGTGACGGACGTGCTCGCCCGGCTGTCCGAACAACTCGTCGACCTCGCGTTCTGGCGGCGGCTGGGCAGCACCATGACCTCCTGGGCGATCGGCCTGACGGTGGCGACGATCGCCGCCGTCGGTCTCGGTACGGTCGTCGGCCTGGTGCCGTTCCTACGGCGGGCCACCCACACGATGGTCGAGTTCCTGCGCCCCATCCCGTCGGTCGCCCTCATCCCGCTCGCCGTGCTGATGTTCGGCATCCAACGGCAGGCCGCCCTGGTCATCATCGTCTACGCGTCGTTCTGGCAGGTGTTCGTGCAGGTGATCTACGGGGTCGCCGACGTCGACACGGTCGCCCGGGACACCGCGCTCAGCTTCGGCCTGCGCCGCTGGGAACGGTGGACGCACCTCGTCCTGCCGACCACCCTGCCGTACCTGCTGACCGGCCTGCGGCTGGCGGCGGCGGTGGCGCTCATCCTGGCCGTCACCGCGGAGATGGTGATCGGCAACCCGGGCCTCGGCCGCATGATCGAGCTGTCCCGCTCCGCCGGCGACGCCGTCGGCCTGTACGCCCTCGTCGTGGTCACCGGACTGCTCGGGCTGGCGGTGAACCTCGTGTTCCGGTTCGTCGAGCGGCGGACGTTGTCCTGGCACGAGTCCGTCCGTGGGGAGCGGGCGCTGTGACCGCGTACCCGGGGAGGACGGTGGCCCCGCCGCGCCGCCGCGCGGTCGGTCACCGCACCGCGGCGGGTGTGCTGCACGCGCTCGGGCTGCCGATGCTGCTGCTGGTGCTGTGGGGCCTGGTGGCGACCAGGACGACGAGCCGGTTCTTCCCCGACCCGGTGACGATCGCCGACGCCTTCGTCGACACCTGGATCGGGCCGGCGTTCGTCGAGGACGTGCTGCCCAGCCTCGCCCGCCTCGGCCTCGGCGTCGCCGCGTCGATCGTGCTCGGCATCGCCGCCGGCACCGTCATCGGCCTGACCCCGTGGCTGCGGGAACTGCTCGAACCGCTGCTGGAGTTCCTCCGGGCGATCCCGCCGCCGGTGCTGATCCCGGTGATGATGATCCTGCTCGGGATCACCGACACCATGAAGGTCGTGGTGATCGTCTCCGGCGCGGTCTGGCCGATCCTGCTGAACACGATCGAGGGGGTCCGGGGCATCGACAGCGTGCTGACGCAGACCGCGCGGTCGTTCCGGGTCACCTGGTGGGAGCGGCTGTGGTTCCTGGTCCTCCCCGCCGCCAGCCCCCGGATCATGGCCGGTGTGCGGCAGGCCCTCTCGGTCGCGCTCATCCTGATGGTCATCTCCGAGATGTTCGCCTCGTCGGCCGGGCTGGGTTACCGGATCGCCTACTTCCAACGCAACTACCTCATCGCCGAGATGTGGAGCGGCATCCTGCTGCTCGGCGGGGTCGGCGTGCTCCTCGCCGTCGTCTTCGGGCTCGTCGAACGGCGCGTGCTGCGCTGGTACCACGGAATCAGGGAGGTCAACCGTGCCTGACCGGGGCACCCTGCTGCGGGTGGAGCAGCTACGCAAGGTCTACGAGTCCCCCACCGGCGACGTCGAGGCGATCGGGGACCTCAGCTTCACGATGGACGCCGGCGAACTCGTCTGCATCGTCGGACCGTCCGGGTGCGGCAAGACCACCCTGCTGAAGTGCCTCGCCGGCCTGCTGCGCCCCACCGGCGGTGTGGTCGAGATGCACGGGACGCCGGTGACCGGCCCCAGCCCCGCCATGGCCGTGGTGTTCCAGGAGTACGGCCGCAGCCTCTACCCGTGGCTGACGGTGCGCGGCAACGTCGAGCTGCCGCTGCGGCACAAGAAGCTCTCCCGCGCGCAGCGGGACACCCTGGTCGCCGACGCGCTCGACGCGGTGGGTCTGGCGCACGCCGCCCGCAGCCACCCGTGGCAGCTCTCCGGCGGGATGCAGCAGCGGGTGGCGATCGCGCGGGCGGTGGCGTACCAGCCCGAGGTCCTGATCATGGACGAACCGTTCGCCGCGGTGGACGCGCAGACCCGGGCCGACCTGGAGGACCTGGTGCGTGAGCTGCACGCCCGGCGCGGGATCTCGGTGCTGTTCGTCACCCACGACATCGACGAGTCGGTCTACCTCGGGCAACGGGTGCTCGTGTTGTCCCACGCGCCGACCCGGGTCCGCGAGGACGTCGCGGTCGACCTGCCGGCCGAGCGCGACCAGATCACCACCCGCGCCCTGCCCCGGTTCACCGAGCTGCGCACACACGTCTACGGCGAGATCCAGCGGGCCAAACGCGGGCACAATGTGGCCCCGCGACCCGCGCCGTGAGCGCGCCGGGCGACACCCGTCGGAGGGGATGACTGTGGGTAGGCGTCAGCCGAAGCAACTGGTGCTCGCCTTCTTCGGCGAACACGTCGTCGACGCCGACACCGGGCCGATCCGGGCGAGTGTCCTGATCACCGTGCTGGAGGGGGCCGGGGTCGCCGCACCGGCGACCCGGGCCACCCTCGACCGGCTGGTGCGCAGCGGCATCCTCGCCCGGGGCCGCAGCGGCCGGGAGACGTTGTTCTCGCTGACCGAGCACGGCGCGGCGGTGCTGCGTGAGGCGACGTACCGGGTGCGCGGGCCGAGGCCGTTCGACCCGCAGGGCAGCGGCTGGACCCTGGTCACCTTCTCCATTCCGGAGGGGCAGCGCACGCTGCGGCACCGGCTGCGCTCCACCCTCACCTGGGAGGGCTTCGCGCCGATCCGCGACGGGCTGTGGCTGGCCCCCGGCGAGGTCGACCTCGCCGGGTCGCTGGAACCGCTGCGCCAGGACCTCGCCCCGCACGCCGTGGTCGCCTTCCACGCCCGCGAACTCGCCGGCTTCCCGATCGGCGAGAGCGTACGCGCCGCCTGGGACATCGAGGCGATCCGGCGCGAGCACCTCGCGTTCATCGACCGGTGGGCCGACCCGGCCGCGACCACGGCGGCGGCGGGCGCGCTGACCCTGCGCACGATGCTGGTGGCGGACTGGCTGGCGCTGCTGCGGGCCGACCCGAGGCTACCGGCGGAGTTCATGGACGCGCAGTGGCCGGCGGCCCGGTCGGTGCAGACCTACCGTCGGGCGCACCGGGCGCTGGCCGAGGCGTCCACGGCGGAGTTCGCCGCCCTCGTCACCCACCGGCCCACGGTCAGCCGGCGAACCGCGCCCGCAGCTGCGTCTTCCGCACCTTCCCCGACGCGGTCCGCGGCAACTCGTCCACGATGACCACGTTCCTGGGCAGCTTGTAGCGGGCGATCCGACCGTCCAGGTGCGCCCGCACGACGGCGGTGTCCACGCGCGCCCCCTCCCGTACGGTCACCACCGCCCACGGCACCTCACCCCAGCGGTCGTCGGGCACCCCGATGACCGCCGCCGAGACCACCCCGTCGATCTCGCCGAGCAGCAGCTCGATCTCGGCCGGGTAGATGTTCTCACCACCCGAAATGATCATGTCCTTGAGCCGGCCGGAGACGTGGAGGCAGCCGTCGTCGTCGAGGCGGCCCAGGTCACCCGAGCGGAACCAGCCGTCGGCGGTGAACGCCTCGGCGGTCGCCGTCGGCAGCCCGTGATAGCCGGGAAAGACGTTGGGCCCGGCCACCTCGATCTGACCCACCTCACCGGCGGGCAGCACCGCCCCGCCCGGGTCGGTGATCCGCACGTCGGTGAAGAAGTGCGGCAGACCGACGCTGCCCTGCTTGGCCCGGGTCATCGCCGGTGGCAGCGCGGTCACGCCCGGCGACGCCTCGGTCATCCCGTACCCCTGGGAGAACGACAGGCCGCGCGCCTCGTAGGCGTCGAGGATGCGGGTCGGCACCGCGGAGCCACCGCAGGTGAGCTTCGCCAGCGTCGACAGGTCGGTCGTGGCCCAGTCCGGGTGGTCGGCCAGCAGCTGGTAGGTGGTCGGCACCCCGCTGAGCATGGTGACCCGGTGCCTGGCGATCTGCGCGAGCGCCCGGCCCGGCTCGAAGCCCCGCTCGACGACCATCGTGGCGCCCTTGAGGATGACGGGCAACGCGCCCATCCCCAGCGAGGCGACGTGGAACAGCGGCGAGATCATCAGCGCCACGTCGGTCGAGACGACGTCGTAGTCGACCACACAGTTGAGGGCGACCCAGGTGAGGTTGCCGTGGGTCAGCACCGCACCCTTGGCCCGCCCGGTCGTGCCCGAGGTGTAGACGATCGCCGCCGGATCGTCCGGGCCGGTGGGGGCAGGACCGGGGTGCCCGGCGTCGACCGCCCGGGTCAGCCGGGTCAGGCCCGGCCGCTGCGGGGTGCCCTCGCCGGTGACGACGGTCTGCGGAGGCCGCGCGGCAGGCAGGGCGGCGGCCACCGGTGCGGCGAACTCCGGATCGTGGATCAGCACCCGGGCCGCGCTGTCGGTCAGTAGGTGACCCACCTCGGGAGGTGCCAGCCGGGTGTTCACCGGCACGAAGACGGCGCCGACCTGCGCCACCCCGAACATCACCTGGAGGAACTCCGGACTGTTCTCCCCCAGGTAGGCGACGGCGTCACCGACGCCGACACCACGCCCCCGCAGCACCGCCGAGACCCGGTCCGCCGCGTCGGCGAACTGGGCGTAGGTGACGGTCGCGTCCGCGCCGTGGACGAGGGCGACCTTGTCCGGGGACCTGAGCCGACGCCTGGCCACCCAGGCACCGATTCCGTGCTGGTGCATCAGCAGTCTCCTGGTGGTGGAGGTGGTGGTGGTGGGTCACCCGGCGTGGACGCCGCCGGGCTCAGCCGTGGAAGCGGTACAACCCCCGGGCGACCACCGCCGGCTTGACGCCGCCCTCGATCTCGATGCTCTGGTCGACGGTGAGCTGGTAGCCACCCCGGACCTCGACCACCTCGACGACGGTGGCCCGCATCCGCACCCGCGCCCCGACCACGACCGGCGCGGGGAAGCGCACCCGGTCGAGGCCGTAGTTCACCTTGGTGGTCACCCCCTTGACCTCCAGCAGCTCGGTCCAGAACGGCACCGCCAGGGACAGGGTGAGGAAGCCGTGCGCGACCGGTGCGCCGAACGGGCCGGCCTTGGCCCGTTCCGGGTCGACGTGGATCCACTGGTGGTCGTCGGTGGCGTCGGCGAACAGGTTCACCTGGTCCTGGGTGACCGTGCGGTAGCCGGTGTGCCCCAGGTCGGTGCCGGCGAGGTCGGCGAGCTGGTCGTAGGTGATGGTCGTGGTCATGGCGCTTCCTCTCGTCGTTCCCGGGCGAGGCCCAGCAGCCGGGCCGCGTTGTCCTTGAGGATGCCCGGGAGCACGTCCGGCTTGAGGTCGGTGGCCGCCACGTCACGCAGCCACCGCTCGGGGGTGAGCAGCGGGTAGTCGGTGCCGAAGAGCACCCGGCGGCTGAGCACCGAGTTGGCGTGGCGTACCAGCTCCGCCGGGAAGTACTTCGGGCTCCAGCCGGACAGGTCGATCCAGGTGTTGGGCTTGTGGGTGGCCACCGACAGCGCCTCGTCCTGCCAGGGCACCGACGGGTGGGCCATGACGATCTGCAGGTCGGGGAAGTCGGCGGCGACCGGGTCGAGCAGCATCGGGTTGGACAGGCCGAGCCGCAGCCCGTAGCCGCCCGGCAGGCCCGCGCCGATGCCGGTCTGCCCGGTGTGGAAGATCGCCGGGAGCCCGGCCCGCTCGATCAGGGCCCACAGCGGCGCGTACGCGTCGTCGCCGGGGTCGAAGCCCTGCACCGTGGGGTGGAACTTGAAGCCGCGTACCCCCTCCTGCTCGATCAGCCGGGCGGCGAGGTCGAGGGCCGGCCCGCCGGTGCGCGGGTCGACCGAACCGAAGGGGATCAGCACGTCGGCGTGCTCGGCGGCGGCGCGGGCGATGTCGACGCTGGACAGCGGCGGATGCCGCAGTTGGGTGCCCGCGTCCACGGTGAACACGACGGCGGCCATGCCGCGCTCGCGGTAGTAGCGCGCCACCGCGTCGACCGCCGGCCGGGGCCCGTCCGTGCGGAAGTACTTCGACACGGCCGCCACCAGCGGTGCGGGCAGCGAGGCGTGACCGTGGTCGTCGACCTCGATGTGCACGTGCATGTCGATCGCGGTGACGGCGTCGAGGTCGATCGCGGGCTGGTACATGGGCGGCAACCTCCGTCGGGCGGGTCCGGTCCGGCGGGCGGGCGGGCGGTCTCGTCGGTCAGGTGACGGTGGGCCGGGTCAGGGATTGGCCGGCTGGAACTGGACGGGCAGCTCGGGGAAGCGTTCGCCGACGCTCTGCGCGGCCCCGTCGAACGTGGTCGGCCAGGCCTCCACCAGCGCGTCGTAGGTCCAGCCGCCCTCGCGGTAGGCGGTCACCGCCGCCTCCGGGTGGGTCCAGATCTGGAGGCGGTCACCACCCACCCCGATCACCTGCCCGGTCACCTGGGCGGCCGCGTCGGACGCGAGGAACGCGACCAGACCGGCCACGTCGGCGGCCGTGCCGAAACCGAGGTCGTGCCGGAAGAACGCGGGCATCGGCTCACCGGCCGCCTCGGCCCGCACCGCAGCGGCGAAGTAGGGGACGGTGGCGGTCATCGCGGTGGCGGCGACCGGGACGACGGTGTTGGCGGTGATGCCGGCCCGCTTCAGCTCCAGCGCCCAGGTGCGGACCATGCCGACGATGCCCGCCTTGGCCGCCGCGTAGTTGGTCTGACCGAAGGTGCCGCGTTGACCGGTGGGTGACCCGATGCAGATGATCCGTCCGCCCGCGTCGGCCTGCCGCATGTGCCGCACCGCCTCGCGCACCGTGGTGAACGTGCCGCGCAGGTGCACGGTGACGACGGTGTCGAAGTCGTCGTCGGTCATCTTCCACAGCACGGTGTCGCGCAGCACGCCGGCGTTGGTGACGAGGATGTCCAGTCGGCCGAAGTGCGCGACCGCCGTGCTGACGAGTTCCTGCGCGGTCTCGGTCGGGCCGACGGGCGCGGTCACCGCGACGGCCCGCCCGCCCGACGCCTCGATCGCCGCCACCGCGTCGGCCGTGGCGCGCGCGTCGACGTCGTTGACCACGACGGAGGCCCCCCGCCGCGCCAGCTCCTGGGCGTAGGCCAGACCGAGGCCACGCCCGGACCCGGTGACGATGGCGACTTTGCCGTCCAGTGACATGGGCACTCCCTTTCGTCGATGCGATCTGAGCACGAACCGTTGAGAATGTCAATTATTCGGGAACCTTGCTACCATCGTCGCCATGTCCCCCGCCGAACGGACCCGGCCGACCGGACGCGACCGGCTGCGGGACAGCACGCTCGCCGGTGACCTGAGCTTCCTGCTGGCCCGCGCCAACGCGCGCGCGCTCGCGGCGGCCAACACCGCCCTCGCCGCACACGGACTGAAGGCCCGCTCCTACTCGGTGCTCGCCCTGGCCGCCGACGACGTCCGCCCGACCCAGCGGGAACTCGCCGAATTCCTGCACCTCGACCCCAGCCAGGTGGTCGCCCTGATCGACGGGCTGGAGCAGCGCCAACTGGTCGAGCGGCACGCCGACCCCGCCGACCGCCGGGCCAACGTCCTCACCGCCACCGACGCCGGACGGGCCCTGTTCGCCCGCGCCCAGGACGCCGTCCGCGCCGTGGGGCTCGACTCGCTGGCCAGCATGACGCCCCGCGACCACGAACGGCTGGCCCACCTGCTGCGACTGCTCGCCTTCCCCGACTGACGCCGGTCCGGCCGGTGGTCACCGGTGCGCGCCGCCCAGCGCCCGGGACAGCACCCGGCCCGCGGCCTGCACCAGCGGGGCCAGCGCCAGCGGGTCCGCCCGGGACCGGTCCACCACCAACGACAGCGCCGCCACCACCCCCTCCGGGGCGCGGATCGGCGCGGCCACCGACAGGGCGTCCATGGTCACCTGCCGGTCGCTGACCGCGTACCCGACCCGGCGCACCTCGGCCAGACAGCGGCGCAGCCGCCCCGGATCGGTGACGGTCAGCTCGGTGTACCGCTCCAACGGCGCGGCCAGCACCCGCTCCTGCACCCCGACCGGCGCGTAGGCGAGCAGGACCAGACCGACGCCGGTGGCGTGCAGGGCGAAGCGGCCACCCACCCGGGTGAGCACCGGCACCGCGTGCCGGCCGGCGATCCGCTCGATGAAGACGAGTTCGAGATCCTGCCGGACGGCGAGCTGCACGTTCTCGTGGGTCACCTCGTACAGGTCCTCCATCACCGGCAGGGCCACCTCCCGCAACCCCAGCCCCCGGGGCGCCAGCGAACCCACCTCCCACAACCGCAGGCCGATCCGGTACCGCCCGTCGACGCCGCGTTCCAACGCCCCCCAGGCGAGCAGCTCGGCCGCCCGGCGGTGCACGGTGGACAGTGGCAACCCGGTGCGCCGGGCCAGCTCGCTCAGCGTCAGGGCCGGGTTCGCCGGGGTGAACGCGTCCAGCAGCGCCAGCACCCTGCTGGTCACCGACCGTCCCGGTTGGCCGCGCATCCCACCATCCTCCCCGCCCGCGCCGGCCGGTCACAGCTCCAGGACGAGCCGGGGCGTACGGGCCCGGGAGACACAGATCATCATGGTGTCCCCGGCGGCCCGCTCCTGCGCGGTGAGCAGGCTGTCGCGGTGCTCCGGCACCCCGGCGAGCACCGGGGTCTCACAGGTGCCGCAGGTGCCCTCCCGACAGGACGACAGGACCGGCACCCCGGCCTCCTCCACCGCCCGCAGGATCGGCACCCCCGGGGGCACGCGTACCGTGCGCCCGGAGAGGGCGAGTTCGACCTCGATCGCCGTCTCCGGCCCGTCGGCGTCGCCCCGGGGGGTGAACCGCTCGACGTGCAGTCGGCCGGGCAGCCAGTCGGCGCAGTGTTCCTCCACTGCCCGGACCAGGGATTCCGGGCCGCAGCAGTAGACGAGGCCGTCGCCCGTTCGGCCCAGCAGCCCGGTCAGGTCGAGCAGCCCGGTCTCGTCCTGCGGACAGAGGCACACCCGGTCGCCGTACCGCTCCCGCAGGGTCGTGGCGAAGGCCATGGTGGCGCGGCTGCGTCCGCCGTACGCCAGCCGCCAGTCGGCACCGGCGGCGTCGGCCGCGTCGACCATCGGGCGGATCGGGGTGATCCCGATGCCACCGGCCACGAAGAGGTAGCGCCGCGCCGCGACCAGCGGGAAGGTGTTGCGGGGCCCGTGCACCCGGACGGTGCCGCCGACAGTGAGCCGGGCGTGCGCCAGCCGGGAGCCACCGCGACCGTCCGGCTCCCGCTGCACGGCGATCCGTAGGACGGACCGGTCGGCCGGATCACCGCAGAGGGAGTACTGCCGCACCAGTTCCGGGCCCAGCGCCAGGTCGACGTGCGCGCCCGGGGTCCACCGGGGCAGGTCACCACCGTCCGGGCGGGCCAGCCCGATCTCGACGACCTCCGCCGCCACCCGCTCCCGGGCCACCACCGTCAGTTCCACCCCGACCAGCCCGTCCCCGACCGACCCGTCCCCGACCGGCCCGTCCCTCGTCGGCCTGTCCCCGGTCATGCCGGCACCGCCAGCCGGGCGGGCGGGCCGGATGCCGGCACGGTCGTCGTCGCGTGGCCCCGCGGGTGGCCGAGCAGCCACTCCCACAAGGCCACCGGCTCGTCGGCGAGGCGCTCGGCGCCACAGTGGCAGGTCCCGCGCAGCACGTCGGTGCCCGGCACCCAGTGGACCCGGTAGACCCGCTGCCCGGCGGGTGCGGTCACCGGGGCGCTCCCACCGTCCCGGAGCCGACCAGCCGGGCCAGCAGCCGTCGGGCGGCCAGCCCACCGGTGTCGATGTTGATGCTCAGCTCCTGGTATCGCTCCGGTTCGGCTGCGATCACCCGCTCCAGGGTGTTCAGCGCCGCCACGTCCTGCATCACCACGGTGTGGTTGCTCTGGTGCAGGTACGCGCTGACCGACTCGTCGTCGACCGCGAAGTCGCGCGCCACCGCCCAGAAGTCGTACGTGGTGTGCGCGGTCGACGGGGTGATGGCGTAGACGATCTCGGCGTGGAAGGCGTCGCTGTCCTCCCCCCGCGCGGGCGGGTAGACGCCCTGCGGGGCGATCCGGCTGTGCAGCAGGTAGAGGCACGGCGGGTGGTACTCGATGTCCTGCCAGCGGGTGATCCGGCCCTGGATGCCGGTCGAGCGGGCGTAGAACGGCGGGCACTCGGCGTCGTCCATGTGCCGGCTGACGTGCACGACACCCCGTTCCTCGTCGACCTCGGTGGTGATCGGGGTGTCCGCCACCTCGGGGGTGCCGATGTAACCGCCGTGCAGGTAGGTCTCGTGGGACAGGTCCATCAGGTTGTCCACCAGCAGGCCGTACCGCGCGTCCAGCGGGGCCATGCCCCGGACCACCGCGTACCGGGGGTCGGCCAGCCAGGGCGCGCGGGGGATGGTGGCCGGGTCGGCCCGCTCCCGGTCCCCGATCCACACCCAGACGAAGGAGTCCTGTTCCACCACCGGGTAGGCCGCGACCCGCGCGGTACGCGGAATCCGCTGCTGACCGGGTACGAAGACGCAACTGCCGGTGGGGTCGTAGGTGAAGCCGTGGTAGCCGCAGACGATCGTGTCGCCGTCGAGGCGGCTCTGCGACAAGGGGAAGCGCCGGTGCACACACCGGTCGGCGAGCGCCACGGCCTCCCCGGCACCGGTGCGGTACAGCACCAGCGGTTCACCGAGCACCGTACGGGCGAGCAGGTCCCGGCCGACCTCCCCGCCGTGGGCCGCCACGTACCACTGGTCCCGGGCGAACTCCATCCGAACGACCTCCCGCCGGGCGAACATCGATGGAGTCGAATCATTCCGTCCCGGGGTCCGGCGTGGACCAGGGCTTGCACTCAGTGGAATGCGGAGTGTCGGGGACCCGCCGGAGGCGGTGCCGGCCGGGCACGTCGGCTCCCCGGCCCACGGCGGTGGACCGGGCGATGGACCGGGGCAGTGAGCCAGGGGCAGTGGGCCAGGGGCGGTGGGTCGGGACGGTGGGCCAGGGGCGGTGGGTCGGGGGCGTAACGGCTCGCCGTCCGGCAGGATGGTGGGGTGAGCACGAAGGGCTATGCGTTCGACAATGCGAGTGACCAGGCCGGCGCCCACCACGACGCGCTGGCGGACCTGCTGGACGGACCGACCCGGGCCGCGCTCGGGCAGTGGGGTGACCTGACCGGCCGGCGGTGCCTGGAGGTGGCCGCCGGTGCCGGCAGCGTCGCGCTGTGGCTGGCCGAACGGGCGGCCGAGGTGGTCGCCACGGACGTCGCCCCGCAGCACGTCCCGCCGCACCCCCGGCTCGTCGTCCACCGCCAGGACGTCGTCACCGACCAGCCGCCGGGCACCTTCGACCTGGTGCACGCCCGGCTGCTCCTCGGTCACCTGCCCCGGCGCGAGGAGGCCCTGCGGCGGATGGTGGCCGCCCTGGCACCCGGCGGTGTACTGCTCATCGGTGAGTTCGCGCTCCCGCCCGGCGACTTCGTCTCGTCCGCGCCGGACGACGCGACCGCCGATCTGCTGACCCGCTACCTGGCGGCCCACACGGCGGCTCTCGTCGGCAGCGGTCTCGACCTCGCCTGGGCACAGCGGGCCCCGGCGGCCTTCGCAGCGGCCGGCCTGGTCGAGGTCGACTCCCGGACCACGACGGGCCGGTGGCGCGGCGGCGGTCCGGGTTGCCGGCTGCTGCGGGCCGGCATCCCGCAACTGCGCGGCAGCCTGCTGGCCCACGGGTTGACCGACGCCGACCTCACGGCGACGATCGAGGCGTTCGCCGACCCCCGGGTGGTCGTCGAGGGCTTCCACTTCGTCCAGATCAGCGGTCGTGTTCCCCGGCTGCCCGGCCCGGCCTGACGACGGCGTCCCAGCCCGAGGTAGGCGGGGTGGTCCCGCGCGCCGACCCACCCCCGACGGCTGATCCGCCGCTCAGGTCGGGCTGCGGACGAAGGTCTGTTCGGTGTGCGAGCCGGCGTCGTCGGCCGTTGTGATCACCAACTGGTCGGCGGTGCAGCGGTACGAGCCGCCGAAGTCCTCCGCCGGGCCGGTCAGGGGCAGCTCACGGTCGTCGACCCGGAGCACCCGGTCGCTGGCGGCGACCTGGTCACGCTGGGCGTACCGGCCGTTCCCGGCCGACCAGCGGTAGGTGACCGTGCCCCGCTGCACACTGCGCACGGTGTGCCCGTTGAGCGTGCCCTCGGCGACGAACAGGTCGTACAGGTCGGTCGCGGTGCCGTCCGCCCGGTAGGCGGTGGCGTGGCCGCCGGCCGGCCCGCTGGACAGGTCCAGGGCACCGTCGGTGTGCAGGCCGGTCAGCACGCCCAGTGGCGAGTCGGGGGCCACCGGCTCGTGGAACCGACCCGCCACGAGCCGCCAGACCCCGACCAGGCAGGGGTCCCGGCCACGGTCACCGACCGGCGTCGGGCGGTGCGGGGTGACCGCGACCGCCCCGGCGGCCACCAGCAGCACGGGCACCACCACCGCCGGCCACCACCGACGCCGGCCGAGCACCGCGAGCGCGGCCGGCACGGCCGTCCCCACGGCGGCGGCGAGCACCGCCGCCACCGGCGCGACGAGCAGGGCGTGGGTGAGGGCGCGGACGACCACCGTCGGATCGACGGCAGGGGCACACCCGGGGGCACCGGCCACACAGGACACCAGCACGTCGGCGACCACCACCGCGGGCGTCATCAGCGCCCCCGCGGTGAGGGCGGCGAGCAGCGCGTGCGACAGCGACAGGCGTCGGGTGGCGACCGCCGCCACGGCCACGCCCACCTCGACGAACGTGACCGGCAACAGGGTGTGGCTGGTCACCAGGGTCGCCGCGGTCGCCGTCGCCAGGCCGGGGTCACGCACCGCGGCTCCGACGCCGAGGGGCACCAGCGGCAGCACCAGCGCCCCGGCCACCCCGACGGCCACCCCCGTCCGCAGCGCCCGCCGCGTCGCACCCCGGCCGGCCAGGACCGGGAACAACGCCGCGAGCAACGGCAGCGCGATCAGGTACGGGGCCGAGGCGGCGGTGATCCGCACGTAGAAGCCGATCATGTCCAGCAGGGTCAGCGGGGTCGCCGCCCCGGTGCCCTCACGGGCGGCGACCAGGTGCAGCATGCTCCACCCGTCGTCGGTGGACCAGGCGTCGAGCACCAGCAACGTCGCCACGTACCCGGCGGTGAGCACCGACGTGGCCACGGCCGCGCCGGCCCACGCCCACCGGATCCGGGTGACCGCCGCCGCCGCGAGGTGCCGCAGGTGGGCCCGGGCGCCGTCGGCCACCCACCGGCCGAGCAGCGCGCCACCGGCGATCCACGGCCCGGCCAGCAGCACCTCGATCCACCAGGCCCGCAGGTCGGTCGCGTACGCCACCCGCCAGGCCAGGCGGCGGCCGACGAGCAGGCCGCAGGCCAGTGCCGCGCCGAACGCCGCGCCGGAGGCCACCGGACGGCCGGTGTGCCGTGCCCACCAGGCCGCCCGCCACAGCGCCCCGGTGGCCACCAGGGCCAGCGGCACGCCGAGCAGGATGCCGGTGACGAAGGCGCTGTCGGTGACCGGGTCCGCGCCCGGCAGCACCCGGGGCAGGCTGGTCGCCAGGTCCCGCACCGACGGGGCGGCGATCCCGGCGGCCAGGCCCGCGCCGAGCGCCTCGACCGGGCGGGCGGCGAACCGGCGGCCGGGACGGTCCAGCGCGTCGGCGCGGGCCCGGGCCAGGGGGTGGAACCGGAACAACGCACCGAGGCGGGCCCACCGCCCCACCTGCCGGTGGTCGGCGGCGAGCAGCGCCCGGACGGCGTCGGCGTCGGCGGCGGGGAGCCGGGCGTCGGCGGTGAACTCCCGGGCCCGCAGCACCGACCACGCCGACACCTGCACGACCAGTGCGAACGCGGCCAGCCGCCAGGAGTCGGCGAGCAGCTGCCGGCCGGCGTCGGCACGCAGGTAGGTGACGGTGACGGGCACGAGCACCCCGAGCGGGAACGCCCAGGCCTGGGCGATGGTCAGCCGGGTGAGGTGGATGTCGCTGTTGCGGACGTGGGCCAGCTCGTGCAGCACGACCGCGCGGAACACCCGGGGGGCCACCCGGTGGGCGTGCACCAGGCCGAGGTCCAACCGGACGTACCGCAGGGGCCCGGCGCCGAAGGTGTTGCCGCTGATCCGCGCGGACCGGGACACCACGAACGTCGGCGACCGGCGTAGCCCCGCCACCCCGACCAGTTCGGCCAGGTCGGCCCGCAGCGCCTGGGTGCCGGGGACCCGGTCGAGGCGGCGCAGGCCCCGCAGTCGGCACTCGCACCAGGGCGCGACGAGGTAGGCCAGCATGGTCACCGCCAGCAGCACCGCGAGCCCGGCGAGCAGCTGCCCGGCCACGTCCGGTCCGAGGCCGGCGGTGCAGCGCCGGATGGCAGCCAGGCCCGTCTCGTCGACCGTGCCGGCCCGGGCGTCGATCGGGAACGGTCGGGTCCGCAGCACGTCCGCCAGGCACTCGGCGCGCACCCTGGTCGCGTCGCCGTCGACGAGGACCGTCGACCATCCGAACATGCTCGTGCCCACGACGGCGGTGACCGCGGCGACGAACCGGCCGAGGGTCGCCGAAGGCAGTGGCGGAGTCGCCGAGGGCGGCGGCGGTGTCGTCGCGCCGGCCGGGCCGGCGGGGCCGCGCCCGCCCTCAGCGACCGTCGACATCATCCTCGGCAGTGTCGGGCCCGGCGACACCGAAGCGCTGGGCGAACGCGTCGCGTACGGCGTCACGCAACACCGCGACCTGGTCCTCGGTGAGCGTCCAACGGGGATCGCGGGCGGCGGCGGTGACCGCCTCCTCGATCCGCAGCAGCTGACCCGGCCGCAGCCGCACCTCGGGCGGCGGTGGGTCGACGGCCCGCCGGCCCCGGGTGCGCCACCGCCGGCCGAGCCCGCGCAGGCCACCGCGGACCGCCTCGGTGGCCTGGTCGCGCACGCCGTCGCGCAGCGCCTCCACCGCCACCCCGGTGAGCACCAGCAGGTACGGCAGGAGCGGTTCGACCACCGCCTCGAAACCGCCGCCGCCCGCCTCGCCACCACCCACCCGGGTCAGCGCGCCCGGATCGCGTCGCCAGTGGCCGGGGCGGCGGTGGTAGTCGGGGGCGAGCAGGCCCAGCAGCGGTTCCTCGTCGGGGGCGACCGCCCGGACGGCCAGCCGGACCAGGTCGTCGAAGGTCGCGTCCCGGCCGGCCGACATCGACGTGCCATGGGTCATCGGGCCTGCCTCGGACGGGGTCGACGGGTCTGCGCGGCCACCGTACGCCGGTCGACGCCCACGCGCGGTCGGCAACCGGACAGTCCCCGGGACGCCGGTCGGGGGGTGCCGACGGTCAGGCCCGACCGGCGGCGACCCGGCGGGCGGAGCGGGGTGCGGGCCGGGTGGGCCGGCCCACCCGGGCGACGTGCAGCAGACGCTGCGGCGCGACGTCGAGCAGCGCACCGAGCGCCGTCCGGGTGGTGGGGACGTCGATGAGCTGGCTCAGCGGGTGTGCCGCCAGCCCCGCCGTGTGCAGGGTCAGCCAGGTGCGCAGCAGCACCCGGCCGAACTCGACCTGGCCGGGCTCGTCGAGGTGGTCCGGGGCGACCAGGACGAGCACGGTGCCGCCCTGGGCGAGCGGGTCGCCCGCGGCGGCGGCGAGCAGCCTCGGCAGGCCCAGCGGGCGCAGCACCGGGTACCCGGCCAGTGCCGCGCGCAGCCCGGTGGCGGCGGGCCGCGACAGGGCGAGGCAGCGGTCGGTGAGCCCGTCGGCGTGGTAGCCCGGGTGGGTGGGGTCCAGCCGCAGCCAGCGGCGCAGTTCGGCGACGACCGCCGGGTCCGCGTAGAGCCGACGGTCGGCGGCGCGCAGCAGGGCACCGAGCCGCCCGGCCTGCGGCACGGTCCGTACGCTGCCGCCGGCCGGCCGGGCGACCGCGTCCACCGCCGTGAGGGTGTCCCCGTCCACCCCGGCGGCGAGGTGACCCCGGTCGGTCCGGCGTTCCCACACGTCGGTGGTGCGGAACGGGGTCGGGTAGCGGTCCGGGGCGGGGCGCAGCAGTCCCACCCACCTGTGGTGTTCGTCGTGGTCGGCGAGATAGTCCAGCCGCAGGCCGGCGTCGGCCGCGACGATCAGGCACGTCTCGACGAACGCGCCGAGGGACAGCCGCAGGTCCCGGCCGGTGGGGTCGCCGGCGGGCAGGGTGTGGGCGGGGTCCCAGCCGATCCGGATCGCGTCGGGTTCGTAGCGCAGTCGCCACGGTTGGGTGTTGTGCGCGCTCGGGGCCCGCCAGCACCACCGTTCGAGCCGCCGGAACGCGTCGTGGTCCACCTACCGCTCCTTGGCGTAGAAGGTGTAGCCGTGCAGCGGGCGACCGCCGAGGCGGCGGTACTGGGCGGCCGAGGCGGTGTTGTCCCGCTCGACGTAGGTGCTGCGCAGCGTGGTGTAGCCGCCGGTGTACAGGTTGCGGTGCAGGTGGGTGGAGAGCAGCCGCTGGTAGCCGCGCCCCTGGTGCTGCGGAAGGACCCCCTTGACGACCAGCACCGCCTCCCGACGGTAGCGGCGGCGGGCGGCCAGCAACCGGGCCTGGTTGACCAGGTGCAGGTCGCCCCGGACGGCGATCAGGAACTCTGAGATGTCGGGTACGCAGAGCACGAACGCCACCGGTTCGCCGTCGCGGGTCAGGTAGAGCAGCAGCGACTCGTCCAGCAGGTACGCCAGCCCGTCGGTCTGCCGCCGTAGCTGCGCGGCGGAGATCGGCGTGTAGTAGCCGAGCTGGGCGAAGGAGGCGTTGAGCATCCCGCGCAGCAGGTCGAGCTGGTCGTCGAGGTGGCGTACGTCGCCCCGGTGCAGCACGATGCGGGTGCCGTCCGGGTCGACGTGCACCGGCGGGAGGGGCTCCGGTGGGGCCGGTACGGGGCAGATCCAGGTGTCGGCCTCGAAACGGCGGCGGAACCCGTACGCCTCGTAGGCGGTCGGGTACCACGGCGGGTTCCAGGCGCTGTCGACGAAGCCGCGCTCGGCGTGCCCGGAGGTGATCACCCCGCCGGCCTGGTTGGGCAGCAGCGCCACCGGGCCGAACAGCAGGTCCCGGTCGGTGTCGGCGTGGGCGGTGATCGCGTCGAACAGTGGTCTCCCGGCCCGCTCGGTGAACTCGGTGAGCCCGAACAGCTGGCACCGTCGGCCGAGTTTGGCGTCGAAGTCCGCGTCGGTGTGCAGGGTGGTGCGGCCGACGATCGTGCCGGCGGCGTCGCGCAGCAGGTACAGCGGCACGCCGTCGCGCCACCAGCGGCGGATCTGCTGGCGGGGGGTGGGCACGTGGCGGGGTTCACCGGCGTAGAGCCGGTCGCCGAAGGCGAGGAACTGCCGCAGGCCGCGCCGGTCGGTGACCCGGGTGAACCGGTGCCGGGCGGGGCTCATCGGCGGACCGCCGGCCCGGTCGTCTCCGCGCCCAGCGGGGTGAAGGTGTCGATGTGCCCCATCTGGGGGCCCTCGGCCCGCCAGGTGCCGTTGGAGTAGCCGTCGGGGCTGGCGGTGTAGAGCCGGATGAAGCCGGCGGTGGCGTTGCGGGTGCCGTCGGTCAGCCAGACCATCAGCCGGCGGTGGTGCCGGGTGCGGGCGAAGCGCAGCATCGCGTCGCGGTCGGTGAAGAACGCGATGGTGCCGAGGGTCAGCGGGAACTGCCAGTAGACGGTGTGCCAGCAGTAGCCGTTCATCCGGCGCATGTCGCGCAGCATCCGGAACCAGGACGGGGCGAGCCGCAGCAGCACCAGCGGGTTGGCGTAGCGGGTGCCGCCGATGAACATGGCGCCGGCACGGGCCTGCGCGGGGGCTCGGGAGAAGTCACGGGTACGCATGGTCACCTCACCAGGTAGCTGTTCTTGATCTTCTGTTGGCCGGCGAACGGGCCAGTGCCGGGTTCGTGCAGCTCGACCCGCAGGTCCCCGGCGGTGGCGTCCTCCACCAGGGACTGGGCGAAGTCGCGGGAGACCGAGGTCAGGTGCCGGCGTACGCCGAGGCGGCACGCGTCGACGAGCGCGGCGCGTTGCGGGTCGGCCAGCGGTCGGCGCAGTTCGAGGTGGATGACCGGCCGGGTCTCCAGCGTCGCGTCCTCGACCAGGGCGAGACAGAACCGGCTGATCTCGGGGGCGTACGGGTTGCCGACGTAGAGGCCGTACTCGACGTCCTGCGGGTAGAGGTTCGCGCCGAGGTAGGAGATGGTGGAGTCGCTGCGGCCGAAGAGCAGCAGCAGCGGCAGGGTCATCCGCTCGGCGCAGACCGCGGTGCGCAGCTCGGCCCGGCGTACCGGGTCGGCGCAGACCAGCTCGACGACCCGCCGGTACGACACGAGCAGCGCCTCGTCCCCGACGTTGTACCGCAGCCGGGGTTGGAGCACGTCGCCGCCGGTGACGGTGCAGACCAGTTCCCGTCGCTCGTTGGTCTCCAGGTAGGTGGCGAACGGGTTGTACTGGAACACCATCGGCAGCCGTTGCTCGTCGGTGCCGAGCAGGGCGTCGCGCAGCCCCCGGTCGGTCTGCAACCGCCTGCGCAGCCACACGGTGAACCGGGTCTCCGCGCCGATGCCGATGCTCAGGTCCGACGCCCCGTACGCGGACCGGACGAGGGTGAAGCGTTGCTCCAGGTAGTCGCGCAGCGCCTCGGTCATCCCCTCGCCGCCGCAGCTGGCCGCGACCCGGTAGCGCGGCCAGGGGAAGTCCTCGGCGTCGAGCCGGTCCCGCAGGTGCTTGAGGAACGGCGGGTAGGCGGTCACCAGGTAGTCGAAGTCGGGGCCGAACTCCCGCAGGGTGTCGATGATCTTGCCGAGGTCGGGGCCGGTGTTCTTCACCACCGCGATCCGGGCCATCGCCGCGCCGGTGGTCGTCCCGGTCGCCCAGGCTCCCATCGAGTAGGCGTTGATGACGAACGGTCGGCGCATCGGGAAGACCAGTCCGGTGTAGCCGGCGATGTCGCGGTGCACGGCGCGCAGTTCCCGGTCGCTGCGGGGCCAGTTGAACGGCTGCCCGGCCGAGCCGGCCGACTCGTCGACCACCACCCCCCGGGTGGGCAGCCGCCCGTGTCGGCAGCGCGCGGCGGCGTGGTGGGCGACGACGTAGCTGGCCTTGTCGGTTTCCGGGAAGTCGACGAGCCGGCGGCGCACGCCCGCCGGGCGGGCTTGCAGGAAGGCCCGGTAGGCGGGGACCTGCCGGGCGGCCCGCGCGCACACCGCCCGGGCGTGCGCGGCGGCCAGCCCGTCCAGCGCCGGGTGGTGCCGGCGCGCGACCCAGCGCCAGCCGGCGGGGTGTCGGGCGGCGAGCCGGGCCAGCACGGCCACCGCGCGGCCGAGGGCCCCCAGGCCGACCTGCCGGCCGTGCGCCACCACGGCCGGCAACGGCGATTCGACGGTACGCAGGACGACGGGTCGGTGCGGTAGCTCGGCCATGCCGACCACTCTGTCCGGGTCGCCGCGTCGGGTCTTGAGGCCGGATGCGGTAGGTACCTGAGTATTCCTACTCGGTCGACCGCCCCGACCGTCCGGGCGTGCCCCCGGTGGGTTCCCGGCACGACACCCGCCGACCGGGCGATGCGGTCCCGGTCGGCGGTCGTGCTCAGGTGGCGGGTCGGCCGAACCAACGGGTCAGGTGACCGTCCAGGTCCTGTCGGTCGTCGCCGGCCCATGCGACGTGGCCGTCCGGGCGCAGCAGGACGCACGGGACGTCCAGGTCCACCGTGGGGTCGTTGAGGTGGTCGACCCGGTCGACCCGGTCGGTCCAGCCGGCGACGCCGAGCCGGCCGGTGCGGTCCAGCAGCAGGCCCCGGCCGTGGCGCAGCCGGTCGTAGCGGCGACCCTGACGCAGGTCGAGGTCACGCAGCCGCCGGCCGAGCAGGCGGGCCCGACCGCTGCGGTGGGCGGGGTGGTGGCGAGCGGCGACTGGTGCACGGGAAGCGCCTTCCGGGAGAGCCTGATGGGTGGGGCGCTCCCGGGCGACGGTTACGTCGGTCGCCCGACCGCGACGGGCAGGGGGAGCACCCACGTGGGTACGGCGTTCATGGGTCTCACCTCCTCGGGCTGCGTCACGGGCAGCGGCAACCTATCCACCGGCCGGCGGCCTGTCCAGCGCCTTTTCGGCCGTCCGGCCCCGAATTTCGAATGTTTCGGCGTCCGTCCGCCGGACGGCGGACGTAACCGGGTGTCTTCCGGCCGGCCACTCCGCGTCCCGGCGCGTCCACCTGCGCGAATCCGACTTCCGCCAGGTCAGCCCACCCGGCAAGGTTTCCGGAACATTTCCGAAAGTTGTTGACAGTATGGTAGACCGCTATCGATACTGACCCTTCGATGGGCATACACATGCATCAATTATTGACGTCATGTAACGAGGAGGGTCCGTGGGCAGCAGCCTGAGGCGACGCAGGATAGTGAGCAGAACGGCCTTGCCGGCGGCGGTGATGTTGCTGGTCGGCGGCGCGGTGGCGGTCCAGTCCGGCACCCCGGCCGTCGCCGCCGAGACCACGCTGCGGGCCGCGGCGGCCAAGGCCGGGCTGTTCTTCGGCACCGCGTCCTCACCGAACCGGCTATACCCGATCCTCAGTCAGGAATTCGGCCAGCTGACCCCCGAGAACGACATGAAGCCCGACCGGATCGCCACGTCGAGCGGTGGGCTGCAGAACACCAGCGGCGCGGACCAGCTGGTCAACCATGCGCAGAGCAACGGCATGGTGGTCCGGGGGCACACGCTGGTGTGGCACTCGCAGGCCGGCGCGCTGCAGGGGGCCAGCCAGAGCACGCTGAACACCTTCATCGGCAACGCCATCAACCGCTGGGGCAGCAAGATCGCCTACTGGGACGTGGTCAACGAGTCGCTGGAGGACAACAACACCGGTCGCCGCCGCAACCAGTGGCCGCACACCATGAACCGGGACGCCAACGGTGACGGCGACTTCTTCGACGCCGGCGACACCGACGTCATCCGGGACTCGTTCATCCGGGCCAAGCAGGTCGTGCAGGCCGGTGGCTACTCCACCAAGCTCTGCATCAACGACTACGACGTCGAGGGGCTGACCGTCAAGGGCGGTGGCCCGAACCGCAAGGCCAACGCGCTGTACGACATCGTCCGCACCTACCGGCAGTACATCGACTGCGTCGGGTTCCAGTCGCACTTCAACGACAACCCGAACAGCATCATCAGCAACGACCTGCAGGCCAACATCCAGCGCTTCGCCGACCTCGGCGTCGAGGTGCACCTGTCCGAGGTCGACATCGACGACGACCTGAGCAACAACGACATCGGCGCCGGCCAGGCGGACAACTACCGCAAGGTCGTCCGGGCCTGCCTGAACGTCGCGAAGTGCACCGGCATCACCGTCTGGGGCATCTCCGACAGCGAGTCGTGGCGTTCCTCCGAGCGGGGCCTGCTGTTCACCGGCGGCAACGGCAACTACCAGAAGAAGGCGGCGTACTACGCCGTCCTCGACGAACTGAACAAGGGCCGGACCACCACCCCGCCGACCACCACGCCGCCGCCGACCACCCCGCCCCCCACCACGCCGCCGCCGACGACGCCGCCGCCCACCACCCCGCCGCCCACCACCCCGCCGCCGACGACTCCCCCGCCGACCACGCCGCCGCCGACGAACGGCTGCACGGCCACGGTGTCGTTGAACTCCTGGACCGGCGGCTTCGTCGCCACCGTCCGGGTCACCGCCGGCAGCGCGCCGATCCAGGGCTGGAACGTCCAGCTCACCCTGCCGTCGGGCGCCGCGATCACCAACGTGTGGAGCGCCGAGCGCACCGGCACCAGCGGCAGCGTCCAGTTCAGCAACGTCAACTACAACGGCTCGGTCGCCGCCGGCCAGTACACGGAGTTCGGTTTCCAGGGCACCGGGTCCGCCACCGGCCTGACCCCGGTCTGCACCGCCTCCTGAACACCACCTGTCCTGGACGGGCGCGGGCCGCCCGTCCAGGACAGGTCAGGGACCGCCACCGGCCCTGACGCGACGGTGGCAGCAGTCCTGACGGCGCGAGGACGATCCGGCGGATGACCGCCGCGTCCTCGCGCCGAGGCGTCTCCCCCGACGACCAGCGGTACGCCGCGGGTCGGTGCGCTCCCGGTGCTGGGTGAACGGCCGACAGTGGCTCCAAGGCACCGCTGCCGCCGTCGACGCCGTGCCCGTGCAGCGCCCTGACGGACTGACGATCGCCCGGTGGTTCTCGCTCTGGCGGGCCTGATCACGCTGCTCCTGCCAGAGGCGAAGCAGGATGGCGACGTCGTCCGCAGACACCGACGGCACCCCCGGTGGCGGTGCTTCTGTGGTGGCAGAGGTCGGATTCACCCGATCTTCCCGCGCCACCGCCCGCACGTGTTCCCATCTCGGCAACCACTCCATCGGATCACCGCCACACGCTTCCACGAACGCCCGGACGGTGTCCCAGCTGGGGAGATGATCACCGCCGGCCGCTTCAGCCAACGCGGTACGCGACCGGCCCGTCCGCCGTGCCATCAACAGGTACTTCGGTGATCCTGCCTTCTCCCGTAGGAGTCGCAAATCCTGTGCGAACCCAACGATCGGGCCTCCGTCGGCGGGAAGTGGCCGCTCAGGCCGAGCCATATATCAACGGAGAGTAGGTGGCCATACGCGAAGTATGGTCGTGGCCGCCGACTGACGGCGGTCGTGGAACGTCAGGCGGCGTGACGGCCGGCGATGCTGGGTCTGCGACGAGCCGGTCGGGGCCACTCCCCGGCAGGGCGGCGGTCGGGGCTGGTCCCGCTCCCCGGTTCCCGGCCCGGGCGTCCGGGTCAGCTCGGCAGCGGTCCGCCGCCCGCCGGTCCCAGGGCTGCCGCCGTGGCCGTCGGCCAGTGCAGGTCGACCCCCCGCCGCACCAGCTCGGCCTGGAAATCCTCAAGCGACTTGGCACTGTCGCGGACCCCGTGCGGTGAGGTCTGCCGGTCCAGGCAGTACGCGGCCAGCGCGCCGGCGGCCTCCCCGATCGACCACTCGGCCGGGTGCACCCGGTAACAGCCGTTGGTGATGTGGGTGGTGCCGACGGCCTTGCCGGCGGCGATCACGTTGGTGACGCGGGTGGGCAGCAACGCGCCGAGGGGAATCTCGAACGGGTGCGCCGCCACGTCGAGGTAGCCGTCGCCGCCGGTCGTCGGGTGCAGGTCGATGCGGTAGTGACCGGTGCCGACCGTGTCGGGGTAGCCGACCGCACCGGCGGCTCCGCGTACCGCGACCGACAGGTCCTGCTCGGTCGGCGTGGTCAGCGCCACCAGGCGGCGGGCCTCCCGGATGTACGGTGCCTGCGCGAAGCCGTCGACGGTGCCCGTCACGTCCGGGCGTAGCCGCAGACCGGGGTAGCCGGTGCCGCCGTCCGGGCGGGGCGCCTCGGTCTGCAACCAGTACAGGAAGGCACGGCTGGCTTCCCTGGCCCGCCGGACGTGCCGCGCGGCGTCCGGTACGTCGAACAACGGCCCGTCGAGATAGTCGTTCATCGGCCAGTTGACCAGCGTCACGTCGCTGCGGAACAGGCCGGGCCGGAACACCTGCCGGTCGAGGATCCGCCGGTACGTCCACAGCTCCGGCGCGACCAGCCCCTCCTCCATCGACGCCGCCGTCGACCGGGGGTTCGGGGTGAAGCGACCAGTGACCGGTCGGCCGGTCCGCGGATCGGGGTAGGTCCAGCTGAACAGCGGACCCGGCCAGCCGGGTGCCGTGCGGGTCCGCCAGTGGTCGTAGTCGGCCGGCCGGTCCACCGTGTGGTCGCCGTCGACGTGTTCGAGGGCGAAGCAGACCGTGGCGGCCTGCATGTTCAGCGGAGCGGGCCGGTCCGGGGCGCTCGGTTCGCCGGTCTGCGCCTGCGACTCGGTGCCGGTGCGGTGCTCGATGCCGGCCAGGGCCAGCAGCTCACCGGTCTCGCTAGCCTCCAGGACCAGGCTGGCACCGATGTGGCGGACGGTGCCGTCGGCGAGTCGGACGGCCAGGGCGGTCACCGTGTCCCCGTCCGTGTGGGCCCGCTCGACCTGCGCCCGGGTGTGCACGGTGAGCCGCCCCGCCGCGCGCCAGGGGGCGATCATGGCCTGAAGCACGGCCAGCGCCACCCGGGGTTCGTGACACAGCGGGCTGACCCAGCCGTTACCCGGGTTGACCGGTCGGGCCGACCCGTCGGATGCCAGCGGATACCAGCTCCGGTAGTGCTCGCGCACCGCCTGCCGGAACCGCCGGTAGCTGGCCGTCGAGCCGTGTGTCTCGATCCAGGGGTGCTCGTCGGGCGGCACCGCCTGCGAGGTGAGCTGCCCGCCGATCCACCCGTACGGCTCGACGACGGTGACCCGGGCGCCACCCTCGCAGGCGGCCAGCGCGGCGGCGATCCCGCCCACGCCCCCGCCGACGACCAGGATGTCGGTGTGCTCCTCAGCCGTGGTGGTGGACATCAGTCGGCCTCGCCTCGTCGTGCGGTCAGGGAGAAGTGGTAGCGGTCGCCCCGGTAGAGCGACACCGCGCGTTCGACGGCCCGGCCCCGTCCGTCGTAGCCGATCCGGCGCACCTCCAGCAGGGCCGCCGAGGGCGGGATCTCCAGCAGTTCGCACTGCCGCCGGGACGGTACGACGGCGGCGATCATCTGCTGGGCCACGGTGACCTGGATGTGGTAGCGGTCCTTCATGGTCTCGTAGAGCCCGTTGTCGAGGTTCTCCACGAGCAGCCCGGGGAACAGGTCGGCCGGCAGGTGCACCTCTTCCAGGCACATCGGCGAGCCGTCGGCAAGCCGCAGCCGCTCCACCCGGTAGAGCAGTGACCCCTCGGGCAGGCCGAGGTCGGTGGCCGCCGCGTCGCGGGCGACCATCGCGTCCGCCTCGATCAGCTTGCTGCTCGGGAGCAGGCCACGGGCCAGCATGTCCTCGGTGAACCCGCTGAGGCTGGTGCCCTTGGCGATCCGGGTGTCGGAGACGAAGGTGCCCTGGCCACGGATGGTGTAGACCAGGCCGGCGTCGAGCAGTTCACGCAGCGCCTGGCGCAGTGTCGTCCGGCTCACGCCCAACTCCTCGGCGAGGTCCCGCTCGCGGGGCAGCGCCGAGTGCGCCGGCAGGCCGGCGACGCGGTGCCGGAGTTCGGTACGGATCTGGCTCAGTTTGGTGGTCATCACGAATCCAACCGGGGATGCGGGCAGGCCTGCGCGAACCTGCGCGTGGTGTTGACCGGGTCCGAGATGGCGGTGCCGACGACGACTGCCCACGCACCCTCGTCGAACGCCGCCGAGACCTGGGTACGGGTACGGTATCGCCCCTCCGCGATGACCGGAACGGGACAATGTCGACTGAGCTCGCCCACCAGGGCGATGTCCGGCCCGTCCGGCACCGGGCCGGCGGTGTAGCCGGACAGCGTCGTGCCGACCAGGTCGGCGCCGGCATCGACGGCGGCCAGGGCGGCGTCCAGGCTGTCGACGTCGGCCATGAACAGGGCTCCGCCGGTGTGGGCCGCCGCGACGAGGTCGGCCAGTTTCTCCCCGCCGGGCCGGGGTCGACCGGTGGCGTCGGCCGCGACGATCTGCGCCCCGGCCCGGGTCAGTGCGGTCACGTCGGCCTCGCCCGGGGTGATGTAGACCGGGCTGCCGGGGGTGCTCCGCTTGACCAGTCCGACCACCGGCACCCCGAGGTCGACCATGCCCCGCACGTGGGCCACTCCCTGGCCACGCAGACCGGCGGCCCCGCCGAGTACGGCCGCAGCCGCCATCGCCATCATGTGCCCGGTGTCCGTGAACGGGCTGGGGCCCTGGGCCTGGCACGAGACGACCAGGCGTCCACGGATGGCGTCGGCCACGTTCATCGGTGTTCTGCCTTTGCTTCGATGTCGATCTGAACGATGAGTCCGGAAAACGGGGAAGGGACGCCCGGCCCGTCGGTCAGGGCCAGCGCGCCGGCGAGCGGGTCCCCGGCGGCCGGTACCGGCCGGGCGGCGGGGGCCCCGGCGCGTAGGGCCGCGGTGAACGACGGCCACAGCAGGTCCTCGGCGCGGAAGACTCCGCCGGTCCCGGCGACCGGCACCGGGGTCGTGCCGAGCCCGATCCGATGCAGCGCCCCGACCGCCGACTCGGCGAGCAGTTCACCGGCCCGGCACCAGATCCGTCGGGCACCGTCGTCACCGGCGCGGGCCAGTTCGGCGACCGTGCCGGCGAAGCCTGCTATCCGTTCCGGGGTGGGTGGGTCGTCGCGCCAACGGGCCGGCAGCGTCTCCACCGGCCCCCAGGCGGTGTTCACCGCGTCGGCCAGCGGGCCGGGTGCGGTCCGGTCCCGGTCCCGGTCCCGTAGGGCGAGCCGGATCGCGGTACGGCCGATCCAGTGGCCCGACCCCCGGTCGCCGAGGTCGGCACCCCAGCCGTCGGCGCGGGCGGTACGGCCCGTGGCGTCGGCGGCGAGGACCACCGCCCCGGTGCCGGCAGCTACGACCGCGCCAGGGACCGGACCGAGCGCCCCCAGGTATGCGGTCACGCTGTCGTCGGTGACCCGTAGGTGGCCGTACCGGTCCAGGGCACGCAGCCGGGCGGCCAGTGCGGCGACCGCCGGCGGCTGGCCGTTGAGACCGGTCATGCCGACTCCGACCAGCACCGGGGCGTCGGGCACAGGGCCCAGGTCGGCCAGCGCGCCGGCCACCGCGTCGGCGATCCGGGCGTCGGTGTCCCCGGTCCAGAACCCCGGGGTCGCGGCGTGTCCGGTGGACCGGCCGTACCGGGCCACCGCGCGGCAGCCGCCCTGGCCGAGGTCGACGCCGACCCGCACGGGGCCGGTGCCGCTCATCGGGGCACCGCCGCGACCGGTGGCCCGCCGCCGGCCAGGCTGGACTCGGCGTAGTGGCAGGCGACCTCACGCCCGGCGACCGGGCGGAGTTCCGGTTCGACCTCGGCACAACGCGGCTGGGCGAGCCCGCACCGGGTCCGGAACCGGCAACCGGACGGCGGCGAGGCCGGCGACGGCACCTCGCCGGTGAGCAGGATCCGCTCCGCCGGTGGTGCCGCCCATGGACGGGGTACCGGGGCCGCCGAGATCAGCGCCCGGGTGTACGGGTGGGCCGGGGTCCCGTACACCGTCGCGGCCGGTCCGGTCTCCACGATCCGGCCCAGGTACATCACCGCGAGGTCGTCGCTGATGTGCCGGACGACCGACAGGTCGTGCGCGATGAACAGGTAGCCCAGACCCAGGTCCGCGCGCAGGTCGGCGAGGAGGTTGAGGGTCTGCGCCTGGACCGACACGTCCAGCGCGCTCACCGGCTCGTCGCAGACCAGGATCCGCGGCGACATGGCCAGGGCGCGGGCGATGCCGACCCGTTGGCGTTGGCCACCGGACAACTGGTGCGGATAGCGGTCGGCCAGTTCGGCGGCGAGCCCGACCCGGGCCAGCAGCTCGGCCGTCCGGTCCGTCCACTGGTCGCGCGGCACCTGACCACGGTGCACCCGCCAGCCCTCGGTGACGATGAAGGACACCTTCTTGCGCGGGTTCAGCGACGAGTACGGGTCCTGGTAGACCATCTGGATCTGGGTGGTCAACCGGCGTCGGCGGGCCGCGTCGGCGTCGTCGACCCGTTCGCCGGCGTACCAGATCTCGCCGCCGGTGGGTCGGCGGAGGCCGACGATGGCCCGGGCCAGGGTCGACTTGCCGCAGCCGGACTCGCCGACCAGCCCCAGGGTGCGGCCGGTGGTGACGGTCAGGCTGAGCCGTTCCACGGCGTGCACCTCCGATGCCCGGCGCAGCAGGCCGCCCCGGGCCGGATAGCTGACCCGTAGCTGTCTGACCTCAAGCCGCGCCTCGGACGTCGACACCGGCCATCACCTCCTCGGCGTAGTGGCAGGCCGCCTCGTGGCCAGCGGCGACGACCCGCAGCGCCGGCCGGTCGGTGCGGCAGTCCGCCCGGGCGACGGGGCACCGGGGGTGGAACGGGCAACCGGCGGGCGTCGCCAGCGGCGAGGGCGGCATCCCCTCGATCGGGGTCAGCCGCTCGCCGGGGCGGTCCGGTGCGGGCACCGAGGCCATCAACCCCCGGGTGTACGGGTGGGCCGGGGCGTCGTACACGGTGCGCAGCGGACCCGACTCGACGACCGTGCCGGCGTACATGACCGCGACCCGGTCGGCCACGTCGGCGACCACCCCAAGGTCGTGGGTGATGAGGATCATCGCCATCCCGTCGGCCTCGCGCAGTTCGCGCAGCAGGTCCATGATCTGCGCCTGGACGGTCACGTCCAGGGCGGTGGTCGGCTCGTCGGCGATGAGCAGCCGGGGTCGCAGGGCGAGGGCCATCGCGATCACCACCCGCTGCCGCATCCCGCCGGAGAACTGGTGGGGATAGTCGTGCGCCCGGCGGGCCGCATTCGGGATGCCGACCCGCTCCAGGCCGGCCACCGCGCGCCGCCAGGCCTCCCGTCGCGAGGTGCGCTGCCGGACCCGGAACAGTTCGGCGATCTGCTGACCGACCCGCACGACCGGGTTGAGCGCGGTCAACGAGTCCTGGAAGACCATCGCCATCTCGGTGGCGGACAACTCGCGGGTACGCCGTACCGGCAGCGCGGAGAGTTCCTCGCCGTCGTACCGGATGGTGCCGCGTTCGATCGTCGCGCTGTGCCGGGGCAGCAGCGCCATCACCGCGCGGACGGTGACCGACTTGCCGGACCCGGACTCCCCCAGGATGGCCAGTGTCTCGCCCGCGCCGACGGAGAACGAGACACCGTTGAGCGCACGGTAGGTGCCGAGCGGGCCGTCGAACGAGACGACGAGATCGTCGACCGTCAGCAGTGGGTGCGGGGCGTGCGGTGGTGCCACCATCGGGTCCTCCGGGTCCGGTTCTCGGGTCAGCGCAGCGAGATGCCGGCGAAGTCCGGCAGGTCGTTCGGGGTCGGGGTGAATCCCTCGACGCCCTTGCGCAGCACGACGTTGCCGTTGAGGTCGAGCGGGAAGATGCCCACCGCGTCGTCCCAGACGATCTTTCCGGCCTGGGCGTACAGCGCGGCCCGCTTGTCCTGGTCGAGTTCCGCCCGGGCGGCCAGCAGGATGCGGTCCAGTTCCGGGTTGGCGTAGCCGTTGCGCTTGGCGGTCGACAGGTAGAGCCGGGCCAGGGTGAAGTCGGCGTCGCCGGTGACCGTGCTGCCGGTCGTCATCGTGCTGTCCCAGTCGAGCTTGAGCAGCTTGTCCAGCCAGGTGGCCCGTTCCAGCTCCTGGGGCTTGACCACGATGCCGACCTTGGCCCAGTCGCTGATCATCGCGTCGGCGAAGGAGTTCCCGTTGGTGCAGCAGCCGCTGCTCCACATCATGGTGGTGCTGAACCCGTTCGGGTAGCCGGCCGCGGTGAGCAGTTGGCGGGCCTTGGCCGGGTCGTAGGCGTACGGGTTCTGGCTGGCGGAGCCGAAGATGGCCGCCGGCAGCGGGCCGGTGGCCGAGGCTCCGGCCTGGTCGAACAGCGACTTATTGATCTTGGCAAAGTCGACCGCGTGCCACATGGCCTGCCGGACCCGGGCGTCGGTGAACGGCTTACGGGAGCTGTTGAACCAGATGTAGTAGTTGGCGTACGTCGGGAACGACGTGACGGTCAGGTCGCCGTTGCCCCGCAGCCCGGTCAGCTGGTCCGGTGGCAACCCCCAGGTCGCGTCGATCTCGTTGTTCGCCAACGCCGTCACCCGGCCGGACACCTCCGGGATGTAGCGGTACGAGATGCCGGCCAGCTTCGGCTGCTCCCCCCGGTACTTCTCGTTGCGGACCAGGCTGACGGCCTGGCCGGCGGTGAACGAGGAGACCTTGAACGGGCCGGTGCCGTAGGGGGCGTCGAAGAACGCGTTGTCGGCGATCTTGGCGGCCGGGGCGATCCAGAGCAGGGTGAGGTTGCTCAGCACGGTGCCGAGCTGGCTCTTGGTGTGGATGGTCAGGGTGCGCTCGTCGGGGGTGCGGATGTCGTCGACGGTGGCCCACAGCCCGGCCAGCGGCCCCTTGCCGTCGATCAGCGCCTGGAGGGACGCCTTGGCGTCGGCGCTGGTCAGCGGCGTCCCGTCGGCGAACGTCACATCGCTTCGCAGCACGAACTGCCAGGTCAGCGGGTCGGGATTGGTCCAGCTCTCGGCGAGCTTCGGGGCGATCTTCCCGTCGGCGCGCACCACCAGGGTCTCGAAGACCTCCTGGACGACGGTCAGGGTGGGCTGGTCGGCCGAGTTCGCGGCGAACGGGTTCAGCGAGACCACCGGGGTCGGGTTGGCTACCCGCAGGGTGGTGGCGCCGTCGCCGCCGCTACCGGCCCGGTCGTCGGTGCCGAAGGAACAGGCGGTCAGTCCGAGTACGCCGGCGAGGGCCAGCGCACCGATTCGGGTGGTCGGAGATCTCATGTCTTCCCATTTCGCTGACGGTTAACGGGTGGAGAGGTTCGGATCGGAGCGGTCCCGCAGTTCGTCGCCGAGCACGCCGACGCAGACCACGAAGACGGCCAGGGCCAGGCCTGGCAGGGTGGCGATCCACCAGGCGCTGGCCAGGTAGTCGCGGCCGTTGGCGATGGTGGTCCCCCAGCTCGGCGTGCCGGCCGGGATGCCCAGGGACAGGAAGCTCAGCGACGCCTCGGCGACGATGACGAAGCCCAGCTGGACGGTGGCGATGACCAGCAGCGGGCTGGCCACCGCGGGCAGCACGCAGTGCCGTACGACGTGCCACGGCCCCGCGCCGAGGGTGCGCGCCGCGTTGGCGAAGTCCCGGGACCTGGTGGCCAGGGTCTGCGCCCGGGCCACCCGCGCGAAGATCGGCCAGGTGGTGATGGACAGGGTGAGCACGACGTTGGTGACGCTGGAACCGAGCACGCCGGCGACGAAGACGGCGAGCAGGATCGACGGGAAGGCCAGTTGGATGTCGGCCAGCCGCATGACTGTCGCGTCCACCACCCCGCCGAGGTAGCCGCAGAGGATGCCGAGGGCGGCGCCCACCGTGCCGGCCAGCAGCAGGGTCGCCGCGCCGACCAGCAACGAGATCCGGGCGCCCTGCATGATCTGGGGCAGCAGGTCGCGGCCGACCTGGTCGGTGCCGAGCAGGGCCAGGCCGCCGTCGGACATCCGGCTGCCCGGCGGGAGCAGCCGGTCGGCGACGGAGGTCGCGATCGGGTCGTACCGGGCGATCAGCGGCCCGATCACCCCGGCCACCAGATAGCCGGCGATCACCCCGAGGGGGATCCACAGTCGCAGCCGACGACGCCGGCGGCGGGGCACGACGACCGGTGGGGCGTCAGACCCGTCGGGGCGGCCGTCGCCGGTGGGCACGACCGGTGTGCCGAGCACGGCCGAGCCGGGTACGCCGTCAGACACCTTGGTCACCTCTCAGACGCTCTCGCGGACCCGGGGGTCCAGCCGGACGTACAGCAGGTCGACTATGAGATTGATGACGATGAAGATCACCGCGACCGTGATCACGCACGCCTGCACGACCGAGTAGTCGCGGGCGGCGATGGCGTCGGTCATCAGCCGACCCACCCCGGGCCAGGCGAAGACGGTCTCGACGATCACCGCCCCACCCAGCAGGCTGCCGAACTCCAGGCCGGCCACGGTGACGACGGGGATCAGCATGTTGCGCATCGCGTGCCAGCCGACGACCCGGGTCTCGGACAGACCCTTGGCCCGGGCGGTGACCACGTAGTCCTCGTGCAGCACGTCGAGCAGTCCGGACCGGACCAACCGGAGCACCACGCTGAGCAGTGGCAGGGCCAGCGTCACCGCCGGCATGATCATCGCGGCCGGGGAGGCCGCACCGGAGCTGGGCAGCAGGTGCAGGAACCGGGAGAAGACCAGGATCAGCATGATGCCGACCCAGAACGTCGGCAGGGACTGGGTGAGCATCGACAGCACCGAGACCACCCGGTCCAGCACACCGTTGGGCCGGGTCGCCGCCAGGGTGCCCAGCGCGAACCCGAGGACCAGGGCGATGGCGAAGGCGGTCAGCGCCAGGGCGGCCGTCGCCGACAGGTGGGTGAGCACCAGGTTCGTCGCGGCGTCGTGGAGCCGGAACGACTCACCGAAGTCGAGGGTGACGGCACGGCGGAGGAACTGGACGTACTGGATGGGTAGTGGGGCGTCCAGTCCGTACTCCCGGCGCAGCGCCTCGACGGCCGCCTGGTCGGCGTCCGGCCCGAGCACCGCGGTCGCCGGGTCGCCGGAGACCGCCCGCATCGCGAAGAAGACCACCGTCGCCGCGCCGAACAGCACCAGTACCGAGATCGCGAGGCGACGTAGCGCGTAATGCAGCATCCCGACCTCTCAGCTGCCGGGCGGCGGCGACACCGGGCCGCCGGCCAGGGCCGCCTCGATGTCCTCGACGACGGCGACGGCGGCCCGGCCCTCCTCACCGCTGACCGGTGTCGGTCCGCCGCTCAGCGCGGCGTCGACGAAGGCCGCCAACTCGGTACGCAGGTTGTAGGCGCCGCCGCCGTCGCGACTGGGCCAGAAGTACGTGTCCATGAAGCTGGCCACACCGTCGCGGCGGGCGTACATCAGGTCGTTGTGGGATAGGTTCATCTCGAGGATGCCGTGCTCGCCCACGATCCGCAGGCCGGCGTCGGCCCGCGACGGCCGGGAGTGCGGCAGCGTCCAGTTGTTCTCCATCGTGCCGATGGCGCCGTCGTCGAATCGGATCGTGGCGTGCACGACGTCGTGGCTGGGCGACAGCACCTTGCGGCCGACGGCTCCGGTGACCTCGACCTCCCGGCCGGTCACGAAGCGGAGCAGGTCGGCGTCGTGGATGCCGAGGAACCAGGCGACCGAGGTACGGTCCCAGATCCCCTCGCCGACCGCCTGCGAGGTGCACCGCCACACCTTGACGTGCCAGATGTCGCCGAGTTCGCCGGACCGCACCACCTCCCGCAGCCGCAGCACCCGGGGGTCGAAGCGCAGCACCTGACCGATCATCAGCGCGTCGGGGTCGGGCCGGCCGGCGATGATCCGGTCACAACCGGCGCTGGACAGCGCCATCGGCTTCTCCAGCAGCACCCGCTTGCCCGCCGCGAGCGCGGCGAGGGTCGCGTCCTCGTGCAGGTGGTCCGGCGTGCAGATGCTGACCGCGTCGACCGCGTCGAGGAGGTCGCCGAGGTCGGGGACGGCCCGGACGCCGAGGTGCGTCTCGGCCCAGTCCCGGTTGCGCGGCGAGATGTCGGCGACCGCGACCAGTTCGGCCTGCGGCACGTCGCGCAACGCGCGGGCGTGCAACTGCCCCTGGACCCCGATCCCGACGACACCGATCTTTAAGCGGTCCACACCCGGCTCCCACTGTTACACACCACCGAAAGCTAGGTGTGTACCTAGCTGCGATAGTTGTACACCTGCGGGGCAGGCCGCGCAAGGCTCGAATTCGCCCCTGCACTCGGCTCCGACCTGCGGGATTGCGGAATCCGCCCGTACCGCATCGAGGTCGACGACTACCGCACCCGGCCGGGCCGCCGCCCTACCCGGTCGACGCCGCGCCCGGCCCGCGCCGGCACCGGTGCCGTCCGGCGACGGCGGCGCGTCACCAGCGCCACCGGGAGCAGCAGGAGCGCCAGGACCGCGCCGACACCCACCGGCACCCAGCGGGAAGGCCGGTTGGCCGGGTCGGTCGTGTCGGTGATCCAGTCCCGGAGAGTGTCGGTACGGGCGCTGAAGTCGGGTCCCGGATGCGGGCATCCCGGGCCGGTGCTGACCACCGCCACCAGGACGGCAGTGCCGTCCGCCCGCTCCCGGAAGTAGGGTCCACCGGAATCGTGCGGGCACGGGCTGGTGTCCGCCCGGGGCCGCCGGCCGGAGGTCTCGATGACGTCGGCACCCACCCGGCCGACGGTGAACTGCCCGGTCTGGAGCCGGTCCGCCGGGGCCGGCCCGTCTGCCGTGGTCAGGCCGTAGCCGGTCAGCCGGACGACCTCACCCGGCACCGGCGGCGTGTCACCGATCCGCAGCGGCGCGACGCCGGTGATCGGGGTGCCCAACTCGACGAGGGCCACGTCGGCGGCGTCCGACTGGCGGACCGCGATGGCCTCGGCCTGGTGGCCGGCCCGACTGTCGAGGGTCGTCCGGCCGACCATGACCAGGGTCCGGCGGGCCACGACCCGGCTGACGCGTTGCCCGCCGGGGCTGCGGAAGCAGTGCCCGGCGGTGATCACCCAGCGGGGCGCGACCAACGCGCCGGAGCACCAACTGTCCCGGGTGCCGCCACCGGCAACCGGCAGGTCGACCATGGTCAGCCGCACCGAGAACCGGTACGCGCCGTCGGCCGCGTCCTCACCGTGGGCGATCGCCGCCGCCGGCCGGACACCGACGGGGGCGAGGGTGAGCGCGGTGGCGGCCAGCGCGACCATGACACAATTCGTGGCGAGTCGGAGCAAGGTGTCACCAACCTGTGCGATCGGGAGCAGGAACTGCTCCGATGCTGAGGGGCCAGCCGTGGGTGCCGCGTCAGCGGCACCCTTATCGGTTCTTTATCCGGCGGGTGTCAGCCTTGCCGACGGTCCCGGACACCCTGGAACGAGCGGCGGGAGACGTAGTGCGGGTGCTGATGGCTGACGACGAGCGGGTGCTGGCCGACATGGTGGCCGAAGGGCTACGCCGGTTGTCCATGGCCGTCGACGTGGTCTACGACGGCGACAGCGCCCTGGAACGGCTCGCGGTCAACCGCTACGACGTGGCCGTGCTCGACCGGGACATGCCCGGCCATACCGGTGACGACGTGTGCCGGTGGATCGCCGGCTCCGGCACCGGGACCCGGGTGCTGCTGCTGACCGCCGCGGCCGGCATCCGCCAGCGGGTCGAGGGTCTCGGCCTGGGCGCGGACGACTACCTGACCAAACCGTTCGCCTTCGCCGAACTCGCCGCCCGGTTGCAGGCGCTGTCGCGACGCTCGACGCCGGCGCTGCCCCCGGTGCTGGAGCAGGACGGCATCGTGCTGGACGTCACCCGGCACACCGCCTCCCGCGACGGGCTGCCGCTCTCGCTGTCCCCCAAGGAGTACGCCGTCCTGCACGTGCTGATGCGCGCCGCTGGCCGGGTGGTCAGCGCCGAGGACCTGCTGGAGCAGGCCTGGGACGAGCACACCGACCCGTTCACCAACACGGTACGGACCACCGTGATGACGCTGCGCCGCAAGCTCGGCGACCCGCCGGTGATCCACACCATCCCCCGCGTCGGCTACCGGCTCGGCGCATGAGGTTCCCCTCCCCGGCCCGGCGGATGCTCCTGGTCGTCGGGGTGCTCCTGCTCGCCGCCCCGTTGGTGACGCCGGCCGCCGACCTCCTGCTCTCGCTGTGGCGGGAGTTCGGCCCGTCCTGGTGCGCCAGACCCGAGTGGCAGGCGCCGGACGGTGACGCCTCGTTCGCCTGCGTGCAGGTGTTCCGCCGGCCCCGCATTCCCCAGGCGATCGCCCTGACGGTCGTGCTGCTGAGCATGCTGGCGGCCTGCCACCCGGCCGTCCGCTGGTGCCTGCGTCCGCTGCGGGACCTGGCCCCGGTGATCGCCAACGTCGGCCCGCAGAACCTGGGTCACCGGCTGAAGCCCGGCCCGGGCCGCGACGAACTGGCCGTCCTGGGCCGCACCATCGACGAGATGATGGACCGGATCGCGGTGGGCTACGAGGCCCAGCGCCGGTTCGCCGCCGACGCGTCACACGAGTTGCGGACCCCGCTCGCCGTCCAGCGCACCCTGATCGAGGTCGGCATGGCCCGCAGCCTCAACGACGACCAGCTCGCGCTGCTCACCGCGCAACTGCTGGAGACCAACGAACGCAACGAACGCCTGATCGAGGGGCTGCTGGTGCTCAGCGAGAGCGACCGTGGCCTGCTGACCCGTACCCCGTTGCGGCTCGACCGGATCGTCGCCACGGTGCTCGATGCCCACCGGGCCCGGGCCGACGGGGCCGACGTCACGATCACCAGCCAACTGAGCCCACGGCTGGTCGTGGGCGAGCAGGTGCTGCTGGAGCGGCTGGTCGCCAACCTGGTGCAGAACGGCGTGAAGTACAACCGGCCCGGCGGGACCCTGGAGGTCCGGGTGGGCACGGAGCCCGCGCTGGTCGTCGAGAACACCGGCGACGACGTGCCACCGGACGAGGTCGCCGCCCTGTTCGAGCCGTTCCGGCGCAGGTCCGGTGTCCGCATCGACCACAGCGGCGGCGCGGGCCTCGGCCTGTCGATCGCCCGCTCGATCACCCGGGCCCACGAGGGCATCATCACCGCGTCCGCCCGTGGCGGGGACGGGCTGCGGGTGCAGGTCTCGTTCCCCACGGTGGACGACGGCCCGGGGGCCGGACCGGCCGACGGCTGAGCCGCCCGCCCGGTTCCGACCCCCGGCGTCACGTCGTCAGACGGTGGTGCGGGACCACTGCTGGTTGGCGCCGGTGTTGCAGGTGTACTGCTTGAGCACCTGGCCGTCGGCGGTTGACGAGGCCGGCACGTCCACGCACTTGTTGCTGTGCCGGGCCCGGAGCTGGAAGTAGCTGCCGTTGGTGACCATCTGGAACTGCTGGTTGGTGCCACTGCCGCAGGTGTACTGGATGAGTTCGGCACCGTCGGCCGTGGAGGCGCTGGTCACGTCGAGGCACTTTCCGCTGTGCCGGCTGACCAGCCGCCACCAGCCGCTGCCCGCGTCGACGAACTGCCACTGCTGCCAGGCGTTGCCGGCGTAGGTGTACTGGCCGACCCGCGCGCCGTTGTCGGTGTTGGGCTGCTGCACGTCCATGGCCTTGCCGCTGTGCCGCACGGTGACCCGGTAGTACGTCCCGGTGCTCGGGGGCGGCGTCGTGGGGCCACCGCCGACGGCGTCACCCCACCCGTAGCGGACCCGGTCGGCGCCGGAGGGGTTGCGGACGGTCAGGTTGAGGTCGGTGCCGGTGCCGGTGAGCGCGTACATCGAGTACCAGTCGTAGCCGATGGTGCCGGGCTTGCCACCGAGGGCGGGCCAGTAGGTGCCGCCCATCTGGTTGTCCCGCATCACCTGGGCCATCGCCCGGATGTAGCGCACGAAGTTGTCGGTGCTGTTCGCGTCGGCGTAGTTGCGGCCGTCGTTCATCGGCGCGCCGTACTCGGTCGCGACCGCGCGGGAGGCGCAGTTGCCCAGGCGGGCCTGAATGTGACCGAGGAAGGCGTCGTAGGTCATCGCGCCGTAGAAGAAGGCGTAGTAGTGGAAGGAGAGCAGCGTGGCGTTGAAGCGGCTGTCGTTGCAGATGTCCCGCAGGTCCTGGCTGAAGCCGGTGCCACCGATCAGCACCCGGCCGGGCGGTGCCGAGGGGTGGGAGCTGAGCCAGTTCGCCGCGACGTTGCGCCAGTCCGCCGAGCTGTAACCGTGCGGTTCGTTCATCGGCTCGAAGTAGACGTTGGGGTTGGTGCCGTAGGTGTTGGTCACCGTGGTCCACATCGCGTTCCACGCGGCGAGGTTGGTGATCCGGCCGCCAGAGGCCGCGCCGTCCTCCCAGTAGGCCAGGATGACCTTGAACCCCCGGGCGGTGGCCGCGTCGATGGCCCCCCGGTACGCCTCCCACCACGCCGTTCCCACCGTGTGGGTGTTGACGGGCAGCCGCACGGTGTTGATCCCCATGGTGGCGGCCATGTCGTCGTAGAGGGCGTTGGCCTTGGCGCGTACCGTCGCGTTGCTGTCGGATGCGCTGAGACCCTGCACGACGAGCGGGCCGGTGCTGAAGTTGTCCCCCAGCACGGCCCAGTTCATGCCCCGGAACGCACTGGTGGCGGCGGTGGCCGGCGACGACGCGACCACCACCCCGCCGACCAGCGCGGTCGCCGCGGCCAGCAGCGCGACCAGCAGCCGACGTGGCGACCGGACACGGCGGGACGGTGCAGGGACGTCGCCGGCACGCGCCGGGGTCCGGGGCAGGAATTGGTCGATCACGTGACCTGGCCTCTCTGGGGTCGGACCACGGACGGGGTCGTCCGGGTGGCCTCGGCAACGGACAACGACGGGAGACCTCCGGTCGGGCCGACGGTCGCCCCCACCCGTGGCACGACACCGGTGCGACCGACCACCCCCGCTCCCCGGGCCGCCCCACACCGGGGCCGCCCGCGGTGGTCGACCGGGCCCACGGTTGCCGCCGGGGCCGGACACCGCCGTTACGAGTCGCCCGCATGTTAGCGTTAACATAGCGGCGGGCGGGTCCGTCCCGGGAACTCCCGACCCCGGTCTGGGTGACGTGCCGAACGAGCAGTTCCAGAGCACTTCGCGGGAGTGCCGCCGAAGTATCCTGGTTGTTACGTGCGCATTGCAGACCAGTGTTAGCGATCGCATCAGGAGTGTCAAGGCATCGACGATGCTCGCCGTGTCGACGGGTCGAACCGACCTGACCGTGCGCCTGCCCGGCCCGCAGGGCCGTCAGTCACCGCCCCCCGGGCGGGCCACCGGCTCGCCGCCGATGCAGCCGACCTTCACCTCGAACTCCCCAGCCGGGCCGGCGAAGGTCACCTCCGCGTCGTCGTCCGGCCCCCGGTCCACGTCCTTGACCCGGTAGTCCTGGGCCGGTGCCCAGGAGACCAGCCGCACGTCGGCCCCCACGCACTCGGCGACCGCCGTACCCCCCGGGGTAGAGAAGCTGCGGCGCAGGCCGGGCGTCGAGGAGGCCGCGGCCGACGACGGCCCGGGACCCGCCGGGCCCGGCGACGCGGTGGCCGGCGTCGCCGGGGCCGGCGCCGCCAACGCCCGCTCGACCTCGGCCTGGCTGCGCACCCCACCGGGCGTGCCGGTGATGCTCTCGCCGACCAACCGGATCGCGGCCACCCCGATCAGGGTGGCGAGCACGGCGGCGGCCAGCCAGCCGGCGGTGGCGAGGAACGCGCGACGACCCATGCCCCGACTATGCCGGATCGGCCGCCAAGCCCCGCACGGCGCGAGGATAAACGAGGGTTAACGAGTGACCCGGCCGCCGGCGGACCGGCTAGCCTGCCAAGCTGTGGTGCACCTGCCCCACCCGGCGCGGTGGCCGTGAGCAGGCTCGCCCGCCCCTGCGGCGGGGCCGCCGGGGTGCGGCCGGACAGGAGGACGGATGAGACGGCGGTTGGCGCTCCTGGTCGCGGCGACCACCTGCCTGACCCTGGTCGCCTTCCTGGTGCCGCTGGCCCTGCTGGTGCGCACGGTCGCCGAGGACCGGGCCACCGTCCGGGCCACCGCCGACGTGCAGGGGCTGGTGCCGGTGGTCGGCACCGCCGACACCGCGACGATCCGGTTGACCGTCGAGCAGCTCACCGCCGAGTCGGGTCGACCGGTCAGCGTCTACCTGCCCGACGGCACGGTGCTCGGCGCGCAGGAACCGCGTACCCCCGCGGTGGCCCTCGCCGCCCGGGGCCAGAGCCTCACCGCGGAGCTGGACGGCGGTCGGGAGATCGTAATCGCGGTGCAGGGCCGACCCGACGGCACCGGGGTGATCCGCACCGTGGTGCCCCGGGCCGACGTCACTGCCGGGGTGGCCCGCGCCTGGCTGGTGCTGGCCGCGCTCGGCATCGTGCTCGTGCTGCTCGGCCTCGCCGTCGCCGACCGGCTGGCCCGCACCCTGGTCCGGCCGATCACCGAACTCTCCTCGGTCTCGCACCGGCTGGCCAACGCCGAGCTGACCGCCCGCGCCGAACCGGCCGGCCCACCGGAACTGCGCGAGGTCGCCGGTGCGCTCAACCACCTGGCCGCCCGGATCCAGGTGCTGCTGCGCGAGGAACGCGAGCAGGTGGCCGACCTGTCGCACCGGTTGCGTACGCCGCTGACCGCGCTCCGGCTGGAGGCGGAGTCGCTGCGCGACCCGGACGACGCGGCCCGGGTGGCGGCGGCCGTGGACGGGTTGGAGCGGGCGGTCACCGGCCTGATCCGGCAGGCCCGCTGGCGCAGCGTCCCCGACGACACCGGCCCCGGCACGGTCACCGCCGACGCCGCCGCGATCGTGGGCGAACGGGTCGCCTTCTGGTCGGTGCTGGCCGAGGACACCGGCCGCACGGTCGACCTCGACCTCGCGGCCGGGCCGCTGCCGGTCGGGGTGCCCGCCGACGAATTGGCCGCAGCCGTGGACGCCCTGCTGGGCAACGTCTTCGCGCACACCCCGGACGGCACCGGGTTCACCGTCCGGTTGACCCGGGAGGCCGCCGGCGCCGCCCTGACCGTCGCCGACGCGGGACCGGGGATCCCGGCCGGCCTGATCGAGCGGGGTGCCAGCCGGGCCGGGTCGACCGGTCTCGGGCTGGACATCGCCCGCCGCGCCGCGCAGGCCAGCGGCGGACAGCTCGACCTGGGTGGTGGCGCGGCGGGCGGCGCGGTCGTGACACTCCGGCTCGGACCGCCCGGGTCGTCCTTAACCGGAGCTTAGGGTCGGCACAGCGCGCCGCTATCCACCGCCGGGGCACGCTCACTGCAACAACCGAGAAACCCCGGAGGTACGCACCATGAAGCGCACATCCCTGCTCCTGGCGGCCGCGGGCGGCGCCGTCGTCCTCGCCGTCACCGGCACGGCGCTCGGCGTGTCCGCCGCGGAACGGGCACCGGTCGCCACGCCCACCGCCGAGACGACCGCTCCCGCCCCGGTCGACCCGAGTGCCACCGCCTCCACGCCCGGCACGCCCGGTGGCACGCCGACGACCGGTTCGCCGGCTCCCGGTGGCAGCACCGCCCCGACCACCGACGACGCGGTCAGCCAGCAGCGTGCCGGCGAGATCGCCCTGGCCAAGGTGGGCGCTGGTCAGATCACCGAGATCGAGCGGGAGCAGGAGGAGGGCCGCCCGGTGTGGAGCGTGGAGATCATCAACGGCGACACCGAGCACGAAGTCGAGGTCGACCGGGAGAACGGCGCCGTCGTCAAGTCCGAGCAGGAGAAGGCGGACGACGACGACAGGTCCGGCAAGGACGACGACGACGATGACGACTCGGACGACGGTGACGACGACTGACCGGTCGGCGACCGCGCCGACCGCACTGCCCCGACGCCACCCTGGCCGCCGACGGCGGTGAGCTGAGTGCCCCGGCGGATTCCGCCGGGGCACGTCGCCGCCGGTGCCCGGTCGTCAGGTTCAGAAGGTGTGCAGGTCCACCGCGAGACCGCCGGTGCCGGAATGGCTGACCGCGACCCAGTCCCGCCCCGCCCCGGCGAGCCAGCCGGGGTAGCGGCCGAGCTCACGACCGGTGCCGACGTCGTACACCAGCACCTGCGGTCGGCCGTCCTCGGCCCCGCTGACCGCCACCAGTCCCCCGGTGACCGCCGACCGCCAGCTCGCCGACGTGCCGGGCAGCGCCGGATCCGGCGCGGTCCACCGGGACGCGCCGGTGGCCAGGTCGAGCAACGCCAACCCGCCCGTGTCGGCCTTGTCGCGCACCAGCACCGACCGGTCGTCACCATCGATCGGTACGCCGGCGGCGGCCCCCTTCCAGACCGTCGCGCCGGTGCGCAGGTCCACCAGTTGCGGTCGCTCGTCGGCGGTGACCGCGACGAGCCGGGTGCCGCTGCCGATCAGGGTCTGCCCGCTGCGGTCGTGGACCAACCGCTTGGCGCACTCGCCGTTCTCCCGGCGCCCGCTGTAGACCACCCCGGACCAGCCCCGGCCTCCACTGGCCGCCTGGACGCTGGTGATGCTGACCGTGCAACGCTGGTCACCCTTGGGCGGATCGTTGTCGGTGCTCACCAGCAGGTCACCGGCGACGAACCCGTACCAGGCCCGGTTCGGCAGCCGCCCGGCACCGGTCCGGCCGGTGGTCGGGGCGACGGGGGTGTAGGTGGCCGGGCGGTCGGACGTGCTCAGCCGTACCGCCACGTACCGGCCGGCAGCCGGCGCGTACGGCGTGCGCGCGCCGAGGGTCACGTCGCTCACCCGAGCGAACCGGTCGGAGGGCAGTTTCCACAGTTGGCGACCGGTCTGCACGTCCCGGCCGATGATCGCGCAGGTCGCCGACCTGCCGGTGCCGGCACATTCCCGGGCGTAGACGGCCCGGTCGTCGACGACGACGTCCTGGGTCTCCGCCGCCCGCCACCGGGTGACGCCGGTGGCCGCGTCGAGCACCTCCACACCGCCGTCGTCGTTGTCGCCGGCCACGATCGACCCGCCGACGACCACGTAGCGGTAGCCGGTGGTGAACGGGTGCCGCCACCGGTCCTGCCCGGTGGCGCGGTCCACGGCGCGCAGTTCCCGCTCGTCGGGCACGACGATGAGCTGCCCGACCTCGGCCAACTCCTGGTCCAGCCGCCGCACCGGTGCCGACCAGGCCGGCCGGGGGCCGGCCGGGGCGGGCGAGGCGCTGCCGTCGCGCAGGCTCTCCTGGGTCTCCTCGACCCGCACGGGTGGCGGCTGCGCCCGTTCGGCCCGGGGCGCGGCGCAGCCGACGAGCCCGACGACCAGACTCAGGGCGACGACGGCGCTGCGCCGACGGGCGGGGTGGTACGACGGCGACAACGGTCTCTCCCTCGATCGGCCGGCCAGAGCCGCCACCCTAGGGCCTCGACGCACACCCCGCCCGTCGATCGCCGGTGACCAGGCACGGCCGTCGGATAGCGGGTCCTCGCGGGTCGGCGGCGGCGTGCGGGGGCGGGCCCGTGCTCCCGGCCGGCCGGTCGTCGCGCGGTGCGGGTCGTAGGGTTCACCACATGCCGACCAGCTGTCCTGACGCCGTCCTGAACGACTCTCCGTCCGGCCCACCGGCCACCACGGCGGCGGCGCGGGCGTGAGGGACTTCGCCGCACTCCACCGCACCGGCGATCCGTTGGTCCTGCCGAACGTGTGGGATGTCGCCTCGGCCCGCGCCCTGGTCGACGCCGGGTTCCCGGCGCTCGGTACGACCAGCCTCGGCGTCGCGGCCGCCAACGGCCTGCCCGACGGGGTCAACGCCGCCGACGCCGACACCCTGCGCCTCACCCGGAGCCTGGCGACCCTCCCGGTCACCGTCACCGTCGACATCGAGACCGGCTCGGTCGACGCCGCGGTCGCGGTGGCGCAGGCGGGAGCCGTCGGGGTGAACATGGAGGACGCCATGGGTCCGGCCGACACGCACGCCACGCTGATCCGCTCGGTGAAGCGGGAGGTCCCCCACCTGTTCGTCAACGCCCGGACCGACACCCACTGGCAACGCCCCGGCGACCTGACGGAGGCCCTGCGTCGGGTCCGGCGGTACGCGGACGCCGGCGCCGACGCCGTGTTCGTTCCCGGTCTGGCGGAGCCCGCCGACATCGCCGCCGTCGTGGCGGCGGTCGACGTCCCGGTGAACGTCCTCTTCCTGCCCGGACGGCACACCGTCGCCGCCCTGACCGAGCTCGGCGTACGACGGATCAGCACCGGTTCCCTGCTCTTCCGCGCCGCCCTCGCCGCCACGGTGGAGACGGCCCTGGCCGTCCGCGACGGCCATCCGGTACGCGGGGACCTTCCCTCCTACGCGCAGGTCAACGCCGGGCCCGGAGCCTTCTGACGCCGACGGACGGCGCACCCACCGGGGCCGCCGCCCCGCCCGGCCGACCGTTGCCACCGTCGTTCGGCCACCTGCCAACGGCCATCGCGGCGCCGGCCAGCCGGGTCGCCGGCCAGCCGGGTCGCCGGTCAGCGGCGGTGGGCGGCCAGGGCGACGAGGTACTGTCCGCCGCCCGCCTCGACGCTGGCGGTCACCGGCAGCCCGGGCACCAACCGGGAGAACCGGTCCACCAGCCAGTCGGCCGCTTCCTGGGCGTCCCGGCGGCTGGGGCAGCGGGCCACCAGTTCCCGGCCGCCCTTGCGTTCGAGCCGCTCGGCGACGGCGACCAGCGGTGCGGGCTCCACCACGCGCAGCCGGTCCGGCCAGGCGACGACCACCTTGACCGCGCCCTTGCGGGTGTTGCAGGCACGGTGCGCGAGCCGCTCGACGACCTTGGCCTTCCGGTCGGCGGTGCGGCTGTCGACGCTGGGCCCCCGGGGGTCGTTCACCGACCTGTCGGCGTCGACCGGCTCGTCGCACACCCAGCACCGCCAACCGTCGCGCTGGGCGACGTCATCGAGCAGACTCATCCGAGCAAACTAGCGTGGGTCGGCCCCCGCCGGCCGGCAGCCCCGGGCACGGCCGCCCACGAGGTCGCCGGACGGTGCCGGCGGGGACCGGCGACCCGGCGGGGCTTCGCCCTGATGTGTCAGGATTGTGCGATGGCAGTGATCGAGGTCGTCAAGGGTGACATCACGCGGGAGAACGTGGACGCCATCGCCACCGGCGTGTACGGCTACCCGCCCGACCGGGCCGCCCGCGTCGCCGTCGCGACCGTCCGGGCCACCCCGACGAACCTCGAACGGATCCGGCTCGTCGCGTTCGACGACGACACCCATGCCCACCTGCGGGACGCGCTGGCGGCGGCCGGATGACCCGCCCGGCCGGGACCGGCGACCGCGCCCTCCCCACCCCGGGTGGCCGGACCACGCCGCACCGGTCGCGATCTTTGGATGTGACGACGATCACACGGAAGCCGGACCCATTCCCGGTGGACCCGTCGTCTGACCGGGTGTGAGAACAGACCTGGACGCGGCCGACGAGGGTGAACTCGTACGACGCGTCGCCCGCGGAGACAGGCGGGCGTTCGACGAGCTCTACCGGCGTACCGCGCCGTGGCTGGAGGTGCGCCTGCGCCGTCGCTGCGCCGACCCCGACGTCGTCGCCGAGGTGCTCCAGGACACCTACCTGGCGGTCTGGCGGGCGGCGGGCAGCTTCGCCGGTCCCCGGGGCAGGGACAGCGCCGGGGCGCAGGGCAGCGCCGTGGGCTGGCTGTGGACCATCGCCGCCCACCGCCTGGTCGACGCGTTCCGCCACCGGGCGCGCAAGGGCCGACTGCCGCAGGTGGAGCTGATGCCGAGCACGGCCCCGGCCGCCGAGGACGAGGTGATGGCCGCGCGGATCGGCCAGGAGTTGGAACAGGCCCTGCTCGTCCTGCCACCCGAGGTCCGGGCCGCGCTGCGGGCCACCGTCCTCGACGGGCTCTCCTCGCGGGAGGCGTCGGTGCTGCTGGGCGTACCGGAGAACACCGTGAAATCCCGTGTCCGCCGAGCCCGCATCGCCCTCCGGGAGGCGCTGTCATGACCACCCACCCCAGCCTGTCCCAGATCGAACGCTACGCCGCCGGGGATCCGGAACTCGACGAACCCGGCGTCTGGGCGATCGAGGTGCACCTGGAGGACTGCGCCGACTGCCGCGCCCGGTTGGCCGGCAGCACCACCGGGGCGAGCCGGGCCGTGATCGACCAGGTCGCGCTGGTGCTGGACCGCGAGATCGCGACGGCGGCGGTGCCCGTCGGCCGCAGCCGGCCCTGGTCGGTGCTGCGACACCGCTGGTTCGTCGGCACGCTGCTGCCGTGGCTGGCGATGACCGGCACGGTGCTCGCGTGTGCGGCCGTACTCGGTGCGCTGTGGGTCGGCACCCCCTCGCTGGTGCTGCTCATCGCACCACTGGCACCGCTGCCCGGGGTGGCCGTCGCCTGGCACCGGCGGGCCGACCCGGCCTGGGAGCTGATCGCCGCCACGCCCGCCAGCGGTCTGACGATGCTGCTGCGGCGTACGGCTGCGGTGTTGGCGTTCGTCATTCCCGTGCTCGCGGTGGTCGGTGCCGGCACCGGGATGTCGCTTGCCCTGATGTTGCTGCCCTGCCTGGCGTTCACCGCCGCCACGCTCCTGTTGGGCACCCTCGTCGGGGTACGCCACGCTGCGATCGGACTGGTCACGGTCTGGACGCTCGCGGTGGTCGCCCCCAGCCTCGTCGCCGCCCGGCTGCCGGTGCTGCTGTCGGCGCAGAGCGCCCCCAGTTGGGCCCTGGCCACGGTCGTCCTGACCATCATGGCCCTCCTGCGGGCCAACGGATTCCGGCGGCTCTCCCACCACGGGTAACCCCCCACCCGCCACCCGCCACCCGGCCCTCCGGGCCGTATCCCACGCCGCCCCCAGGCGATCACTGAAGGAGATGACGACGATGCGTGCCGTGAGCGCGGTCGAGACGACCGCCACCACCTATCCCTGGACGATCCACGCGGAGGCCCTACAGGTCCGGGCCGGTCGGCACCTGGCCGTCAACGGCCTCGACCTGGCCCTGGGCACCGGCGTGCACGGGCTGCTCGGCCCCAACGGCGCGGGCAAGACCACGCTGATGCGGGCCCTGGCGACCGTCGTGGCCCCGGCCGGTGGCCGGTTGACGCTGCTCGGGCACCCGGTCAACGGCCGCGCCGAGCTGCGACCGGTGCGCCGCGACCTGGGTTACCTGCCCCAGCATTTCGGTTACTACCCCCGGTTCACGGTGCGCGAGTTCGTCGGCTACCTGGCCTGGCTCAAGGAGATGCCCAGGTCCGCCATCCCGGCGGCGGTGCAGCGGGCCATCGACCGGGTCGGGCTCACCGCCAGGGCCGACGCCCGGCTCAAGACGCTCTCCGGCGGCATGCTGCGTCGGGCCGGCATCGCCCAGGCCATCGTCAACGACCCGCGGCTGCTGCTGCTCGACGAGCCGACCGTCGGCCTCGACCCGGAACAGCGACTCGACTTCCGTGAGCTGCTGCGCGACCTCGGCACCGACAGTTGCGTGCTGGTCTCCACCCACCTGGTCGAGGACGTGGCGGCGGCCTGCACCGACGTCGTGCTGGTGAACGAGGGCCGCCTGGTGTGGCGGGGCACGCCCGAGGTGCTCGCCGCGCAGGGCGACGCGGGCCACGCCGGCGACAGCCCGGCGGAGCGGGGCTACTCCGCGCTGCTGCGTCAGCACCGCGCGGAGGCCGCCCGATGAGCGGGCGGACCGTCCACGCCGCACCGCAGCCCGAAGGAAAGCGGGGGGCCCGGATGAGCATCATGGGCATCGAACTGCGCCGCTCCGCCGCGGTCGGCGCTGCGCTGGTCACGGTGGTGGTCGGGGTCGGCGCGCTGTACGTGGCGACCGGCCGCTGGTCGAGTGGCTGGATGGCCCTGGCCCTGGCCATCCGGGAGTACCTGCTCCTGTTGTGGCCGCTGGCCCTCGCAGCCGGCGCCTGGCAGGGTCGCCGGGAGCACCGGGCGAAGGTCGGCGAACTGTTCGCCACCACCGCCCGGTCCCGCGCCGGGCGGATGCTGCCGGTGCTCGGCACGATGGCCCTCACCCTCGTGACCGCCTATCTCCTGGTGACCGTGGCGGGCATCGCCTGGATCGTCACCACCGCGTCGTACCTGCCCCTGCTGCACTTCGTCGTCGTCACCACGGTCGGTGCGCTGTCCCTGGTCGCTGCGGGGTGGCTCGGACTGGGGATCGGGCGGTTGCTGCCCGCCCTGGTGACCGCACCGGCGCTGGCGGTGGGCGGGGTGCTGCTGGTCTTCTTCGTCACCGTCGGTACGCCGGATCGGGTGGCCGCGGCGATCTCCCCGGCCCACGGCTCGGGCCCGTTCCACGACTACCAGACGATCGACAACCGGGTCAGCGGCGCGCTGGCGATCTCGATGATCACGCTCGCCGCCACCGGCCTGCTGTTGTACGTCGCCGACGGCTGGCGGGTCCGGGCGATGGCGGTGCTGCCGGTGCTGCTCGGGTTCGTGGTGGCCACGACGGTCCTCCCCCACGACCGGGACACGCTCAACTGGCCGGTCGACCCGGTCGCGCAGGAGCTGGTGTGCACCGACGACACCCCGACGGTGTGCGTCAGCCGGGTCCACGCCAAGGTGCTCGACACGGTGACCCCGCTGGCCCGGGAGGGCCTCACGGCGCTGGCGAAAATGCCTGATGCGGCGGCCGTCGTGCACGAGGACACCCGCACGATCACGTTCGACCAGGTCACACCGGTCACCAAGCCGGGTGTCGTCACGATCGAGATCCGAATCGACAAGCGGGGCCGGCTCGCCCACCCGGCCGCCGTGGTCCCCGAGATCGTCGGGCACCTGGGCGTCCCGTACGACGGCAAGTGCCAAGAGGGCGACGAGGTGGTCGAACGGGCGGCGGCCTACTGGCTCCTGGGCCGTGAGCCGCGGTCCGACGTGGGTGTGGTTCCCGGGATGATCGAGGAGGACCCCGGGATCAACCCCGAGGCGGTCACCCTGTGGCGGGGCCTACGTGACCTGCCCGAAGCGGAGGCGCTGGCCCGGGTCACTACGGTCCGCGACGCCCTGCGGGCCTGCCAGGACCCCACCGGGATGCTGTCGCGGAGTGCCCGGTGACCTGGACGCTGCTCTACCTACGGTCGCGACACGTGCCGCTGGCGCTGGCCGCCGCAGTCGGCGGGGTGGCGGCGCTCTGGGCGCTGTACCTGGCCTTCGCCAAGGAGCGGGACGTCACCCCGATGATGGTCGTCCTGACCGTCCTGCTGATGGTCACGGCGCTCGCGCCCACCCTCGCCGGCCCGGACGAGAACCTGGAGCGGACCGCGTCGGTGCGCTGGGCCTGGCGGCGCGCGGTGCACCTGCTCGCCGGCCTGCTGATCATCCTGGTGGTCCTGCTCGCCACGCGGCACACCGGAGCCCGGTTCGGGCCGGTCGCGCTGGTGGTCCGCGACGCCACCGGGCTGCTCGGTCTGATGGCGCTGTGCGCCACGGTGGTCGGCGCCGCCCGGTCCTGGTTCCTGCCACTGGGCTGGACCACCATCGCCGCCCTCTACCCACAGCCGGGCACCTGGGGAGCGGTCGCGACGTGGCAGGGCCAACCGCCCGACAGCCGGGCCGCCACGGTGGTGGCGGCGGTGCTCGCCATCGGTGGGCTGGTCACCTATGCGGTCGCCGGCCCGGCCCGCCGGGACCCGGCCGAGTAGTCCGCCGCCGACCGGCACGCCACCCGCACCGTGGGGTGGCGTGCCGGTCGACGGTCGCGCGGGCGGCGCTCCGGCTCGACCAGGCGCGCTGAGCCGCCGACGCACCGGCAACCGACCGGCGTGACGACCGTCGCCGGGCGCTGCCCACCGCCGTGGGCCTCGGCGCACCGGCCGACCGGCGTCAGGCCCCTCCCGCCCGGCCCGGTCCGGGCAACTCGACGCCGGTGAGCTGCGCGCACCGCAGGAGCAGTTCGTCCCCCAGCGGGTCGATCCGCGAGCGCTCCGGTCGCCAGTCCCGCGCGCTGACGTACCGTCCACTGGCCAGGGCCCCGGGGTCGACGTCCACGGCGAGGCGCACCAGTTCCCGCGCGGCGTCGTCCGGGCTCGTCGGTGCGGCGTCGCCGCCCATCCTGGTACGCACCCAGCCGGGATCGACCGCGTTGCTCAGCACACCGGGCCACCGGCGGGCCACCGCGAAGGCGAGCGCCAGGTCCAGCAGCTTCGTCCGGGAGTACGCCTCGACGCCGTGCCAGGGGCGGGTGTCGTACCGCAGGTCGGTCAGGTCGGCCAGCCCGTCGGCGGCCATCGCCGACGACACGAACACCAGCCGCCCGGGCGGCGGTGACAGCGCCGTCAGCAGGTACGGCGCGAGCACGTTGACCTGGAACGTCGACTCCAGTCCGTCCCGGGTCAACTCCCGCGTCGGCGCGTCGAGCCGGGCGATTCCCGCGTTGTGCACGACGGCGTCGAAGCGGCCGAACGCGGCCAACGACCGGGCGAGCGCCGTGGTCTCCTCGATGGAGCGCAGGTCGCCGACCACGATCCCGGCCGCGGCCGGAACCGCCGCCTTGGCCACCACCGCCCGTTCCTCGTTGCGGGCGTGCAGGACGACCCGGTGCCCACGGGCGACGAGTTGCGCCGCGGTGCGCTGACCGATGCCGTCCACCGAGCCGGTGACGAGAATGCTGCCCATGGTGTTCCTCTCTGCGTGCCGCCGCGCGCCCCGGCGCGACGACCGAGGAAAGCTCCTGACACTTGGCGGCGGCTGAACGCGGCCACCGACCGCCGCGCCAAGTCCGGCACAAGTGGTGCCTGCGTTGCTGTGGGCATGAAGAGACTCCTCGCCATCGGCCTGGCGCTCACCCTCAGCGCCGGTCTGACCGTGGTCGCGAACGGGACCGCGCTCGCCCGCCCCTACTGCGACGTGCCCGACCCGCCGCCGGCCTGTGACGACAGCCCGGCCGAGCCGACACCGCCACCGGTGGGCAGCGACAAGTATCCGATGGGCTGGCTGGAGTCGTGGGAGTACGTCGGCGGGGCGGTCCGGGTCAGCGGGTGGGCCAGTGATCCCAACGGCGGCCCGGTGCAGGTGACGGTGCAGACCGACGTACCACCTGCGGTGACCCGCCCGGCGAACCTGTGGCACGTCGAGCGGGGCGCGTTCGTCGGCTTCTCCTTCACGGTGCCGAGTTCGGCGCTGGCCGGGGTGCACGGATTCTGTGTCACCGCGAACAACGTGCCCGACGGCAGCCAACCGGTGCCCGAAGTCGCCCCGCTGTCCTGCCCGCAGTACCGCGTCACCCCGGCAGCGCCCAGCGCGTTGACGCTGTCCGCCGGGTACCAGGAGGGCAAGCGGACGCTGGACGTCACCTTCACCGACAACTCGGTGCGGGAGGACAACTACCGGATCGACCTGAGCTGGCTTCAGACCACCCCGGACGACACCCCCACCGATCCGGGGCTGCCGACCACCCCGCCGGGTGGACCCGCGCTGCCGACCCCGATACCCACCTGGGGTGCGCCGATCCCCACCACCGAGGTCGGCGTCGCCCGGGCGGTCATCTACGGCACCCCGGACACCGGACGACGTACCTGGCACTTCACCCACATGCCCCAGGCGTTCGTCCACGTCGTGGTGGTCTCGAACGAGGCCGGTCTGACCTCCCCCGCGCTCAGCGGGGGCATCTCCACCCGCTGACCTGCACCGCACCGCGACGGGGTTGGCGTATCCCCTGATGTGTGGCGGCGTTGAGCGTGAACGAGGACGGTCGGGCCGTGCTGCCGGTGTGGGTGGCCTGGAAGCCGACGTCGACCGAGGTGTTCGGCGCGAT
>NZ_JBFAQU010000031.1:0-65099 GCF_040678915.1 Micromonospora sp. NPDC049257
GCCCGCAGCGCCGGCACGGTGGCGGCGGTGACCCCGCCGATGGCGATCACCGGCACGGCGACGGCGGCGACGACGGCGTGGATGCCGACCCGCCCCCGGCCCGACGGGTCCGGTCTCAGCAGCGGGGCACGTTCGGGATGTAGCCGTCGTGGCCGGTGTAGACGTAGGCGTCGGCGATGAACCGGCCGGAGCCGATCCGGTCCCAGATCGCGCTGGTGCCGTAGGTGCCGGTGACCGTGGTGCCGCTGGTCTGGCAGCCGATGGTGACGTTGGTGCCGTCGGCGACCGTGCCGACCGACGCGTAGCCGGTGCCCGGCCCGGACCGCACGGTCAGGGGCGTGCCGGCGGTGTCGACCGTGCCCGACCCGGTGCCGCTGGAGCAGCCGTTGCCGCTGGTGTACGTCTTGGTGCCCCAGTACAGCGCGACCGTGCCGTTGAACTTGACCTTGATGTCGTCGCCGTTGAGGCGCTGCTCGTAGTGCAGGTGCGGGCCGGTGGAGCCGCCGGTGGAGCCGACCCAGCCGATCACCTTGCCGTAGCCGACCTGCTGCCCGACCGAGACGTTGAAGCCGTTGAGGTGGGCGTAGTAGGTCGTGTAGCCGCCGCCGTGGTCGATCCGGACGTACTTGCCGTAGCTCGTACCGCCGAGGTCGGTGACCCGGTCGACGGTGCCGGGGGCGCTGGCGACCACCGGGTCACCGACGTCGTCGGTGCGGTTGAAGTCGATCGCGTTCGCCGGGCTGTGGTCCGACCGGGTCTGGCCGGACCAGGACTGGTTGCAGGGGAAGGGCACCTTGAACGTGGGCGCGGCCCACGCCGGGCCGGCCGGCACCAGGATTCCGGTGGCCAGCAGAAACGCTGCCAGCAAGCTCCACCACCGTTTACGCATCCAGCACCTCCGATGTAGAGATTCTTCGATGTCCTGCCCTGAGGGTGGCAGATATCGCCATCAATGGGAAGCGGTACGGACCCCTGCCCACCCCTATTCGGTGACCACGGGTGGGAGCGCGCCCACCAGCGGTGAGAGGGTTTCGTGATTGTTACCGGGCCGTGTCCACCAGGGGGGTGGACCGATCGGGATGCAAGCGCTTACATGTGGGGACGACTCATCGGACCGGCGTCGGGTTCCCCCACCTGTGGGCGCGCCGGCAAGGAAGGAGAACGGCATGGCGTTTGCCAGATCACGCCAGGCTCTCGCGATCGCCGGCGTGCTGGGGCTGGCCCTCGGCGCCGCCGCCTGTGGCACCGGCAACGACAAGAAGAGCAGCAACGCGGGCTCCGCCGAGTGCGCCGCATTTGAGAAGTACGGCGACCTCGACGGCAAGAAGGTCACCGCCTACTCGTCTATCCGGGACATCGAGGCCGACCGGCTGGCCCAGTCCTGGAAGCAGTTCGAGGACTGCACCGGCATCGAGATCGACCACGAGGGCTCCGGCGAGTTCGAGGCCCAGATCACCGTGCGGGTCGACGGTGGCAACGCCCCCGATCTCGCCTTCATCCCGCAGCCCGGCCTGATCAAGCGGTTCGCCGACGCCGGCAAGCTCAAGCCTGTCGCCGCCGCCACCAAGACCGAGGCCGAGGCGAACTACTCCCCCGACTGGCTGAAGTACAGCACCGTCAACGGCCAGTTCTACGGCGCCCCGCTGGGCTCGAACGTCAAGTCGTTCGTCTGGTACTCGCCGAAGACCTTCAAGGAGAAGGGCTGGGCGCCCCCGACCACCTGGGACGAGCTGATCAAGCTCTCCGACACCATCGCGGCCAGCGGCACCAAGCCGTGGTGCGCCGGCATCGAGTCCCAGGACGCCACCGGCTGGCCGGCCACCGACTGGATCGAGGACGTGCTTCTGCGTACAGCCGGCCCCGAGGTCTACGACCAGTGGACCACCCACGGCATCCCGTTCAACGACCCAAAGGTGGCCGACGCGCTCAACCGGGCCGGCACCATCCTCAAGAACGAGAAGTACGTCAACGGCGGCTTCGGCGGCGTGAAGAGCATCGCCACCACCTCCTTCCAGGAGGCGGGCGTCCCGATCACCACCGGTAAGTGCGCCCTGCACCGGCAGGCGTCCTTCTATGCCAACCAGTGGCCGAAGGGCACCAAGGTGGCCGAGGACGGCGACGTCTTCGCGTTCTACTTCCCGTCCATCGACCCGGCCAAGGGCAAGCCGGTGCTGGGCGCGGGCGAGTTCGTCGCGGCCTTCACCGACCGCCCCGAGGTCCAGGCGGTGCAGACCTACCTCGCCTCCGGCGAGTACGCCAACAGCCGCGCCAAGATCGGTGACTGGGTGTCGGCGAACAAGAAGCTCGACCTGGCCAACGTCCCGAACCCGGTGGACAAGCTCTCCGTGGGCATCCTCCAGGACCCGAAGACCGTGTTCCGCTTCGACGGCTCCGACCTGATGCCGGCCGCCGTGGGCACCGGCACCTTCTGGAAGGGCATGATCGAGTGGATCAACGGCAAGGACACCGCCACCGTGCTGGGCAACATCGAGAACAGCTGGAAGTGAGCTGAGACGGTGGCCCGGTCCGTACCCACGGGCCGGGCCACCGTCTGATACCGAACCCTTGAGAGGGAGGGTCGATGGAGTTCGACTTCGCTGAGGAACAGCCGAAGTTCCTCATGCTGATGTACGGGCTGATCGCTTTCGTCGCGGTGGTGGGCGGTCTGCTCCTGCTCCTCGACGTGGTGCCGGCCTGGTTCGCCCGCCGTCGGGAGGCGCAGTTGGTCGCCGCCTCGACCGGCGGTGGTCCACTGCCCCGCCGACGCAAGCCGCGGGAGGGGCTGTTCGCGCTGTTCTTCCTGTTGCCGACGTTGCTGCTGCTCAGCATCGGGTTGGTGGTGCCGGCGCTGCGGACCGTCCTGCTCTCCTTCATGGACGCCGGCAGCAAAGACTGGGTGGGGCTGAGCAACTACAGCTGGATGTTCTCCGAGGACTCGATCGTCCGGGTCCTGCTCAACACCCTCATCTGGGTGCTGCTGGTGCCGCTGGTGGCCACCAGCTTCGGCCTGCTCTACGCCGTGATGGTGGACAAGGCCCGGTTCGAGTCCATCGCCAAGTCACTGATCTTCCTGCCGATGGCGATCTCGTTCGTCGGCGCCAGCATCATCTGGAAGTTCGTCTACGCCTACCGCAGCGAGGACCAGGACCAGATCGGCCTGCTCAACCAGGTCGTGGTCAGCCTCGGCGGAGAACCCCGGCAGTGGCTGCTCGACTCACCGCTGAACACCTTCCTGCTCATCGTCATCATGGTCTGGATCCAGGCCGGTTTCGCCATGGTGGTGCTCTCCGCGGCGATCAAGGCGATCCCGGCGGACATCGTGGAGGCGGCCCGCCTCGACGGGGTCAGCCCGTGGCAGATGTTCTGGCAGATCACCATGCCGAGCATCCGTCCGGCGCTGATCGTGGTGGTGGTGACCCTGTCGATCGCCACGCTCAAGGTCTTCGACATCGTCCGGACGGCCACCAACGGCAACTACGACACCAGCGTGATCGCCAACGAGATGTACAACCAGGCGTTCCGGTACGGCGAGAACGGGCAGGGCTCCGCCCTGGCGGTCTTCCTCTTCATCCTGGTGATCCCGATCGTGATCTACCAGATCCGCAACCTGCGTCAACAGCGGGAGGGCTGAGATGACCACCGCCACGCCCACCGTCGGAGCCGGGGCCCAGGCCGCCGGGAAACCGACCACCACCGCCGGCCGGGTCCGTAACCGGCTCAACAGCCGCACCGCCACCCTGGTCTCGATCGTGATCGCGCTGCTCTGGACGATCCCGACCTTCGGCCTGTTCATCTCCTCGTTCCGCCCCGAGGCGGAGATCAAGTCCACCGGCTGGTGGACGTTCTTCACCGACCCGCAGTTCACCCTGGAGAACTACCAGGACGTGCTCTTCGGCTCGTCCTCCTCGTCGGGGCAGCTGGCCAGCTACTTCATCAACTCGCTGGCCATCACCATCCCCTCGGTGCTGTTCCCGTTGGCCTTCGCCTCACTCGCCGCGTACGCACTGGCCTGGATCAACTTCCGGGGGCGGGACTGGCTCTACATCGCGATCTTCGCGATGCAGATCGTGCCGTTGCAGATGGCCCTGGTGCCGCTGCTGAAGTTCTTCTCGACCGGGGTCACCGTGGCCGGTGTGCAGCTGATGCCGGCCTGGAACCTGGTGGACGAGCAGAAGTTCGCCCAGGTGTGGTTCGCGCACACCTGCTTCGCGCTGCCCTTCGCGGTGTTCCTGCTGCACAACTTCGTCTCGCAGCTGCCCCGGGACCTGATGGAGGCGGCCCGGGTCGACGGGGCCACCCACCCCAAGATCTTCCGCACCATCGTGCTGCCGCTGATCACCCCGGCCCTGGCGGCCTTCGGCATCTTCCAGTTCCTCTGGGTCTGGAACGACCTGCTGGTCGCACTGATCTTCGCCGGGGGCGGCAACGAGACCGCCCCACTCACCGTGCGGCTGGCCGAGATGGCCGGCACCCGGGGCAACGAGTGGCAGCGGCTCACGGCCGGCGCGTTCGTCTCGATCGTCGTACCGCTTGTCGTGTTCCTGTCGTTGCAGCGCTTCTTCGTGCGCGGTCTGCTCGCCGGCAGCGTCAAGGGTTGAGGTCCATTCGCCGCCGCCCGGCAGCACCGGGCGGCGGCGGAGGGCGGCGCGGAGCGGGGGAACCACAGCGTGACCAGGATCGACGACGTGGCCCGGCTGGCCGGGGTCTCCACCGCCACCGTCTCACGGGCGTTGCGCGGCCTGCCGACGGTGTCGGCCGCGACGCGCCGCCGGGTGCTCGCCGCCGCCGAACAGCTCCAGTACGCGGTGTCGCCGAGCGCCTCCCGACTGGCCGGCGGCCGGACCGGCACCGTCGCCGTGGTGGTCCCCCGGATCACCCGCTGGTTCTTCGGCACCGTCGTCGAGGCGGTCGAGGAGTTCCTCCACGACTCCGGTTACGACCTGCTGCTCTACAACCTCGGCGGGCGGGAGCAGGTGCGGCAGCGGGTGCTGCGCACCGCCAACCTGCACAAGCGGGTCGACGCGATCGTGCTGGTCGCCACCCCGCTACGGCCGGCCGACCTGACCGCCCTGGCCGAGCTGGACCTGCCCGGCATCACCATCAGCTCCGGCAGCACGGTGCCGGGTTGGCCCTGCGTCCGGATCGACGACGTCGCGGCGGCCCGGACCGCCACCCGGCACCTGCTCGACCTGGGCCACCGACGGATCGCCCACATCTCCGGCGACCCGACCGACGAGTTGGCCTTCACCACCCACACCGACCGTCGTCGGGGCTACCGGGAGGCGCTGCGCCGCGCGGGTCTGCGCCCCGATCCCAGCCTGGACATGGAGTCGCAGTTCACCATCGACGGCGGCAACCAGGCCACCGTCGAACTGCTGGCCCGGGGCGAACCACCCACGGCGATCTTCGCCGCCTGCGACGAGATCGCGATGGGCGCGATGACCGCGCTGCGCGACGCCGGGTTGCGGGTGCCGCAGGACGTCAGCGTGATCGGCGTGGACGACCACGACCTGTCCGGCGTGCTCGGGCTGAGCACCATCGCCCAGCCCGCCGCCGAGCAGGGCCGGCTCGCCGCCCGGCTGCTGCTCGATCCGCTGGGCACCGGCACCGTCGAGCCGTACGCCGGACGGGTGCCGGCTCCCCGCGGGGCCGACGGCGACGGCACCACGCCGACCCCGCCGGTGATCCTGCCCACTCGGCTGGTGGTACGGGAATCGACCGCCCCTCCCCGGGCACACTGAACGGATTCACCCCCGCACGGCACGGCACGCTCGACACAGGGAGAAGGCTCTGAACACCGACGCGAGGCAGCAGGACCAGTCCATGGGCGTGGCCCACGGATGGTGGACCGAAGCCGTCATCTACCAGATCTACCCGCGGTCCTTCGCCGACTCCGACGGCGACGGCATCGGTGACCTGCCCGGCATCACCGCCCGGCTCGGGCACCTGGCCGAGCTGGGTGTCGACGCCGTCTGGCTGTCGCCGTTCTACCCGTCGCCGCAGGCCGACGCGGGCTACGACGTCGCCGACTACCGCGACGTCGACCCGCTGTTCGGGAGCCTGGCCGACGCCGACGCGCTGATCGCCGAGGCCCGCGCGAAGGGCCTCAAGGTGATCGTCGACCTGGTGCCCAACCACACCTCGTCGGCGCATCGCTGGTTCCGGGCCGCCGTCACCGCCGCCCCCGGCAGCCCCGAGCGGGCCCGGTACATCTTCCGCGACGGCCTCGGCCCGGACGGCGCGACGCCGCCCAACGACTGGCAGAGCGTCTTCGGTGGCCCCGCCTGGACCCGGCTCGTCGAGCCCGACGGCCGGCCCGGCCAGTGGTACCTGCACCTGTTCGACACCGCCCAGCCCGACCTCAACTGGGACAACCCGGAGATCCGCGCCGAGTTCCTGGACGTGCTCCGGTTCTGGCTGGACCGGGGGGTCGACGGCTTCCGGGTGGACGTGGCGCACGGCCTGATCAAACAGGCCGACCTGGCCAACTGGGAGGAGCCGCAGGAGATCCTCTCCGGCAACGAGGCGGACAAGCCGCGCCCACCCATGTGGGACCAGGACGGCGTCCACGAGATCTACCGGGACTGGCGGCAGGTGCTCGACTCCTACGACGGCGCGCGGATCCTGGTCGCCGAGGCATGGGTGGAGCCGGCCGAACGGATCGCCCGCTACGTCCGCCCCGACGAGATGCACCAGGCGTTCAACTTCGAGTACCTGCTCGCCGCCTGGACGGCCCCCGCCCAGTACGCGGTGATCACCCGCTCACTGGAGGCCACCGACGCCGTCGGCGCCCCCACCACCTGGGTGCTGTCCAACCACGACGTCATCCGGCACGCCTCCCGGATGGGCCTGTCCGCCCAGGGCGGCCGACCCAACGGCATCGGCATCGGCGACCCCCAGCCGGACGCCGCGCTGGGCCTGCGCCGGGCAAGGGCGGCCACCCTGCTGATGCTGGCCCTGCCCGGCTCGGCCTACCTCTTCCAGGGCGAGGAGTTGGGGCTGCCGGAGCACACCACGCTGCCCGACGAGGCCCGGCAGGACCCGACCTGGGAGCGCAGCGGCCACACCCAGCGGGGCCGGGACGGCTGCCGGGTGCCGATCCCGTGGGAGGCCGACGCCCCGTCGTACGGCTTCGGCCCGACCGACGCCAGCTGGCTGCCGCAACCGCCGCTGTGGGCCGAGTACGCCCTGGACCGGCAGCAGGGGGTGGCCGGTTCGACGTACGAGACGTACCGGACCGCGTTGCGGCTGCGGCGCGAGCACGGCCTGGGTCGGGGCACCCTGGAGTGGCTCTCCTCCGGCGACGAGACGCTGATCTTCCGCAACGCCGGGCTGACCGTGCTGACCAACTTCGGCACGGCCGCGGTGCCGCCCCCGGCCGGGGAGCTGCTGCACAGCAGCGCGCCGCTGGACGCCGACGGCCGGGTTCCCACCGACGTCACGGTCTGGGTCCGGCACTCCTGACCCACTCCGGCACCGCCGGGCGCTGCATCCACCCGTTGGTGCAGCGCCCGGCGGTGCCCGGCGCTCGGGCGGCTTCACTCCCGACGGTGCCCGGCGCTCAGGCGGTGCAGTTCCCCGGCGGTGCCGACGCTCGGGCTCACCGGTGACACCTGCCGGGCGGGACGGGACCGGGGCCCGGGTACTGCCGGTCGCGTCCTTTCGAGCTGATGACGTCAGCGACTCACCGACCCGGATGACACGCACCCACCAAAGTGACGACAGCAGCTCAGCGGCGGAAGACCCGCCCCAAGCCGATCGGCCGGGAACGTCCCGTCCCGCCCACACCGGCCTCTCAGCCACGATGGCGGGCCACGGACGGCGACGCGTTCGGGCTGGCTGGTGATCCGTCAACGTCATCAGCTCGAAAGGACGCGACGGGGTGTACCTGCCCGGCCCGACCGAGCGGGAGCGACACGGCCCCGGCAGGCAGGCCCCGGCAGGCAGGCCCCGGCGGGCAGGTCAGCGGCGGGCTGCGCGGTCGTGCAGCAGGTCGCGAACCGCGGTGATGTCGCGGGGTGAGGTGCGCGAGGCCAGCCAGTACATCAGCCCGGTAGGGATGAAGAAGAGCTGGAACGCGGCGAGCCCGACCGCGTAGTTCAACGGCGGCGGGAAGGCCACCCGCAACGCGTGGAAGGCCGCCCCGACCAGCCCGTTGCCGGCTGCCCGGCCGACCCCGTTGACCAGGTTACCCAGGCTGTAGACGGTGCCCCGGTGCTCCGGCGGGTTGACGTCGGCGATCAGGGCGAACCAGTTCGGCGAGTTCGCCGAGGTCAGCGCCAACGCCACCAGGGCCGTCAGCAGGCTCAGCCCGACCGTCGGCTCGGTCACCACGCTGGCCAGCACCGCACCCACCACCGCGCCGGTGCCGCCGCCGTCGGGCACGTCGATCCGGATCGGCACGAAGAACAGCACCAGGTAGAACGGCAGCGCCGCGAGGATGCCGACCGCCGCGACCAGGGCCCGCCCCCGGGGGGTACGCCGTTGCAGCGCGTCCCCGGCCAGCCCGCCGACGATGGAGAACACCCCGCCGAGCTGGAACAGGGTGGCGAAGACGCTGCCCACCACGACCGCCGTCGCCGCCGAGTAGCCCTGCCCCTGCGCCCGCTCGGCGAACAACACCGGCAGCCACACCAGCGAGCCGAACGCCGCCTGCGCGGTGAGGCCCTGCATGATCAACCAGCGGTTGGTCCGCCGGCCCAGGATGCGCGGCAGGTCGGCCCGGGTGATCCGGTAGTCGTACTCGACGCCCGCCTCGATCGCCCCGGCCAGCTCCGGTTCGCTCTGCCCGCGCCGGATGTCGTACGTCAGCAGGTAGGCCACCGTGGCGGCCAGACCGACCACGGTGAGCAGCAGGAACGGGCGTCGCCAGTCGGTCGCGCCGAGCAGCCCGCCGGTGAGCGTGCCGGCCAGGGTGCCGACCCCCTGGGACAGCCCCCAGAAGCTCATCACCAGCCCCCGGCGACGCGGGGAGATCAGGTCGGTCACCACAGAGAACCCGACCGAGCCGACCGCACCCAACCCGACCGCGGCGACCAGTTGCGCGGCGAGGAACGTCGGGAAACCGGTGGCGAACGCGCTGCCGCCGGTGCCGGCCGCCCAGACCAGTGTGCCCACCATCAGCAGCGGCTTGCGGTTGGTCCGGTCGCCGACGTACGCCCAGGCCACCGCCGCGACCGCGCTGACCAGGAAGCTCACCGCCGTGACCAGGCCGAGCATCCGCTGCGGCACCCCCAGCGCCCCGGAGATCGGCCCGTACAGCGGGGGCACCAGGCCGATCGCCACGTTGTCCAGCGAGGCGAGCACCACGAACACCACGACGCTGTAGAGGCGGTGCGCCGTGTTTCCGCGCCGGGGCATCCTGCTGCCGGTCATGTCCGGCAGCCAACCAGGTGGGTCTCCCGGCCCGACGGGCACCCCCGCCGGGGCGGCACCGCCGACCCCGTCCCTGCGGGATCACCACGCCCGACAGGTGGCCGGGCCCTCGTCGGAGGTGACCGGCAGGACCACGGGGGACCCGGTCGTCGACCGGTGACCGGCCCCCGTGCGCCGGTCACCGGTCGACGTCGCCGGTCGGGTGGATCACTCCCCGGTCGCGGCCACCCGGTCGAGGGTGTGGTCGCGGGCCTCGGCGTACCGCTGCCGGATGGCGGGGACGGGCTCCGCCGCGTACTCCTCGGTGTCCTTCGGCGCCCAGGTGGGCGGGGTCGCGCCACCCAGGGCGAGCCAGGCGGCCTGGCGGGCCGCGCCGTCGGCGACGTACTCCCCTGGCGGGGGCACCAGCACCGGGCGACCGAAGACCTGGGGCGCGATCCGGCGGACCGCCGCCGAGCGGGCCCCGCCACCGACCAGGATCACCCGCTCGACGGTGGCCCCCTGGGCGACCAGCGCGTCGAGGCCGTCGGCCAACGCGCAGAGCATCCCCTCGACCGCCGCCCGGGCCAGGTGGGCCGGGGTGGCGGTGCGCAGGGTGAGGCCATGCACCGAGCCGGTGGCGGTGGGCCGGTCCGGGGTCCGCTCCCCTTCCAGGTAGGGCACCATGACCAGGCCGTCCGCCCCGGGTGGGGCGCTCAACGCCAACTCGGACAACGCGTCGAGGTCGACGCCGAGCAGCGTCGCCGCCGAGTCGAGCACCCGGGCCGCGTTGAGCGTGCAGACCAGCGGCAGGAACCGGCCGGTGGCGTCGGCGAAGCCGGCCACCGCGCCCCCGGCGTCGGCGGCGGGGGTGTCCGCCACCGCGAAGACCGTGCCGGAGGTGCCGATCGAGACGACCACGTCGCCCGGACCCGCGCCGACGCCCAGCGCGGCGGCGGCGTTGTCCCCGGTGCCGGGGCCGAGCAGGACGTCCCCGCCCGGCGTGGGCGAGCCCGCAGCGCCGTCGGGCCGGCCGGCGGCACCGCCCAGCACGCCCGGGTCGAGCACCCCGGCCTGCTCGGCCGGGCCGAGCACCGTGGGCACCTCGACGACCCGACCGAACGCCTGTTCCAGCAGGTCGGGTCGGTACTGCCCGGTGGCCGGCGACCAGTAGCCGGTGCCGCTGGCGTCACCCCGGTCGGTGCGCAGCGCCGCCAGGCCCGGGGCGCCCGCCAACCGCCAGGTCAACCAGTCGTGCGGCAGGCAGACGGCGGCGACCCGGGCGGCGTGCTCCGGCTCGTGCCGGGCCAGCCAGCGCAGCTTGGTGGCGGTGAAGCTGGCCACCGGGACCAGCCCCACCGCGTCGGCCCAGAACCGGCGGCCGGTCTCCCCGCCGCCGGCCTCGGCGATCAGGTCCCGGGCCGCGTCGGCGGACCGGGTGTCGTTCCACAGCAGCGCCGGCCGGACGACCTCGCCCGCCTCGTCCAGGCAGACCATGCCGTGCTGCTGACCGGCGACCGCCACGGCCGCCACGTCGGCCAGCCCGCCGGCCGCCTCGACGGCGGCCAGCAGGGCATCCCACCAGGCCCGTGGGTCGACCTCGGTGCCGTCCGGGTGCGGCGCGCGGCCCTCACGGACCAGCGCGCCGGTCTCCGCGTCCCGGATCACCACCTTGCAGGACTGGGTGGACGAGTCCACCCCGGCGACGAGCGGCATGCCGGGCCGCCTCAGCGCGCGCCGAGCAGGTGCTCGACGGCGAGCTGGTTGAGCCGGACGAAGCCGAAGCCCTTCGCGGCCGTCGCGTCCACGTCGAACTCCTCGAACGCGGACCGGTCGGCGAGCAGCCCGGCGTAGCCCTCACCGTCGCCCAGCGTCGGGCTGGCCAGCTCGCCGACCTTGCTGGCGGCGAGCGCCTCCACGACCTCCGGGTCGGCCCGGAACGCCGCCGCCCGCTCCTTGAGCAGCAGGTAGGTCGCCATGTTGGCCTCGGCCGACGCCCACACCCCGGCGATGTCCTCGGTGCGGGAGGGCTTGTAGTCGAAGTGGCGCGGGCCGTCGTACGCCGGACCACCGTTGGGGCCGCCGTTCTCCAGCAGGTCCACCAGGGCGAACGCGTTCATCAGGTCGCCGTGGCCGAAGACCAGGTCCTGGTCGTACTTGATGCCGCGCTGGCCGTTGAGGTCGAGGTGGAACAGCTTGCCCTGCCAGAGCGCCTGGGCGATGCCGTGGGCGTAGTTGAGGCCGGCCATCTGCTCGTGCCCGACCTCCGGGTTGAGGCCGACCATCTCGGGGCGGGCCAGCTCGGAGATGAACGCCAGCGCGTGCCCGACGGTGGGCAGCAGGATGTCGCCGCGCGGCTCGTTCGGCTTGGGCTCGATGGCGAACCGCAGGTCGTAGCCCTGGTCGACGACGTACTGGCAGAGCACGTCAACGGCCTCGCGGTAGCGGTCCAGCGCGGCCCGGATGTCCTTGGCCACGTCGTACTCGGAGCCCTCCCGGCCGCCCCACATGACGAAGGTCTTGGCACCCAGGTCGGCGGCGAGGTCGACGTTGCGCAGCACCTTACGCAGCGCGTAGCGCCGGACGTCACGGTCGTTGCTGGTGAAACCGCCGTCCTTGAACACCGGGTGGGTGAAGAGGTTGGTGGTGACCATCGGCACGACCAGCCCGGTCTCGTCCAGCGCCTTGCGGAACCGGGCGAGCTGGGCCTCCCGGGCGGCGTTGTCGGCGCCGAACGGGATCAGGTCGTCGTCGTGGAAGGTGATGCCGTACGCGCCCAGCTCGGCGAGCCGGTGCACGGCCTCGACGGCGTCCAGCTCAGGGCGGGTGGCGTCGCCGAACGGGTCACGGGCCTGCCAGCCCACCGTCCAGAGCCCGAAGGAGAACTTGTCGGCGGGGGTGGGACGGGGTGCCATGGCAGACCTCCGGTGGGGATGATGGTGGTGGCGGTGGGTGTGTCGCCCGCAATTTGTTCAGTGGTTGAATTAAATGGCCGTGCTGTGGCACTGTCAAGGGGTGACCGAGACCCGGACCGTCGGCGCGGTCCGCCAGGGAAGCCTGCGCGAACTCAACCTCGCCGTGGTGCTGCGGCGGATCGCCGACACCGGCCGGCCGCCCTCCCGGGCCGAGATCGCCGCCGACACCGGCCTGACCCGGGCCACCGTGTCCGCGGTCGTCGACGACCTGATCGCCGGCCGGCTGGTCACCGAGGCCGATCCCGCGCCCCGCACCGGTGCCGGCCGGCCCGCCCGAGGGCTGCTGCTCGGCGACACCGGCCCGGCCGGGCTCGGCCTGGAGGTCAACGTCGACTACCTCGCGGCCTGCGTGGTCGACCTCACCGGTGCCGTCCGGCACCACGAGGTACGCCGGATCGACCTGCGCCCCCTCTCCCCCGCCGACGCGCTCACCGCCCTGGTCGCCCTGGCCCGCCGGGCGCGTACCGTCGCCGACGACGCCGGACTCGGCCTGGCCGGGGCGGCCCTGGCCGTGCCGGGGCTGGTCGACGCGCGGGGCCTCGTCCGGCTCGCCCCCAACCTCGGCTGGCGGGACGTGGACGTGCCGGCCCTGCTCGCCGGTCACCCCGCCCTCACCGACCCGGTCGACGGGGTGCCCCCACTGGTGGTGGAGAACGAGGCGAACCTCGCCGCGCTCGGCGAACTGCACGCCCGCCCCGGCGGCCCACAGAGCTTCCTGCACGTCTCCGGCGAGATCGGCATCGGTGCCGGGATCGTGCTCGACGGGGCGCTCTTCCGGGGTTCCCGGGGCTGGAGCGGCGAGTTGGGCCACGTACCTGTCGATCCGGGTGGTCCCACCTGCCGCTGCGGCGCCCGGGGCTGCCTGGAGACGTACGCCGGGCAGGAGGCCGTGCTGGCGGCGGCCGGGCTGGCGGGCGCGGACCTGCCCGCCGACACCGCCGCCCGCCGGCTGGCCGACCTGGCCTGCTCCGGTGACCCGGCCGCGCTCGCCGCGCTGAACGCCGCCGGCACCGCCCTCGGGGTCGCCGTCGCCGGGGTGGTGAACCTGCTCGACCTGGACACCGTCGTGCTCGGCGGCGGATACGCGACCCTCGCGCCGTGGCTGTGCCCACCGGTGCTGGCCGAACTCGACGACCGGGTGCTCACCAGCGGCTGGTCCCCGGTGACGGTGCGCCCGGCGGCGCTCGGTGCCGAATCCGCCGCCGTCGGCGGGGCCGGTTCGGTCGTCCGCCGGATCATCGCCCGGCCGTCCGGGTGGCTGTCCCACCCGCGCTGACCCCCGGTTGTCGGCTGGGCGATCGTCACCCCACCTCGGTACGCTTTCCCTGAGGCAACGATTCCTACCGAGGAGAGCACTCCCAGCATGCGCAGAGGTCGACAGACCGACGCGCCCGGCGACCGACGGTGACGACCACCCGTCGGGACGGGCGCGCCGGTCCGGTCAGCGGGGATGGCCCGGTGTCGCACGCGCCGGCCCGGCCGCCGGCGGACCAGTCGCTGCCGGCCGACCCCCAGCTGGCCCGGGAGCTGCTCGACGGTCTCGCCGAGGCCGTGGTCACCACCGACCCTGCCGGGCGGGTCACCCTGGTCAACGCGATGGCCGGGCAGCTCCTGCCCGAACTGGCCCCCGGCGTCGACCTGGCCGCGCACACCGTGCCGGCGCTGGCCCGGGCGGTCGTCGAGGGCACCGGGACGTTCGACGCCGAACACCACGGCCGCCGGCTGCGCGGCGTCTGCCGCCCCCTCGCCACCGGCGGCTGCGCCTGGTATGTCCGCGACGTCACCGACGAACAGGCCCGCACCGACGCGCTGCTCGCCGAGCGCTCCCGCACCGCCTTCCTGGCCCGCGCCGGCAGCCGACTCGGGCTGTCCCTGCACCGCGAGCAGACCCTGCGGGCCACCGTCACCCTGCCGGTGCCCTACCTCGCGGACGTCGCGCTGGTCGTGCACCGGTCACCACAGCCCGGCGAGGACCTCCCGCACTGGTTCCGGTACGCCGACGGCGAACCCGGCCCGGTCGGCGGGGTCGCCAGCCGGCAACTGGCCGGCGCGGTCCCCGGGCTCGTCGAGGCGCTCGACGGCGAGTCCACCGACCCCAGCCCCTGGCTCGACGCCGAGCTGGCCGACCTGACCGCCGTCCTGCCGGAGACCTTCGGCCGCCCCGGGACCGTGCTGATCAGCCCGATGCTCAGCGCGGGTGGGCCGGCTGGCGCGTTGATCCTGGTCCGGCGGGCGGGGCGGGCCGGTTTCGACCCGCGCGACATCGAGCTGACCAGGGAGTTCGCCGCCCGCGCCGGGTCCGCGATCGCCGCCGCCGAACTCTACGGCGAACAGGCGCACCTGGCCCGGGTGCTCCAGCACAGCCTGCTCCCCCCGCAGCTGCCCCCGGTGCCCGGCGTCACCCTCGCCGGTGGTTACCGCTCCGCCGGGGACAGCCTGCGCATCGGCGGCGACTTCTACGAGGTCTTCCCCACCGCCACCGGCGCCCTGTTCGCCCTCGGCGACGTCTGCGGCAAGGGGGTCGGCGCGGCCGTGCTCACCGGCCGGGTACGCCAGTCGTTGCAGACCCTGCGACTGGTCGAGCAGCGCCCCCACGAACTCGTCCAACTGCTCAACCGGGCACTGTTCGACTCCCCCGACGCCGCCCGGCGTAGCCAGTTCACCACCCTGCTGCTGGGCACCACCGAGCCGGGGTCCGACGGCGGGGTCCGGGTCCGGATCGCCGGCGGCGGGCACCCGTCCCCCCTGGTGGTACGCGCCGACGGGAGCATCGTCGAGGTGCGGGTGGGCGGGATGCCGATCGGTGCGTTCGCCACGGCGACGTTCGCCGAGGTGGAGGTGCGGCTCGCCCCGGGGGAACTGCTGCTGGCGTACACCGACGGGGTGACCGAGGCACGCGGTGGATCGGCGGCCGTCGAGATGTTCGGCGAACACCGGCTGCGGCAGGCGCTCGCCTCGGTGGCCGGGCTGCCGCCGTCCGCCGTGATCGACTGGTTGCTCCAGCTCGTCGACGAGTGGCTCGACGGCGAGAGCCACGACGACATCGCGATGCTGGCCGTCTGCGCGGCGGAACCTGCGTGACCCGACCGACCCCGGACGAACCCACCCGGGAGGAACCGGGCCGGGCGACCGGCGAGGAACCGGCCGGTACGCGCCGACCGCCACCGGAAGATCCTGGGCGGGTCACACCGGAAGATCCGGGGCGGGTCACACCGGACGGACCGGGGCGGGTGGCACCGGGTGTCGTCCAGGCCTACCTCGGCTGCCTGGACCGGGCCGACCTGGGCGGCGCCATCCGGCTCGCGACCGGGCTGCTGGACGCGGGTGCCTCGGTGGCCGACGTCCTGGTGGACCTGGTCGCCGTCGCGCAGCGCGAGGTGGGGCTGCGCTGGCTGTCCGGCCGGTGGAGCATCGCCCAGGAGCACGCGGCCACCCACGTCAGCGAGCAGGTGGTCGAGGCGGTCGCCGCCCACACCGCCCCGACGGACGACCGGGGCCACGTGGTCCTGGCCTGTGTCGAAGGCGAGTGGCACGCGCTGGCCGCCCGGATCGTGATGGAGGTGGTCCGCGCCGCCGGCTGGCGGGTCACCTTCCTCGGCGCCAGTGTGCCGGTCCGGCACCTGGTCTCCTACCTGCATCAGACCGGCCCGGACGCGGTGCTGCTGAGCTGCGTGCAGCCGAGCCGGTTGGTGCGGGCGGGGCGGATGGTCGAGGCGTGCCGGGCGGCCGGGGTGCCGGTGGTGGCCGGCGGGCCCGGTTTCGGCCCCGAGGGCCGCTGGGCCACCGCGGTCGGTGCCGCCGGCTGGGGCGCCACCGCCCGGGACGCCGTCCGGCTGCTGTCCGGCCCGCTGCTCGCGGCCCCGCACACCGGTGCCGCGCCGACGGCCGGCTCCGACGAGTACGTACCGGTGCTGCGTCGCCGTCGGGAACTCGTCCAGCTCGTGCTCCGCGAGGTCACCCCCGCGGCGGAACGGGCGGAGGAGGTCGCCGGGGTCGTCGCCCAACTGGTCGACGCGCTGGCTGCGGCGATCCGGATCGGCGACCCGCAGCTGCTGGTCGAGTTCGTCCGTTGGCAGGCGGGGGTGCTCGACACCAGGGACGGGGCCCGGCTGGTGGACGACGTGCTGCGGGTGTGTGCCACCGCGCTGACCGAGCATCCCCGCTCGGCCGACCACCTGCACCGGGCCCGGACCGCACTGGCCACGCCACCGTGACCGGCCCGGGTCAGGCCGAGCGGGCCGCCGGTGGGTCGGCGGAGCCCGGACCGGGCTGGGTGGGTGGGTGCGGTGCCGACCGGAACTCCACCGCCGGCCCGGTCTCCCCCTCCCGGGCCCGCGCCACCCGGTCGAACTCCACCAGACCGCGCAGCAGTGCCTGCCGCCCCTCGCCGCTCATCCCGGCCAGCACGTCGGCGAGCCGTTGCCGGCGGTCCCGCCGCAGCTCAGCGAGCAGGCGGATGGACTCCGGGGTCAGGTGCAGGGCGATCTCCCGTCGGTCCGACCGGCCCGGCTCCCGCTCCAGCATGCCGGCGGCGACCAGTCGGTCACAGAGCCGGCTCGCCGAGGAGAGCAACATGTTCAGCAGGGCGGCGAGCCGGCGCAGGTTGATCCCGTCGTACCGCTCGACCACCATGACGGCGCGCAACTGCGCGCCGGACAGCCGGCTGGTGGTGTTCTCCCGGGCCGCCTCCCACACAGACAGCAGGGTCCCCGTCGCGCCGTCCAACTCGGCGGCCATACTCACGTCTGATCCGTAAGGACCACTCTCTTCGGCCATGGTGGGCCCGAGACTACCCCCCGTACCAGGGGATCTGCGCTTTCAGGAGGCGTGATGACGAGCGGACCCGAGGCCCGGGCCCGGCAGGTGCTGACCGAATCTCCGGCGGACCTGCTGCTGGACCGGCTCGCCGGGGAGCTGACACGGGCCTATCGGATCACCGACGTGGAGCTGTTCCAGGTCGACTACCGGTTGTCGGTGCTGCTGCCGCTGGCCGGTGGGGAGCCCGTGAGCGGCCCCGGTCACCCGGCCTGGCGCTGCTTCGACCACCAGCAGCCGGTGCTCACCGAGGGGGTGGGCTGGTTCCCCGTCGGGATGCGGGGTGAACGGCGCGGGGTGCTGCGGTTGGCCCCGGTGCCCGACGACCGGGCCACCGTCGGCGAGTTGGCCCGCATCGCCACCGCCCTGGGGCACGAGTTGGCCGCCGTCACCGCCGGCACCGACGTGTACCGCACCTCGCGCCGGGCCCGCCGGCTCACCCTGGCCGCCGAGATGCAGTGGGAACTGCTGCCGGGACGCAGCCGGGACCGGCCGTCGTTCCGCCTCGCCGGCCAGCTCGAACCGGCGTACGCGGTGCGCGGGGACAGTTTCGACTGGTCCGACGACGGCGACCGGCTGTGGCTGTCGACGATCAACGGGACGGGTGAGGGGGTGGCCGCCTCGATGCTCACCGCGTTGGCCACCCACGCGCTGCGCAACGCCCGCCGGGGCGGACTGGGCCTCGCCGACCAGGTCGCCCTCGCCGACCAGGCGATCTATGCCCTGCACGGGGGTGAGCAGCACCTGTCCGCCCTGGTCATGGAGCTGGATCTGGGCAGCGGTGTGCTGACCGCGGTGGACGCCGGGTCGCCCCGGTTGATGCTGCTGCGCGACGGCGAGGTCACCGAGCAGGTGCTGGACAAACAGTTCCCGTTGGGCATGTTCGAGGGCACCGACTACCAGCACCAGCGTTTCGAGCTGCGCCGCGGTGACCGGCTCTTCGTCCTCAGTGACGGCGTGCTCGACGCGACGGACCGGCACGTCCGGTACGGGGAGACGGCGCTGGAGCGCTTCCTGCGTCGTACCGGACCGATGACGCCGCTGGACGCGGTCCGCTCGCTCATCGGTGACCTGCGCGCCTTCGTGGCCGGTGACCTGGTCGACGACGCGGTGGTCGTCTGCCTGGACTGGCCCGGCCCGCACCCGTGAACCGGAGTGCGGGCCGGGCCGCGGGGGCCGGGTCAGTAGGCCCCGCGCCCGCGCAGCACCGCGCCGAAGGTCTTCCACAGGATGGTCAGGTCGGCGGCGAGTGACCAGTTCTCCACGTAGTAGAGGTCCAGCCGGATGCCGTCCTCCCAGCTCAGGTCGGACCGGCCGCTGACCTGCCAGAGGCCGGTCATGCCGGGCTTGACCAGCAGGCGGCGGGCCACGTCGCCGTCGTAGCGGGCCACCTCGGAGGGCAGCGGCGGACGGGGGCCGACCAGGCTCATCTGCCCGAGCAGCACGTTGACCAGCTGGGGCAGCTCGTCGGCCGACCACTTCCGCAGCAGGCGGCCGATCCGGGTGACCCGCGGGTCGTCGCGCATCTTGAACATCAGCCCGTTGGTCTCGTTGCGGGCCGCCAGTTCGGCGAGGAGCGCGTCGGCGTTGACCACCATGGTGCGGAACTTCAGCACCCCGAACTCCTGGCCGCCCTGCCCGACCCGGGTCTGCCGGAACAGCACCGGGCCCCGGCTGTCCAGCTTGACGGCGAGCGCGATCACCGCCACCAGCGGCAGCAGCAGTGCCAGCGCCACCGCGGCGGCCGACCGGTCGACGAACTCCTTGACCAGCTTGCGGGCCCCCCGGAACTCGGGCGCCTCGACGTGGATCAGCGGCAGCCCGGCCACCGGCCGGGTGTGGATGCGCGGCCCGGCCACGTCGGTGAGCGCCGGGGCGACCACCAGGTCGATCCCGGTGCCTTCCAACTGCCAGCCCAGCCGGCGCAGCCGGGTCGCGGTCAACTCGCCGGACGCGGTGACCGCGACGGTGTCCGCGCCGATCGCGGCGGCCGCCTCCGGGATGCCCCGCAGGGAGCCGACCACCGGCACGTCGCTGAGCCGTTGCGGCACGGGGGCGAGCAGCGCGTCGGGGATACACGCGCCGACCACGTGGTAGCCGGCGTACGGCTCCCGACGCAGGGTGTGCACCAACTCCAGCACGTGTGCGGTGTCCCCGACGACGAGGACCCGACGGGACCATCCGTCGCCCCGGCAGCGGGCCCGGTGCAGCGCCTTACGGGCGGCGAACCGGGTGACCACCAGCCCGACCGTGCCGACGGCGAAGGAGATGCCGAGGAAACCCCGGGAGACCCCGGCGTCGAAGATGTAACCGGCGATCGCGACCCCACCGGCCAGGCGCAGGCTGGCCCCGCTGACCCGCCGGTACTCGTCGGCCCCGTAGCCGAGTACCCGGTCGTCGTAACAGCGCAGTGCCTTGAGCGAGACCAACCAGACCAGCACCAGGGCCGGTGCCACCACCACGTACGGGATCTCGGAGCCGCGCGGCACCGCGTCGCCGAAGCGGGTGGCGTAGCCGGCGAGGACCGCCAGCGACAGCACGGCGGTGTCCAGCACCACCAGGGTGCGGACGTAGCCCCGCTGGTTGGCCTGGGAACGGGTACCCGCCGATCGGCGACCTGGCGCCGACGGCGGGGTACGGACGGGCGTGGACAGCGTTGCCGAGGTCACCCAACCTCCCCCACATCACACTTGTCGGCTCCGAGCCCGATGCTCACCTCTGGCGGGGCCTGCCGGCCGGAGCGCTCCCGACATCCTGCCCCACAATGATGCTCACCTATTGCTTCGGACGCATTACTGTCAGTTTTCTTTCGCCGCCGAGATGGCGGAATCCCATCACCGCATTATTTCTCACCGAATGCAGCGATTCGTTTGCCCTGTGCGACGGCTCAACGCGGCGCGTTCGGACGCAACGCGATGGCCTTCAGGAAGATGTCACCGATCTTGGAGGGGTCCTCGGTGACGAAGGCGCCACCACCGGTGACGCTGGTGATCGACTGGAGTTCGGTCTTGGAGACCTCACTGCCGATGCCGATGATGACCACCTGCACCGGACGCTCCGGATCGTTGAGCTGCTTGAGCCGGGTGATCAATCCGCTCTGTGAAATGCCGTTCTTGTCCTCGTTCTTACCGTCGGTGAACAGCACCACCGAATTGACCCGGCCGGGCTCCCAACCGTCCTGGACCGTCTTGTACGCCGCCAGCATGGTGTCGTACAGGCCGGTGTCGCCGCTGGACGGGCGGATGCCGGCGAGCCCCTGCTCCAGTTTGGCCCGGTTGCCGGAGAGCGGGTTGATCGGCTCGATCTCCCGCCAGTCCCGCGAACCGACCAGTTCGGTGGAGAACGTCCACAGCCCGATCGACCAGGAGTCGTCGAAGAGGTTCAGCCCCCGGCTGGCCGCCGCCACGGTCACCTGTTCGCGGCTGGCGTTGTTGGCCGACGGGACCGGGGCCTTCATCGACCCGGAGACGTCGATGACACAGAGCATCCGCCCGGACTGGGTGGCGATCGACCAGCCGGAGACCGCACGGTCTATGGCCACCGGGTCCAGGCCACCCGCGGCGGTCCCGCCGGACGGCGGCACCGCCGTACCGCCGCCGGCCGGGCTCGGCGCACCCTGCGGTGCCTTGAAGCCGTCACCCCAGTTGCCGTCCGGGGCACGCAGCGACTGCACGGCCAGCCGGTTCTTGAAGCCCTGCGTGGTGAGCAGCTCGAAGAGCACCTTCGCCGCCGACGCCTTGGTCTGGTCGATCCCGGGCAGCACCGCGTAGGGGTAGTCCAGCGGCATCGGCGACGGCTCCAGATAGAGCGCGGCCAGCGGGATCGGCGGCTTGGTGTTGTTGTAGGCGATGACGTCCTCCTCCGACAGCGCGGCGGCGCCGAGCGCGCTGGCGATGGAGGTCGGGTCGTTGGAGCGCGGGAACCGGGCCAGCAGGTCCTGCCGCAGCGCCGACCGGCCGGTGGCCAGCGCCCGCAGGGCGGCCGTGGTCGCCTGCTGGGCGTCGCCGCCTCCGCCGCTCGCGGCGGCGGTCAGGGAGAGCAGGCCGGAGAGCCCGGCGGCGTCCTGGGTCGGCTCGACGATGCCGGCCCGCAGCGGCTTGTCACTGCGGACGGCGCGCAGCATGTCGTTCCAGGTGAGCTTCTTGTCCGGCCAGCCGAACTTGGTGGTGGCGACCGGCTGCGGCATGGCCACCACGACCGGGCTGCGGGCGATGGAGGCGCCGTTGCCGGGCGCGAACGCGGTGGCGCCGCCGCTCTTGAGGCGCAGCAGCCAGGTCGACGAGTCCGGGATCCAGACGTCGGGGGTGACCGCGGTGCCGCTGGCCTGTCCCACCCCGGCGAGGCTGGCCCCGTGCTTACTGGCCACCGCGGCGGCCACCTCCACCGGCTCGGAGGCGGCGACGTTCACCTTGATGCAGGTGCCACCGACCGCCGCGCCGTCCGCCACCCACTGGGCCGCCGCCGCCTCGACGGCCGGTGCCACCTCGGGCGCGGCGGCCACGCCGAGCTGGATCCCTCCTGAGCAGGACGGTCCGGCCAGCTGCTGGTAACCGACCCAGGAGCCGCCGACCACGACGACGAGCGCGGTCGCCGCCGCGGCGGCGCCCGCTCCACGGATACTTGAACGCATGCGATGGCGGCCAGACACGCTGACCATCTTGCGTATCTCGTGCGCTTACTGCCACAACCGTTCGGACGAAAGTTACGCAGGAGAAACAGTTGATCACTATTTTCCCACTCTGCGTAATCAGACCGTTTCGTGACGTGGCCCGAATCCACCCTGGACAACCGGCATCTGTCAGGGCAGTACGCAGGTCGGGCTGCCGGTCGACACCGGCTCACCCACCGGCGACGGCACGCCCGAGTCCGGGTCGACCCAAAACACCCGGATCATGTCGGCCCGTTCGTCGGCCACATAGAGGTGCCGCCCGCTCAACGTAAAGTGCCGGGGCCACTCCCCACCGGTGTCCACCTCGTCGACCAGCCGCGGCAGGTCCCCGTCGAGAGCGAAGACCGCCACCGTGCCCACCCCGCGGTTGCCCACGTAGAGGAACCGGCCGTCCGGCCCCACGGTGATCTCCGACGGCTGGACGTGGCCGGCCCGCGCGCTCGCGTCCACCCGGCCCCGCTGGTGCAGCACCCCCTCGGCGGTCACCTCGTAGGCGGTCACCGTCGCATCCAGCTCACCGGCGAGCCAGCAGCGCCGCCCGTCGGGATGCCGGGCCAGGTGCCGGGGACCGGTGCCGGGGGCCGTCCGCACCCGGGGGGCCCGCGGCGTCAGCCGGCCGGAGGCCGCGTCCAGGTCGTACCGGTAGATCGAGTCGGTGCCCAGGTCGACGACGAGCAGCGGGCCGGCGCCGGGGTCGGGCGACACCATGTGGCAGTGCGCCTGTTCCTGCCGCTCCGGGTCCGGACCGTGCCCCTGGTGGATCACCAGGTCGGTGCGTTCCCCGGGCACCCCCCGCCCGTCCAGCGGCAGGACGGCGACGCTGCCCCCGCCGTAGTTGGCGACGAAGAGGTGCCCGCCGTCGGGAGCGACCGCCAGATGGGCCGGCTCGGCACCCCCGGTCGACCACACCCCCAGCGGGGTCAGCCCGCCGTCAGGGCCGACGTCGAAGGCGCTCACCTGCCCCTCGGGCAACTCGTTGACGGCGTACAGCACCGGCCGGGCGGGGTGGCGGGCGAGGAAGGACGGCGACGGGGTCGACGCGACCGTGCCGAGCAGGGTCAACTGCCCCGACTCCGGATCGCGTCGGGCGGCGACGATGCCCTCCCCGCGCCCGCCCGACCGTGCCGTGTAACCGCCGATGTGGACGATCGTGCCCGTCACCGAACCACCCTCCGCCGAATCCGCCGTCGATCTCCAGGCTTCCCGCAATCCCCGGCCGTCACCCCTGATTTCCGGGTTTTCCTCACCGGCGGGACCCGGCCGGCCGGTTCAGCCCACCGGCACCGGTTCCCCACGCTGGCGGGCCACGTGCTCCACCAGCGAGATCAGCACCAGCTTGCCGGACTGCCGGTCCCGGGCGTCACAGAGCACCACGGGCACCTCCGGCTCGATGTCCAGCGCCTGCCGGACCGCCTCCGCGCCGAACCGACGGGTGTCCTCGAAGCAGTTCACGCCCACCACGAACGGGATGCCGCGCTGCTCGAAGTAGTCGATCGACGGGAAACAGTCGGGCAGCCGGCGGGTGTCGGCCAGCACCACCGCGCCGAGCGCGCCGAAGGCCAACTCGTCCCAGAGGAACCAGAACCGATCCTGCCCCGGGGTGCCGAACAGATAGACCTGGAGGTCGTCGGTGATGGTGATCCGACCGAAGTCCATCGCCACCGTGGTGGTCGATTTGCCCTCCACCCCGGAGAGGTCGTCGGTGCCGATGCCGGCGTCGGTCAGCACCTCCTCGGTCTGCAACGGCCGGACCTCACTGAGCGCACTCACCAGCGTCGTCTTGCCGGCACCGAAGCCACCGGCGATGAGGATCTTGAGGGCCAGGGGCAACCGGGCCGGTGAGGGGTCGCGCTCAGAGCGCACGTAGTCCACTGACCACCGCCTTGAGAATGTCGTTGTCGGGAAGGCCGGCGGCGGCCGGCGGTTCGTGCACGGTGACCAGCCCACGGGCGAGCAGGTCACCGAGGAGGACCTGGACCACGCCGAGGGCGAGGTCCAGGTCGGCGGCGAGATCCACGACCGCCACCGGTTGCCGGGCGCACTCCACCAGCCGGCGGTGCTCGGGTTGCAACCCCGGCTGGCCGTACGGGTCGACGCCCGCCGCGGCCAGCACGAAGGCCACCAGGTCGAAGCCGCCGACGGCAGGCCGCACCCGACCACCGGTGAGGGTGTACGGGCGTACGACCGGCCCGGCTGCGCCGTCCAACCACTCGTGCTGGTGACCCGGCTGCTCAGCCCGCATCGGCGATCCCCGCCGCCGCCCTGGCCGGCGCGGTCAGGTTCTCGCCGACCCGGACGACCAGCATCGCCATCTCGTACGCCACCAGGCCGATGTCCGCGTCCGCCGCGCAGGCCACCGCCAGGCAGGCCCCCTGACCGGCGGCCGTCACGAAGAGGTACGCCTCCTCCATCTCCACCACGGTCTGCCGGACGCCACCGGCGGCCAACTGCCGGCTGGCCCCCTTCGCCAGGCTGGAGAAGCCCGAGGCCAGTGCGCAGAGGTGCTCGGCGTCGGAGCGGTCCAAATCGGCGGACGCGCCGAGCAGCAGGCCGTCGGCGGAGAGGATCACCGCCTGCCGGGCCGCCGGCACCCGTTCCACCAGCTCGTCGAGCAACCAGCCGAGATCAGCGTTCTGCCGTGTCGTGTGCACCACTAGGCGTCCCTCTCAGTCGCGGTCGAATCGGACGTCGCCGCCGGGCCGGCCGGTGACGGTGGCACCCCGACGCCGTCGGTCCGTCCCGGCTCGTCGCCGGCGGTCGGGTCGGGCCGGGCCGGCGGCGCCGGGTGGACGCCGCTGCTGTCCAGGCGCCCCCGGGCGGTACCGGCCTGGAGGGCCGACATCTGCCGGCGTACCTCCTCGGGAGAGCGGGCGGCGGGCGCGTCCTGACTGGCCGGGGGCAGCTGGTGGGCGGCCGGCCCCCGACGGCGGACCCGACGGGGCAGACCGTCGCCGTCGGGGGCGGCCTCCACCGACGAGGTACGGGCCGGGGCGAACGGCAGCACGGTCTGCTCCGGCCGTTCCCGGGTGGTCCGGGTGGTCCGTGGTCGGGGCAGCGTGGTCAGCCGGGACACCGACGCCGCCGGGCGGTCCCGGGTGGGCGCGGCGATCGGCGGCTCCTCGGTGACCAGGTCGGCGGGGATACGCACCAGCGCGGTGAGCCCGACCGGCGTGCCGGCCCGCAGGGTGACCTTGACGTCGTGCCGGGCGGCCAGCCGGGACACCACGAACAGGCCGAGCCGGGCGCTGTCGGCCGGATCGAACTCCGGCGGGGTGGCCAGCCGCCGGTTGGCGTCCTCGATCGCCTGGGGCGACATCCCCAGCCCGTGGTCGGTGATCTCGACGAGGTAGCCGTCGACGACGGGCGTCCCGGTCACCTCGACCCGACGCTCGGGCGGGGAGAACGCGGTGGCGTTCTCGATCAGCTCGGCGAGCAGGTGGATGACGTCGGCGACGGCCCGGCCGAGCAGTCCGGCCGGGCCGACCCGGCCGATGTCCACCCGGTCGTACGCCTCGACCTCGGAGATCGCGCCGCGCAGCACGTCCAGCAGGGCGACCGGCTGCCGCCAGCCCCGCCCCGGGGCCGCGCCGGCCAGGATGACCAGGTCCTCGGCGTGCCGGCGCAGCCGGGTGGCGAGGTGGTCCACGCGGAACAACTCGGCCAGTTCGTCCGGGTCCTCGGCGCGGCGTTCCATCCGGTCGAGCACCGCAAGTTGCCGGTGCACCAGCCCCTGGCTGCGCCGGGCCAGGTTGAGGAAGACCTCGTTCAACCCCCGTCGCAGCGTCACCTCGTCGATCGCCGACCGGACCGCCACCCGGCTGACCTCGGTGAACGCCCGACCGACGTCGCCGATCTCGTCGGCGCCGTAGGACAGCGGCGGGGCCTCCCGGGCCACGTCGACCTGCTCACCCCGGCGCAACCGGGTGACCACGTCGGGCAGCCGGTGCTCGGCCAGTTCCAGCGCGGCGGCGCGGACCGCGGACAGCCGGCGGGCCAGCGTCCGGCCGACCCGGACGGCGACCAGCAGCGACGCCACGATCGCCGCCAGCCCCAGCACCCCGGCCACACCGAGCCGGGCCAGGATCGTGACGGCGACCGGCACCGAACGCTCGGCCAGCCCGTCGGCCTGGCTCAGCTCGAAGTCGCGCAGCTCCTGCTGCACCGCTTCCTGACTGGCCTGCCAGGTCCGGGCGTCGATCGGCGGGACGGCGGACGGCCCGACGGTCAGCAGCTGCTCCTGCATGGTGCGCAGCCGGACGAACGCCTCCCCCTCCACCAACCGCTGGTAGGCGGCCCGGTCGGCGGCCGGCAGGTCGGCCACGGACGCCTCCGCGACGAACCGCTCGTTGGCGATGGTCTGCACCAGCCGCAGGTGCTCGCCCTCGGTGAACCGGCCGGTTACGAACGCACCGGCCAGCACCGCGTCGGTCTGGCCGAGCAGCTCGCGGGAGCGGCCGAGCGCGGTCAGGGCGAGCGCCTGCCGGTTCAGCTCCGCGTCGGGCAGGGCCGCCGTGGCGGCGAACGCCTGGAACGCCGAGGAGATCATGCCGCTGTAGAGCCCGATCGCGCCGGCCCGGTCGACCTGCCGCCGGTCGATGAACCCCCGACCGGCGGGCAGCGCCTCCAGGGCGGCGCCGAGCGCGTCCAGCCGGGCGTTGAGCAGGTCGCCTGCGGCGTCGCGTAGCTGCTCCCCGGCCATCAGCCGACGCAGCTCGACGATCGCCTCGTCGGTGCGGCGCCGCTGTTGCGCCAGGGCGGGCAGGGTGTCGGTGCCGGCCAGGTGGATCACCGAGGCCCGGCGCTCCCGTTGCAGCTCGGCCACCACCTGTTCGCCGGGCCGACCGAAGTCCGACAGCAGGGTCCGGGCGGCGAGCAGGTCGAGAGCCGGCCCGAAGGTCAACGTCGTGGCAAAGATCCAGAGCGCCAGCAGGGCGGCCACGGGGGTGACGACCAGGGCGGTCAGCTTGGCGCGGATCGGCCAGTCGCGGGTGTCCATGATTCCTCGCCCGGGCGGGAGTGTCGGCGGTGACGCCGGTACCGGCCGGGCGGTCCGGCATCGACGCCGGGCACCGGCGCGGCGCCTTGGGCAGGATACGTAATCCTGACGCTCAGCACTACCGTGCGTCTCCCGCCGTCACCGCTGCGTCGCCGCCGCCGGACCCGCCGTCGCGGCCCGGCGGATCGGGTCGCACCCGGGTTGATCAGGCATCGACGACACCCACCACGACCACCGACGACCCGTCGGCTGGCCCCGGGTACCGGCGGAAAAAACGTGACCGGGCCGCCCGCCCCGATCGACCCCGGACGTACGACGTGACCGGTTCGTCACGGTCCGGTGCGAACCGGCGAAGGAAATTCGCCGGATCGGGATTGGTGATCAGTGCGGGGAGGGAATACCGGAGGGTGAAGGAGGAGGCCATGTCGCCCACGCAGATAGTCCTACTGGTTCTCGTCGTCCTGGTGGTGGCGGCGCTGGTCGCCGTGGCCGTCGTGGCCAACCGACGACGCGCCCTCAGGTCCCGGTTCGGCCCCGAGTACGACCGGGTGGTCGCGGAGCAGGACAGCCGCAGCGCCGCCGAACGCGAACTGCGCGAGCGGGAGCGCCGGCACGCGGAGCTGACCCTGACCCCGCTCAGCCCGCAGGACCGGGCCCGGTACGCCGCCGCCTGGGAAGAGTTGCAGGTCCGCTTCGTCGACTCGCCGGCCGAGACCGTCGGCGACGCCGACGAGCTGGTCAGCCAGCTGATCACCGACCGGGGTTACCCGACCGGCGAGTTCACCGAGCAGGTCGCCCACCTCTCCGTGGAGCACGCCCGCACGCTGACCCACTACCGGGAGGCGCACGAGATCCGGCTGCGCAACGAGCGCGGTGAGGCCGGCACCGAGGACCTCCGCCAGGCCGTCGTCCACTACCGGGCGCTCTTCGCCGACCTGCTCGGCGAGGACCCGGTCGGGCACCGCCCGGCGCAGCAGCAGCACCCGGACCGCCCGCAGGACGCCACCACCCGCTGAGGAGAACCCCACCATGCGCCAGGACGAGCAGCAGCTCCACACCGACCACCCGGAGGTCGTCCGGTCCACCCCGGTGGCGGTGCCACCCCCGGACGCGGAGGACACCGACACCGCCGGCCGGCACGGCCGGGACCGGCACGCCGGGACGCCCGAGGACGCGCTCGACGACCGGGGCATCTTCGACGACCCGGGGGCCGACGGCGACCTGGACACCACCCGCCCGTACCCCGTGGACGACGCCGACCGGGACGGGCTGGACGACCGGCACGACCGGGACGCGCTGAGCGACCGGGACGCGCTGAGCGACCGGGACGACGTGACCGGTCCCGACGGTGACCGGCGGCCGGAGTTCCACGAGCCGGCGCCCCTGCCGACCGCCTTCGGCGCGACCAGCGTGGGTGACGCGGTGGCCGCCTCGGCCCTGGCCGGCGGGCGACCGCAGGACGAGCGGGACGCCCGGGACGAGGACACCGTCGCGCCCGGCGACGGGGCGCCGGGGCAGACCGGGCCGTTCGACGACGAGCGGGCCGACCCGACCGCGGCGGACCGGATCCACGACCGGGACCGTTGGTCGTCCGGGGCCACCGACCCGCACCCCACCGCCGAGGACACCGACCTCCCGGCCGCCGACCGAGCCACCACCGCCGACCCGGACACCACGACGGACCGCGCCGCCGCCGACCTGGACACCACGGGCGGCCCGGACATCACGGGCGGCCCGGACACCACCGCCGCGCCGGGCACCACGGCCGGCGGCGTCGTGACGGCGGCGGCAGCAGGCGGCGCGGCCGGCGCGGTCGCCTCGGCCGACGCCGGCCGGTCGGCGAACAGCACCGTGCCCAGCGACGCCGCCACGCTGTTCGAGGCGGACGCCGCGCAGGGCTTCCGGGACCGCTGGCGCGACGTCCAGCTGCGGTTCGTCGACGATCCCCGGGCGGCCGCCGGCGAGGCGCAGTCGCTCGTCGAGGAGGCGATCGGGGCGCTGTCCAAAGCGCTCGCCGCGCAGAAGGAGAAGCTGGGGGGCTGGCAGGGTGCCGGCGAGGCCGACACCGAGCAGCTCCGGGTGGCGGTCCGTCAGTACCGCGACTTCCTGGACCGGGTGCTGGGCCGCTGAGCCGACCCGGGACAGCCGGCCGCCGCCCCGCGCGGACCATTGCGTCCCAACGGCGGACCGGGCCGCCCGGGCCCGACCTACCGACCAACCCTGACGACCACCGCGGCACCACTCGACGCCCCGGCCGGAACACTTCCGGCCGGGGCGTCGTCGGAATCACCGCCGAATCCACACGGACGGTGTGAAACCCCGCACGGTGGGTAATAGCGCGCTCGGCGGGTGCCGACGGCGCGATCAGAGGGGTGGCGGGCGATGGACGGTGCCGGGCTCAGACTGAACATGAACGTGCTGGACTACGGGATCCTGGCGCTCTACTTCGTCACCGTGCTGGGGGTCGGCTTCGCCGCCCGTCGGGCGATCCGCACCAGCGTCGACTTCTTCCTCTCCGGGCGTTCGCTGCCCGCCTGGGTGACCGGCCTGGCCTTCGTCTCGGCCAACCTGGGCGCCCTGGAGATCATCGGGATGGCCGCCAACGGCGCGCAGTACGGCATCATGACCGTCCACTACTACTGGATCGGCGCCGTACCGGCGATGATCTTTCTGGGCATCGTGATGATGCCGTTCTACTACGGCTCCCGGGTGCGCAGCGTCCCGGAATACCTGCGACTGCGGTTCAACCGGCCGACCCACCTGCTGAACGCGATCAGCTTCGCGGTGGCCCAGGTGCTGATCGCCGGGGTCAACCTGTACGCGCTGGCGCTGATCATGCAGGCGCTGCTCGGCTGGCCGCTCTGGCTGGCGATCGTCATCGGGGCGGCGATCGTGCTGGCCTACATCACCGTCGGCGGGCTGACCGGCGCGATCTACAACGAGGTGCTCCAGTTCTTCGTCATCATCGCCGGGCTGGTGCCGATCACCGTCATCGGCCTGGTCAAGGTGGGCGGCTGGGCCGGCCTGATGGACTCGGTCCGCGACTCCAAGCTGGGCGAGGCCGGGCTGCACGCCTGGGAGGGCACCGGCAGCACCGCCAACCCGCTCGGCGCGCACTGGCTGGGCATCGTGTTCGGGCTCGGTTTCGTGCTCTCCTTCGGCTACTGGACCACCAACTTCGCCGAGGTGCAGCGGGCGCTGTCGGCCAAGAACATGAGCGCCGCCAGGCGTACGCCGATCATCGCCGCGTACCCGAAACTGGTCATCCCGGTGGTGACCGTGGTCCCGGGCCTGATCGCGCTGGTCACCGTCAAGGGGCTGGGGGCCGAGTCCGGTGACCTGGTCTACAACAACGCGATTCCGCTGCTGATGCGCGACCTGCTGCCCAACGGGGTGCTCGGGATCGCGGTCACCGGCCTGGTCGCCTCGTTCATGGCCGGCATGGCGGCCAACGTCAGCGGCTTCAACACCGTCTTCACCTACGACATCTGGCAGGCGTACGTCCGCAGGGAGCGCTCCGACGACTACTACATCCGGATCGGTCGGATCGCGACCGTGGCCGGGGTGGTGGTGGGCATCGGCACCGCGTTCATCGCCGCCGGGTTCAGCAACATCATGAACTACATCCAGGCGCTGTTCTCCCTGTTCAACGCCCCGCTGTTCGCCACCTTCATCATCGGCATGTTCTGGCGGCGGATGAGCGCCCTGGCCGGTTTCTGGTCGCTGCTGGCGGGCACCCTGGCCGCGCTGGCGACCTACCTGCTCTACAAGGCCGGCGTGGTGCACTTCAACTCCGACCTGGAGGAGAGCTTCTGGGGCGCGGGCATCGCCTTCGTCACGGTCGCCGTGGTGGCGGCGGTGGTCACCCCGCTGACCCGACCCAAGCGGGCCGAGGAGTTGCAGGGTCTGGTCTACGGCATGGGCGGGATCGACCTGAAGGGCGACGTGCTCGCCGGGGACCAGGTCTGGTGGCGTTCGCCGGTGCTGCTGGGCGCGATCGCGCTGGTGCTGGCCGTGCTCTTCTACATCCCGGTCTTCTGAGCCCGGTCCGTCACGAGAGGGAGGCGCAGGCGTGGACCAGCACAGCGAGCGGGCTAACGACCCGCAGGTCGTCGAGACGGAGAACGAGCGCAAGCGGTCCGCCGCCGCCCGGCTGTTCGACATCCGCCGGGTCATCGGTGGTCTCTTCGTGGTGTACGGGGTGATCGTCGGCCTGGTCGGTCTCTTCGACTCGGCTGCCGAGATCGACAAGGCGCAGGGCGTCCGGATCAACCTGTGGGCCGGGCTGGCGATGTTGGCTTTCGGGCTGTTCATGCTGGCCTGGCAGTGGCTGCGGCCGGTGGTGCCGCCCACCACCGAGGAGGCCCGGGAGGTCTGATCCGCCCCGGCATGGCGTCGCCCGGACGGGGTACCCGGGGCGCGGAACGCGTCTGGGACAGGAGGGCGGCACCATGACCGATCGTGACCCGAACCGACCGTTGGAGGAACGCCCGGAGGTGGCCGCCGCGGTGGACGACGACTCCACCGTGCCGCAGCTGGCCCGGGGCGGCGGTGGGCCGGCCGACCCGTCGTTCGTCGCGCCGGGTGACCAGCCCGGCGCGTCGACCGAGGAGCTGATCGGTGACCCGTACGCGGCGGGCACCGGGGCCACCGGGACCGGCACGGGGGCCGGTGGGGACAACATCCGCACCGGGGCCGAGCAGCCCTGGGAGCCGGAGGACCTGGTCATGGCGCGCGGGCAGGACCTGACGCCGCAGAACCTGGAGCGGGCCCGCCGGGACCTGGCCGAGTTGGGCCGGGCGGCGGTGGAACGAACCGTGCCCTGAGTCCCGCCGCGGTCGCCTCGCGCCCGGTGGGGTGTGCGGCGACCCGGGGACCGGGAGACCGGGGGCCCCACATGACGACCGTCCGGTCCCGGCCCGGGGGCCCGGGGAGACGGGTGGGCCCCCGGCCCGACCTCTCGGTCGGACCGGGGGCCCGGGTGCGCCCGCCGCGTCAGTGCCTCACTCCAGCCGCGGCGGGCTGGTTCGTCAGAGCGCCGGGTAGGCGTTCTTCATGAGCTCCTGGAACTGGGCGGAGAACCAGGCGCCGGAGATCGGCGCGTTGGGCAGGGCGCCGCTCATGCTGTTGCCGTTACGGGCGTTACCGGTGTAGGTCGGGTCGCACATCCGGTCGAAGCCCTTGCCCTCGTTGTTCGGGATGAGGGAGCTGGAGCCGTCGGACTCACCCGGGGGCTTCACCCAGACGTAGGCGTCGATGCCCGGCTCGGGGTTGGCCTTCGGCCGCTCGCCGAGACCCGCACCGACCTGGTTGCACCAGTTGCCGGCGTGGAAGCGACGGTCGATGCGACCACCGTTGACGTAGGTGTCGACGCTGGTCGTCGCACCCGGGCCGGTGGGCCGGGCGGTGCCGCCCCAGCCGTTACGGGAGGTGTCGATCAGCATGCCGATGTTGCTGTTGAAGCCGACCGAGATCAGCTTGGTGCGGAACGCCTGGGCGAACGACAGCTCGTCGACATAGAAGTTCCAGTCGATCCACTTGGACTGGCGGACGGTCTGGCCGTTCACCGAGTCGGTGATCTTGATGTACGGCTCCTTCAGGGCGGAGTAGTTCGCCGTGTTGGTGATGAAGCCGTGCACGTAGTTCACGTTGCTGCCGGAGGCGACGGCAGCGGTCTTCAGGATGTCGGCGGTCGGGCCGAAGTTGGTGTCCCAACCCAGCCAGCCGTGGTGACCAGCGTCGATGTAGTTGTAGACGTTACCGATCGCGCCCAGCTTGGCCAGGGCGTAGCCGACACCGTTGACGTACGCGCCGTTGGCCTTCACCACGTCGCACTGCACCGTGCCACCGGCGTTGCCGGAGGTGTTGGTGACCAGGTTCGGCAGCGAGTCGATCTCGATGATGTTGACGATCCGCAGGCTGGCGTACTTGGCCTGGCTCTGGATCGCGGCGATCGGGTCGATGTACTCCGCCTTGTAGCGCGGCAGTTCGTCGGCGGCCAGCTCACCGTTGGAGGCGAGCGCCGAGCAGTCCCGGCCGGGCAGGTTGTAGATCACGAACTGGATGTAGCCGGCACCCTGGGCCAGGGCCGCGTCCAGGTGGTCCTTGACGCCCATCGCACCGTTGGAGCTGCTGTCGGTGGTGCCGTTGATCGCGGCGATCCGGTCCAGCCACACCGCGGTCGGGTTGTTGGAGACCCGGCTGCCACCGGCCTCGGCGTCCGCCTTGGCCTTCCACTCCGGGTTCACGTACCCCTTGACCCCGACGTAGGGGTTGTCCACCTTCTGCCCCGGCGGGGGCGTGGTGGGCGGCGGGGTGGTGGGCGGAGGCGTCGTGGGCGGCGGGGTGGTGGGCGGAGGCGTGGTCGGCGGAGGCGTGGTGGGCGGAGGCGTCGTCGGCGTGACGCCGCCACAGACCACCCCGTTCAGGGTGAACGAGGCCGGCTTGGGGTTGCTGCCGCTCCACGAGCCGTTGAAGCCGAGGGTGGTGCTGCCGCCGCGACCCAGCGAGCCGTTGTAGGACTCGTTGGTGGCGGTCACGTTCTGGCCGCTCTGCGACCACTTGGCCGACCAGCCCTGGGTGACCCGCTGGCTGCTGTTGGGGAAGGTGAAGCCGAGGGTCCAGTTGCTGATCGGGTCACCCACGTTGCGGATGGTGACGTTCGCGGTGAAACCGCCGGACCAGTCGTTGGTGGTGTAGTCGATGCTGCACTGGGTGGCGGCCTGCGCCGCGGTGACCGGGATGGTCACCAGCCCGCCCGCGACCAGCACGCTCGCCCCGGTGAGGGCGAACGCCCGGCGTCGGGCGGACAGACTTCTCCACAGATTCATGCCTTTTGCACTCCTTGGGCGAGACCGGCACCGCATGGGGACCGGCAAGTGGCGCGTGAGCGTCCTGGGGTACGGACGAGCCCGGCGCCAACGGGACATCTCGGGGGGTGCCCGACCCGGAGGGCGGGCATGGTGGTGGCGAGCTGCACCGGCCCCGTGGGACCGGTCGGCGGCGACGTCGTCCGGTGCACCGGTTGCCCTCGACATCTGCCGTGCGCGGTGTGGCTCCCCGAACCGCGTGCAGCGATTCTTGCATGGGAGCGCTTCCATGGCAATGGCTCGATACTTGGCGGCAACCTGGCGGCAACGCCGGACCGACACCCGGGGCCCTGGCGAGCCTATCCCCGCCCAGCTCGGCCGGCAGGGCACCAACCGCCCCCCGAGGCGGCAAATGACGACACAAGCGCTCTAGCTCCCTTAAGCCCCGCATCATCGGTAAAGCCGAAAACACGAATCTTTCCCCGAATAAGTCGTGAAACGGTCTAACGTCGGTCATAGCTCGACTGTCGTCGGGCTCAGGACAACAGGGGATGGAGTGACGCAGGTCATGGCTAACAAGATGCTCGGGAAGGTTGTCGCGGGTGCCGCTCTCGGTGGCGCGTCCCTTCTGGTGTTCACGCCGGGGATCGCGTTCGCGGACGGTCACCACGACGGCGAGAGCCGGGACGGCAAGGTCATCGCCAAGCCACACGTCGTCAAGCCCGGCGACGAGGTCAAGCTCATCGAGATCTGCCCGGAGGCACAGGAACACGCCTTCGTCTGGTCCGAGGTCACCGGCAAGGTCAAGCTCAAGCCCGAAGGCCGCGGCGAGGACCACGGCAAGGGCGACGAGCACGGCAAGGGCGAAGAGGGCAAGGGCGAGGACCACGGCAAGGGACCCGACGGGAAGGGCCCCGACGACAACGGCCCCAAGCCGCAGCCGCCGGCCGAGGGTGGCCAACCCCCGGCTGACGGCGGGCAGCCGCCGGCCGACGGCCGGGGCGGTGGCTTCATGGCCGCCGACCAGGGGCCGGACCATGGCGACAAGGGCGACGAGGGCAAGGGCGAGGAGCACGGCAAGCCCGGCGAGCACGGCAAGCCCGGCGAAGAGTCCGGTAAGCCTGGCGAGCACGGCAAGCCCGGCGAGGAGTCCGGCGAGCACGGCAAGCCCGGCGCCGAAGAGGAGCACGGCAAGCCGGGCTACGGCGAGGAGTCCGACGAGGACGACTGGCTGGGCCACGACGAGTATGGCCAGGACGAGGAGTACGGATACGGCAAGGGCGAGGAGTCCGACCACGGCAAGGACGAGGGTGGCTGGGAGCACAAGAAGGACTTCGTCTACTACGGCGAGGCCGAGGTCTCCGAGCACGCCCGTCCGGGCCGGTACGAGCTGAAGGGCTCGTGCGGCGAAGGCGAACTGGTCGTCCTGCCGAAGGGCCACGTCGACGGCGGTGACGGTGGGATGACCACCACCGCCGCCGACCGGAGCATGGCCGTCGGCGGAGCGGGCATGATCGGCGCGGCTGCCCTCGGCGGCATCGTGCTGATGCGTCGGCGTCGGGCCGATGAGCTCGGCTGACCCGACGGCGACACGGGCCGGCGGCCGTCACGGGAGACCGTGGCGTGCCGCCGGCGCGGCCGTCGTCGTCCTGCTCGCCATGGCCGGCTCCGGCATGGTCGGCGCGTCACTGCGCACCACGCCCCCGCCGCGCCCCCCACAGCCGGCGGCCCAGGGTGCGCCGCAGACCACCCCGGCGACCACCCCCGCCGGGGAGACCGGGCCGGTCGACGACCCGGACGCCCAGGTCCCCGCCGACGCGAGCGTGCCACCGGGCCCCGATCCGCTGCTCCGGGCCGCCCCCACCGCCATCGTGATCCCGCGGATCGGGGTCGACGCGGAGATCATGCCGCTGGGCACCAACCCGGACGGCACGGTCCAGGTGCCCCCGCTGGACCAGGCCCAGCGCGCCGGCTGGTACGAGCCGGGCGTCAGCCCCGGGGAGACCGGCAATGCGGTGATCGTCGGGCACGTCGACTCGGCGAAGCTCGGGCCGGCGGTCTTCTTCCAACTCGGCGCGCTCCTGCCGGGCGACACCATCACGGTGTCCCGGGCCGATGGCGGCGTCGCCATCTTCACCGTCGACGAGGTGCGTTCCTATCCCAAGGACCAGTTCCCCACCGAGCTGGTGTACGGCCCGAACGACCGACCCGGACTGCGGGTGGTGACCTGCGGCGGCCAGTTCGACCAGGGCGCCGGCAGCTACCAGGACAACGTGATCGTCTTCGCCACCCTGACGTCCTGACTCCTACCGCACCTCCCGGCGGGACACCGCCGGCCGAGCACACCGGTGCCGCGCCTGCGGCGGGACGAGGATCCCACCGCAGGCGCGGCCGGTGTCACGGTCAGGCGGCGGCGGACGTCCGGACCAGGGTGCGGATCTGCCGCAGCAGCACCGACAACGAGGCGAGGTCCGCCCGCGACTCGTCGAACTCCCCCATCGCCCGGTGCGCCCGGTGGATCGAGGTGGCGTTCGACTGTTCCCACTGGAGCACCCGCTCCTGCGGCGGCAGGTCGCCCGAGGTGGAGTCGAGCACCTCCCCGGTGAGCGCGGCCAGCGCGGCGTACAGGTCGTAGCGCAACGCCATCCGGGCCAACGTCTGCCAGCGGTCCTCGCGCGGCAGCAGGGAGATCTTCGACAGCAGCGAGTCGACCCGGAACCGGTCGGAGAGCACGAAGTAGACCGAGGCCACCTCACCGACGTCGCGGCCACTGGTCCGCGCCGTCTCCACCACGTCCAGCAGACCGAAGCTGTACATCAGCCGGGTCGCCTGCTCGGCCAGGCCGGCCGGCAGCCCCCGGGCGGTCATCGCGTCGATGTGCTCCCGCAACGACTCCCGCTCGCTGCCGTGGAACCGGTCCTGGAGGTCGGGCAGTAGCCGGGCCACCCCGTCGCGGAGCCGCTCGATCTCGGCCGGCACGTCGATCGGCGAGCGCCGGTTGGTCACCAGCCAGCGCACCGCCCGGTCGAGCAGCCGCCGGGTGTCGAGGTAGACGCTGGTCTGCAACTCCGGCGAGACCTGGTTGTCCAGCGCCTCGACCGCGTCCCACAGCTCCCGCAGCCCGAAGACCTCCCGGACCACCACGTACGCCCGGATGACGTCGGCCGGCGACGCGGCCGTCTCCTCGACGACCCGGAAGACGAACGAGATGCCGCCCCGGTTGATCGCCTCGTTGACCAGGACCGTGGTGACGATGTCCCGACGCAGCCGGTGCTGGGCCATCCGGTCGGCGAACCGCTCGCGCATCGGCGTCGGGAAGTAGTCGACCAGCACCCTGGTCGTCCACTCCTCGTCCGCGAGGCCCTCGGCGAGGATCTCCCGCTCCAGCACGATCTTGACGTACGCGAGCAGCACCGCGAACTCCGGCGCGGTCAGCCCGGACTCGGTGCGTACCGCCAGCTCCTCGTCCGGGGGCAGCGCCTCCAGCGCCCGGTCGAGCTGACCGGCCCGCTCCAGTTCGCTGATCATCCGGCGGTGCACCGGCAGCAGCGAGGCGGCCTGGGCCTGCGAGTTGTTGATCGCCCGTGCCTGGTCGTAGTTGTCCCGCAGGACCAGCTCGGCGACCTCGTCGGTCATCTGGGCCAGCAGCTCGTCACGGGCGGGGACGTCCAGCGCCCCGTCGGCGACCGCCGTGTTCAGCAGGATCTTGATGTTCACCTCGTGGTCGGAGCAGTCCACTCCGGCCGCGTTGTCGATGAAGTCGGTGTAGATCCGGCCGCCGGTAGACGCGTACTCGATCCGGCCGAGCTGGGTGCAGCCCAGGTTGCCGCCCTCGCCGACGACCCGGCAGCGCAGGCTCCTGCCGTCCACCCGGATCGCGTCGTTGGACTTGTCGCCCACCTCGGCGTTGGTCTGGCTGGACGCCTTCACGTAGGTGCCGATGCCGCCGTTCCAGAACAGGTCCACCGGCGCGGTGAGGATCGCCTTCATCAGCTCCGGCGGGCTGAGCTGGGTGACGTCGTCGGCCAGGCCGATGGCCGCCCGCACCTGAGGGGTGATCGGGATCGACTTGGCCCCGCGCGGGAAGATCCCGCCGCCTTCGGAGATCAGCTTCGGGTCGTAGTCCTCCCAGGACGACCGGGGCAGCCCGAACAGCCGCTGACGTTCCCGGAAGGAGGTGGCGGCGTCCGGGTCCGGGTCGAGGAAGATGTGCCGGTGGTCGAACGCGGCCACCAACCGGATGTGTTCGGAGAGCAGCATCCCGTTGCCGAACACGTCGCCGGACATGTCGCCGACGCCGACCACGGTGAAGTCAGCCGTCTGGGTGTCGTGGCCCAGCTCGCGGAAGTGCCGCTTGACCGACTCCCAGGCCCCCCGGGCGGTGATGCCCATCTTCTTGTGGTCGTAGCCGGCCGAACCGCCGGAGGCGAACGCGTCACCCAGCCAGAAGCCGTGCGCCGCCGAGATCTGGTTGGCGATGTCGGAGAACGTCGCGGTGCCCTTGTCCGCCGCCACCACCAGGTACGGGTCGTCCGGGTCGTGCCGCACCACGTCCACCGGCGGCACGATGTCCCCGGCGACGATGTTGTCGGTGACGTCGAGCATCGCGCCGACGAACTCCTGGTAGCAGGCGACCGCCTCGTCCCGGTCCCCCGGCTTCTGCTTCAGCACGAAGCCGCCCTTGGCACCCACCGGCACGATCACCGCGTTCTTCACCATCTGCGCCTTGACCAGGCCGAGCACCTCGGTGCGGAAGTCCTCCCGCCGGTCGGACCAGCGCAGCCCGCCCCGGGCCACCGCCCCGTAGCGCAGGTGCACGCCCTCGAACCGGGGCGAGTAGACGAAGATCTCGAACCTGGGTCGGGGCGCCGGCAGGTCCGGGATGGCCTGCGGGTCCAGCTTGAACGCCACGTACGGCTTGGGTCGCCCGTCGGCGCGCTTCTGGTAGAAGCTGGTCCGCAGGGTGGCCTGCATCAACGTCAGGTAGGCGCGCAGGATGCGGTCCTGGTCGAGGCTGGCCACGTCGTCCAGCGCGACGCCGATCGCGTCGACCAGCTCGCCGCTGCGCTCCCGGCGCTGCTCGGCGGTCCGCCCGTCCGGGGCGAACCGCACCTCGAAGAGTTCCACCAGCAGCGCGGCGATCTTGGGGTAGGCGATGAAGGTCTGCTCCATGTACTCCTGGGAGAAGACCGCACCGGTCTGCCGCAGGTACTTCGCGTACGCCCGCAGCACCACCACCTGCCGCCAGGTCAGGCCGCCGCGCAGGACCAGCTCGTTGAAGCCGTCCACCTCGGCCTCACCCCGCCAGGCGGCGGCGAAGGCGTTCTCCACGTGCGGGCGCACCTCGGCCAGCTCCTGGTGCCCCTCGGGCAGGCGCAGCCCGAAGTCGTACAGGAAGACCCGGCCGTCGATCCGGTCCACCTCGTACGGGTGCTCGTCGACCACCCGTACGCCCAGCGAGTGCAGCACCGGCAGCACGGCGGAGAGCATCATCGGCTCGCCGTACCGGTAGACCTTGAACCGGACGTCCATCGCCTCGTCGGCCCCGGCGTCGCGCTGCCCCGGCCGGGGCGCCCACTGCTTACGGAACAGGTGCATCTCCAGCTGGCCGGGCTCCTCCAGCAGCTCCAGCTTGGCCAGGTCCTTCATCGCCTCGTACGGCGTGTGCCCGTCCTTGTAGCCCTCCGGGAACGCGTCGGCGTACCGGACGAAGAGCCGTTTGGACTGTTCGTCGCCGAGCTTGCGCTCCAGCACCAGCCGGTAGTCGTCGTCCCAGAGCCGGGTGGCGTCGGCCAACTCCTCGGCGAGCAGGTCGGCGTCGATCTCCCCGGGCGGCCGGTTCGGATCGGTCCGGACGATGAAGTGCACCCGGGCCAGCATCGACTCGGTGACCCGGGTGGTGTAGTCCACCCCCACCCCGTTCAGCTCACGCAGCAGGATGTCCTGCATGCGCAGCCGGTTCTGGGTGGTGAACCGGTCCCGGGGCAGGTAGATCAGGCAGGAGATGAACCGCCCGTACGCGTCGCGGCGCAGGAACACCCGCAGCTGCCGGCGGCCGGCCATCCGCAACACCCCGACCACCGCGTGGTACAGGTCGTCGGTCTTGATCTGGAACAGCTCGTCGCGCGGGTAGGTCTCCAGGATCTGGAGCAGGTCCTTGCCGGAGTGGCTGCGCTGACTCAGCCCGGACCGGTCCAGCACCTCGGCCACCTTGCGGCGGACCACTGGCAGCTCCCGCACGCTCGTCCGGTAGGCGGCGGTGGAGAACAGGCCCAGGAACCGCCGCTCGCCGACCACCCGGCCGGCCTCGTCGAAGATCTTGAAGCCGATGTAGTCCAGGTAGGCCGAGCGGTGCACGGTGGCCCGGGAGTTCGCCTTGGTGATGATCAGCAGCCGCTTCTCCATCACCTTCTCGTGCGCCTCCGGCGTCATCGACGACAGCGCGCGCGCCTCGGGCGAGTCCGACCGCAGGATGCCCAGGCCGGTGCCGAGCACCGCCTCCAGCGCCGGGCCGCCCTGCCCGCCGGAGTCGACCAGCCGGTACTCCCGGTAGCCGAGGAAGGTGAAGTGGTCGTGGGCCAGCCAGCGCAGCAGCTCCACCGAGTCGGTGATGTCCTTTTCCGGCACCGGTGGGCGGTCGTTCGCCGTCCGGGCGGTGGACAACTCGTCGGCGAGCGCCAGGGCCCGCTGCCGCATCTTCGGCCAGTCCTCGACGGCCTCCCGCACGTCGGTGAGCACCCGCTGCAACTCGCGGCGCAGCTTGTCCCGCTGGTCGGCGTCCCGGACCGGGTCGATCTCGATCCGCATCCAGCTCTCGACCAGGTCACCGGCGATCGCGTCGTCCGGCTCCACGTCGGCGGAGACCTCGGTCAGCCGGCCCAGCGGCTCCCGCCGCACCACCACCAACGGGTGCACCAGCAGGTGTACGTCGAGGTGGTGGGCGTTGAGCAGGGCGGTCACCGAGTCGACCAGGAACGGCATGTCGTCGGTGACGATCTCGACGACGGTGTGGTGCTGGTCGGCGTCGGGGGGCAGGATGCGCAGCTTCAGCTCACCCGGCACCCGCTGCTGGGCGAGGTCACGGTGGGCCCGGGCGGCGTCGAGCATCTCCTCGGCGGTGAACCCGATCAGCTCCTCGTCCGGCGCGAACCGCCAGAACCGGCCCACCAGGGTCGCCGCGTCGTGGTCGTCACCGGCCAACGCCACCGCCTGGGCCACCAGGCGCTCCGCGTTGGGCACCGGCTCGTCGAGCTCGGCGTCCTCCACGTCGTCACCGAGCGCTTCCACCGGAAGCCCCAGGTCGTAGAGGGTGTCGATGCTCGAACCGGTCAACCCGGTCACTCCTGTGTCGAGTCGACCGTAGCCGTCCCCGTCGATCGGCGGGCTGTCCCCGTCGGTCACCGAATCGAAGCTGTCGTCCCGGCCGGTGTCAGTCTGCCGGAGGTCGGGTCCCGGTTTGATCGCCGGACGCCGGTCCATGGGTGCCACTCCCCTCGACGACCCACCGCGTTGTGGGTCACTCTGCCGCCCCACCTTAGGCCCTGCCGTTCCGGTCATCGGTCGGCGGACCGTCGGCCGGACGTCCGGTCCGCGACTCTGGGCCGGTCGCCTGTTGCAGATCCACGTCGGCCGGCTGCCGAGTACCCCGCTGTGGGATGTTCACAACACCCGGGGGCCCACCTCTTCGCCCTGCCCACCGGGGCGGAAAGGGCGTCGACCGCTCCCGCCCGGCGACCCGGTCCGGCCGCGCGGGGCGGTACGGGCGGCCGCCGCGTACTAGCGTGCAGGGCAGCCCGCCACCCGGAAGGTGCCAGCTCCATGCCCCTGTCGTACCCGTACCACCGCCCCGGCACTCCCCTGCGGCGGGCTCTCGCGGCCGTGGCCGCCACGGTGCTGGCGGCCGGTGCCCTCGTCGGCTGCTCCGGCGACGACGACCTGGCGGGCAGCGTGGACGCGTTCCTCGCCGGCTGGCGCAGCGGCAAGCTGGACAAGGTGGGATTTGTCGACCCGACCGGCGCGAGAGTGCCCGCCGCGACCGTCACCGAGCAGATCAAGGCACTCTCCGGCGATCTCGCCGCCACCGTGCCCACCCTGGGTCGCGCCGGGGACGCCGAGGTCACCAAGAACCTCGCCACCGCGAAGGTCGACATCAGCTGGGCGTTGCCGGGCGGGGCCACCTGGGCCTACCAGCGGCCGGTCCGGCTGCGGCAGAACAGCGGCGACGACCGGTGGCAGGTGATCTGGGAACCCCAGGTGCTGCACGAGCAACTGGAGAAGGGCGACCGGCTGGCGCTGCGGCGGACCGCCGCGCCCCGGGCCGGGGTGCTCGACGGCGCGGGGCAGCCGATCGTGGCACCCCGCCCGGTGGTCCGCATCGGCGTGCAGCCGGGCGAGGTCACCGACGCCAAGGCCCTGGTGGGAGGGCTCGATGCCGCGTTCAAGGCGGTCAAGCCGCCGATCAGCCCACCGGTGGACCTCAGCGACCTGCCGCAACGGCTGCGCGACGCCGATCCGGGCGCCTTCGTCGAGGTGGTGACGTTACGCGACGAGGCGTACCGGCAGATCCGGCCCCGGATCTACGACCTGCCGGGGACGAAGTTCCGGGCCGAGAAGCTCGACCTGGCCCCCACCCGGGAGTTCGCCCGCGCCCTGCTCGGCACGGTCGACCAGGCGCAGGCCGACGACCTGGCCGCCCACCCCGACCGGTACGCCAAGGGTGACCTGGTCGGCCACGGTGGTCTCCAGGGCCGCTACGACGAGCGGCTGCGCGGTGCTCCCGGCACCATCGTGGAGATCCGCCGACCCACCCCGGAGGGCGGCAGCACCGTCGTCACCGAGGCGTTCCGGCAGGACCCGACCGCCGGTGAGCCGGTCCGCACCAGCCTCGACGTGGCCGTCCAGAACGCCGCCGACGGCGCGTTGCGGGCGGAGAAGCGACGGTCGGCCCTGGTCGCGGTGCGGATCAGCGACGGCGCGGTGCTCGCCGCCGCCAACGGCCCCGGAGCGGCCGGGGAGAACCTGGCCTTCACCGCCCAGGTGCCGCCGGGCTCCACCTTCAAGACGGTCAGCGCCCTCGCCCTGCTGGACAAGGGCGCGGTGACCCCACAGACCATCGTCGACTGTCCCAAGACCCGCGCGGTGGACGGTCGGCCGTTCAAGAACTCCGACGACTTCGTCCTCGGCAAGGTGCCGTTCCGCACCGACTTCGCCAAGTCCTGCAACACGGCCTTCGTGGCGCTGGCCCCGCAACTCGGCCCGGACGGGCTGGCCGCCACCGGCCGTACCCTCGGCCTGGAGGGCAGCTGGGACCTCGGCGCGGACGTCTTCACCGGCAAGGTCTCCACCGGCGGCGCCCCCACCGAGCAGGCCGCCGCGGCGATCGGTCAGGGCACCACCGTGGTCAGTCCGCTGGCCATGGCCGGCGCCACCGCCGCTGTCGCCCGGGGCCGCTGGGAGCAGCCGAAGCTGGTGCTCGACCCGGCCCCGGCCGCACCCGCCGAGGCCGGCCCGTCGTTGAAGGCCGAGTCGGTGGCGGGGCTCAAGACGATGATGCGCGAGGTGGTCACGGCCGGCACCGGCAAGGCGCTGTCCGACGTGCCCGGTGGCCCGGTGTACGGCAAGACCGGCACCGCCGAGTACGACAACGACCCGGCGCACACCCACGCCTGGTTCGTCGGTTGGCGGGGGGACGTCGCGTTCGCCGTCTTCGTCGAGCAGGGCGGGTCGAGTACGGCCAGCGCCGTCCCGATCGTCGAACGCTTCCTGCGCGCCCGCCCCTGACCCGCCCCGGCGGGCGCTGTCGGGGCGGTGGAGCGCAACGTCGACCCTTCCGGGGATCGTGCTCAGGCGACCGGCTCTTCGGCACGCCCCGGCACGTCGGCCGGCCCGGAAACAGCCGGCCCGGAGGCGAAGGGCTCGGGAACGGACGGCCCCGGGACGGATCGTCCGGAGTGGGACGGGCCGGGATCGGTGGGGTGTGGCTGGGGTGGCAGCAGTCGGGGCGCGACGGCGTCCGGGGCGACCACCGGGGCCAGTCCGGCGACGACCGTGTTGACGATCTCGGCGGCGTACGCACCGTCCGGGTCGTAGTCGGGGTCGAAGACGGTCAGCTCGACGCCGAGGCAGTGTGGGGTGTCCACCAGCCCGGCGAGCAGGATCTCCAGCTCGGCGAAGGCGATCCCGCCGGGGTCGGGGGCGTCCACGGCCGGCATCACCGCCGGGTCGAGCACGTCGACGTCGATGTGCACCCAGTAGCCGGCGCAGTCGGCCAGTTGCTCGTGCGCCCACTGGGCGCTGCGGGCGGCCCCCTCGGCGCGCAGGGCCGGCACCGGTCGGGTGGTGATCCCGGCGGCTTGGAGGTCGAGCCGGTACTCGTCCTGTGCCCGGATGCCGAGCACCACCACGTCGATGTCCCGGAAGTACGGTCGACGCCCCTCGATCGCGGCCAGGTCGGCCTGGCCGCGCCCGGTCACCAGGGCAAGGTCCTCGCCGGCTGCCGCACCCACGTAGGAGGCGTTGCCGGGGTGCCGGAAGTCGGAGTGGCCGTCGACGAAGACCAGCCCGATCCGCCCGCCGACCGCCTCGCCGAGCCGGTGCATGGCCAGCGCCGAGCCGAGCAGCACCGAGCAGTCCCCGCCGAGGACCAGGGGAAACTCGTCCCGGTCGATGATCGCGCCGATCCGGTCGGCGAGGGCCGTCGAGTAGCCGGAGATCTCCCGGGCGTGGCAGACCCCGTCACCGGGCCGCCAGTCGCCCGGGTCGTACCGGGGGGCGGTGAGGCAGCCGGCGTCCCGGGCGCCCAGTCGGGCCAGCAGCCCGTGGTCGCGCAGCGCGCCGGGGGCCTTGCCGCAGCCGGGGACGGAGGTGGAGGTGGGTGGGCGCAGACCCAGGTTGGTCGGCGCGTCGAGGACGGCGATTCGGCGCATCACAGGCTCCCGTCCTCGATGGGTGGCGGGCCGGCCGGGGGGCCGGCCCGCGCGGGGATGTCAGGGGTTCAGAACAGGGCGCTGGCCAGGGCGCGTCGGGCGGAGGCCACGGCGGGGTCGTCCGGGCCGGCGATGCTGAACAGGGCGATCAGGTGTTGGCGGGCCTTGTCCCGGTCGTCACCGGCGGTCCGCCGGACCACCCCGACCAGCCGCGCGTACGCCTGCTCGGCCATCCCGCTGAGCACCTCGATGTCGGCGGCGAGCAGTTGGGCGTCGACGTCGTCGGGGTTGGCCTGCGCGGCGGCGAGGGCGGCCTGCGGGTCCGCGCCGGCGACCCGCCGGGCCACCCCGACCTGGGCCAGCCCGGCCTCGGCCGCGGCGTCCGCCGGGGACTCGGCGAGGATCTTGCGGTACGCCTGCTCGGCGGCGTCCAGGTCGCCGCTCATCAACGCGTCGTCGGCCTCGTCGAGGCGCGGGTCCTCCGGCTCGGCCACGGTGACGCCACCGGCCTTGAGCACGGCGGCGAGCCACTGGCGCAGCTGGGGCTCGGGGATCACCCCGGGGAAGGCGTCGATGGGCCGCCCGCCGACGATCGCGTAGACGGTGGGGATGGCCTGGATCTGGAACATCTGCGCGATCCGCGGGTTTTCCTGGACGTCGACCCGGGCGAGGACCCACTGGCCGGCGCCCTCGGCCGCCAACCGCTCCAGCACCGGGGCGAACTGGTCGCTGTCCGGGTAGCCGGCCGCGCCGAAGAAGACCACCACGGGTGTGGTCATCGACCGTTCCAGCACCTCGGACTGGATGTTCGCCTCGGTCACGTCGAGCGCGGCGGCGGCGCCACCTGTGGCGGGACCGCCCGCCAGGCCGGTGGAGGCACCGGTCTGGCTCGGTGTGGCGGGACGGGAACTGGCCGGGGCGGTGCCGCGCAGCGCGCTGAGGTCGACCGCGCCGCGGGTGAAGATCGACGAGGTGATCCGTGGGTCGCTCATGGTTATCTAGTCTCGCACGATCCCCACCGTCCCCGGCTCAGCCACAACGCCCACAGTTGCCACTCTCACCTCCCGTTCTCCCCCTCCCACCCCCCACCCCCACCCCCGGGGGTCAGAAGCGGGCGGGTTCGCGGTAGGTGCCCCATTCGGCGCGCAGGGCGTCGCAGATCTCGCCGAGGGTGGCTTCGGCGCGGACGGCGTCGAGCATGGGCGGGATCATGTTGCCGCCGGTGCGGCTGACCTCGATCATGCGCTGCACCGCCGCCGTCACCGCGGCGTCGTCACGGGCGGCCTTGCGCTCGGCGAGGACCCGGCGCTGCTCCAGCTCCACCTCGTGCGAGATGCGCAGGATCTCCAGTTCCTTGGCGGTCGTGCTGGTGTGGCAGTTGACCCCGACGATCTTCTTGTCGCCCTTCTCCAGCGCCTGCTGGTAGACGAAGGCCGACTCGGCGATGTGGCCGGTGAACCAACCGTCCTCGATGCCGCGCAGGATGCCGGAGGTCATCGGGCCGATCTGGTGCGGGCCCTCGCCGCCGAGCTGCCGGATCCGGGCGAAGATCGCCTCCGCCTCGGCCTCGATGGCGTCGGTGAGCGCCTCGACGTACCAGGAGCCGCCGAGCGGGTCGGCCACGTTGGTCACCCCGATCTCCTCCATCAGCACCTGCTGGGTACGCAGGGCGATCTCGGCGGATTCGTCGGTGGGCAGGGCCAGGGTCTCGTCGAGGGCGTTGGTGTGCAGCGAGTTGGTGCCGCCGAGCACCGCGGCGAGGGCCTCCACTGCGGTGCGTACCACGTTGTTGACCGGTTGTTGCGCGGTCAGCGACACCCCGGCGGTCTGGGTGTGGAACCGCAGCCAGAGGGCCTTCTCGCTGGTCGCGCCGTAGACGTCGCGCAGCCAGCGGGCCCAGATCCGGCGGGCGGCCCGGAACTTGGCGATCTCCTCGAAGAAGTCCAGGTGCGCGTCGAAGAAGAAGCTCAGCCCGGGGGCGAAGACGTTGACGTCCAACCCCCGCGAGAGTCCCAGCTCGACGTAGCCGAACCCGTCGGCCAGGGTGTACGCCAGCTCCTGCGCGGCGGTGGAACCGGCCTCGCGGATGTGGTAGCCGGAGACCGACAGCGGCTTGTAGCGGGGGATCTCGGCGGCGCAGTACTCCATCAGGTCGCCGATCAGGCGCAGGTGCGGCTCGGGGTCGAACAGCCACTCCTTCTGCGCGATGTACTCCTTGAAGATGTCGGTCTGCAACGTGCCGTCCAGCCGGGACAGGTCGACGCCCTGCCGCTCGGCGGCGACCAGGTACATGCAGAACACCGGCACCGCCGGCCCGGAGATGGTCATCGAGGTGGTGACGCCGGCCAGGTCGATGCCGTCGAAGAGCGTCTCCATGTCGGCGGCGGTGTCCACCGCGACCCCGCAGTGGCCGACCTCGCCGAGCGCCTGCGGGTCGTCGGAGTCGCGCCCCATCAGGGTCGGCATGTCGAACGCGACGGAGAGCCCACCGCCGCCCGCGCCGAGGATCATCTTGTACCGCTCGTTGGTCTGCTGGGCGTTGCCGAAGCCGGCGAACTGTCGGATCGTCCAGGCCCGCCCCCGGTAGCCGGTCGGGTGCAACCCCCGGGTGTACGGGAACTCGCCCGGCCAGCCGATCCGTTCGAACCCGGGGTAGGCGGTGCCCTCGGGTGGCCCGTACACCGGTTGCACGGTGGCTCCGGACAGGGTGGTGAAGTCCGCGTCCCGCTTGCGCGCGGCGTCGTACCGGGCCTGCCAGCGTGCCCGTCCGGCGGCGATCTCGTCGGCGTTCATCCGCGGGGCTCCTCCTCGAGTCCTCGACCGAACCCCGAGTGTAGAACGAAGCCTGAACGATCGCTAAGGAAGCTCGTACCCGCCGGTAGCCCGCCGAGCACCGCGAAGGGAGGCGAGCGGAGTCAGGCCGCCGGCAGTGCGGGCACCTCGAAGTCGTAGGTGAAGCTGTCCAGCGCGACCTTGACGAGCACCCGACTCGCCTTCGTGACCTTCTCGCTGCCGGCACAGATCAATTCCGTCTGCCAATTGGAAGTCGCCGGCAGGCCCGGCGGGCGGGACGCAACTTCACCCAACTCCACCTGACGGCACTCACCCTTCTTTCCGGCCGCGTCGCGCAGGCCGTACCGGGCGCCCTTCGGGCCGACCACGTCGAAGCGCACTTCGGCCGAAGCGCTACGCACGGCCACGACACGGACGGCGTCGGGGCCGAAGACGGGAAGCTCGCTCGGGACCTCGGACACCGCCTGCCGGGGAGTCTCCGAGACTTCCGTGGCGGGCGAAGAATCAGGAGATGCATCTTCCGGTCCCGCGGAACAACCTACGAGGGAAACGGTGACGCTGAGCGACAATCCACATAAAAGCAAGATCCCCGAAACTCTGTCTTTCATTGTCACCCGTTTCGCATTAATAGCTTTTTCGCGATGATACAGAATGGGTCTGGGCAAGTCAAGGGACAACAATGCCGACCTTCCCCTGATATCTTGGCGGCATTCGTGGCGGCCTAATCAACGAGCCGCCCCGCGCATCCACGGGGAGACAGCTTGAACTTCAGGAAACGTATGTTGAGTGTCGTGTCGGCGATTGCGGTTCTGCCGCTGCCCGTGGTGGCCCTCCAGGCCCCGGCCCTGGCAGGTCCGCAGGGCTGCCCGGCCGAGGGTGAGAACCCGATCTACACCTTCACCAACATCAGCAAGTCGACGCGGCCGACCGACGTCTACAGCGCCTACATCACTGGCCCCGGCACCATCTCCTACAGCGAGAACGAGACCGCCAACGTCGCCGCGACGGCGTCGGCGACGGTATCCGCCGAAGCCGGCGTCGTTTTCGCGAAGGCGAGCACGTCCATCGGGGTGTCGGTGACAGCCGGACGCTCGTGGACTGCCGGCTTCAGTTACGCGCTGGAAGTGCCGAGTGGGCAACGTCGCAGGATGCGGCTCTTTCAGGAGTCTCGCTCTTTTGTGGTGAAGAAGCAGACCTGGAACGTCGCGCAGTGCAAATTCCTCACCAACTATTCGGGAGCCAGCGCGAACGCTCCCCGAACCGCCCGGGTCGACGAATGGAAGCTCGAGTCCTGAGGACCGGCCGCTGACCCTGACAGATCATTGCCAGCGGAAGCAGAAATGCAGCGAGGGTACGGCTGATCGGCCGGAAATGCTCCGGCGACCGATCGGCCGTACCCTCGTGCCGGACCACTTCCGCGTCAGATCCTGCGTGGCCCGGGCACCACCGAATTCCACCGCGTGTCAGGCGCGTGCCCCGGGTGGACGGCTCAGGTGCCGATCTGGGCGAGCAGTTCGTCGGCCGCCGCGTACGGGTCGAGGGCCCCCTCGGCGACCTTCGCGGCGAGCGCCGGCAACTCCGTACCGTCGCGTAGGGAACCGATGCGGGCGCGCAGGGTGCCCAGCGCGATCGCCTCGATCTCGGCGGCGGCCCGCTTCTCCCGACGTAGGCGGAGCTGGTCGTGCTGCTCCAGCCAGGCACGGTGCTTGTCGATCGCGGCGGCGATGTCGTCGATCCCCTCGCCGCGCGCGGCGATCGACCGCACCACCTGCGGACGCCACTGCCCCGGCCCCCGCTCACCCAACGCGATCATGCCCTGGATGTCCCGGACGGTGTTGTCCGCGCCGTCCCGGTCGGCCTTGTTGACCACGAAGACGTCGGCGATCTCCAGGATGCCGGCCTTGACCGCCTGGATCGCGTCACCCATCCCCGGGGCGAGCAGCACCAGCGTGGTGTCGGCGAGCGACGCCACCTCGACCTCGGCCTGGCCGACCCCGACGGTCTCCACCAGCACCACGTCGCAGCCGGCGCCCTCCAACACCCGGACCGCCTGCGGGGTCGCCGACGACAGCCCACCGAGGTGCCCCCGGCTGGACATCGACCGGATGTAGACACCCGGGTCGGTCGCGTGGTCCTGCATCCGGACCCGGTCGCCGAGGATCGCCCCGCCGGTGAACGGGCTGGACGGGTCGATGGCCAGCACCCCGACCCGGTGCCCACCCGCCCGCAACGCCCGGACCAACTCATTGGTGGTGGTCGACTTGCCCACCCCCGGGGAGCCGGTCAACCCGACCACCTGGGCCTGCCCCGCATAGGGCGCAAGCGCCGCCGCCACCTGCGGCAGCATCTCGTCACCGGACTCGACCAGGGTGATCAGCCGGGCCACCGCCCGGGGGTCACCCTCGCGCGCCCTCTCCACCAGCATCGGTACGTCCCGACTGCGGCGCACCGGGACAGCGGCGGGGGTGGGGGCGCTCTCGACACTCACCGGGTCACCTTCGCCCACGACTGCGGTGCTCGCCAACCCCACTCACTCCTCGCACTCACACGCCCACCTCGCCCGACGACCGTGAGCTGGGAAGTTCCCGCCCCCGACCGTTGTCTTCGCCGCACCGACCCGGACCCGCGACCACGCTCCGCGCCATCCGGCCCGACGGCCGGTCAGTTCCCGGTGTCGGCGGGTACGTGGATGATCAGGGCGTCACCCTGGCCACCGCCGCCGCACAGCGCCGCCGCGCCGGTGCCACCACCACGGCGCTGGAGTTCCAGCGCGAGGGTGAGCACCAGCCGGGCCCCGGACATGCCGATCGGGTGGCCGAGCGCGATCGCCCCACCGTTGACGTTGACCTTGTCGGTGCTGACGCCGAGGTCCCGCGTGGACTGGATGCCGACCTGGGCGAACGCCTCGTTGATCTCGATGAGGTCGAGGTCCTCGACGCTCAGGCCGCCCTTCTTCAGGGCGTGCTGGATGGCGTTCGACGGCTGCGAGTGCAGAGAGTTGTCCGGGCCGGCCACGTTGCCGTGCGCGCCGATCTCGGCCAACCAGGTCAGGCCCAACTCGTTCGCCTTGGCTTTGCTCATCACCACCACGGCCGCCGCGCCGTCCGAGATCGGCGACGAGGTGCCGGCGGTGATCGTGCCGTCCTTGGCGAACGCCGGGCGCAACTTCGCCAGCGACTCGACGGTGGTGTCCGGGCGGATGCCCTCGTCCTCGCTGATCACCAGCGGGTCGCCCTTGCGCTGCGGGATGACCACCGGGGTGATCTCGTCGGCGAAGTGCCCGTTCTTCTGCGCGGCGGCGGCCCGCTGGTGGCTGGCCGCCGCGAACGCGTCCTGCTCCTCGCGGGTGATCCCGTGCCGTCCGCCGAGCCGCTCGGTGGACTCCCCCATCGAGCAGCAGTCCCAGGCGTCGCTGAGCCCGTCGTGGGCCATGTGGTCCTTGACCGTCACGTCGCCGTACTTGTAACCGGCGCGCTGGCCGAGCAGCAGGTGCGGGGCGTTGGTCATCGACTCCATGCCACCGGCCACCACGATGTCGAACTCGCCGGCCCGGATGAGCTGGTCGGCCAGGGCGATCGCATCCAGGCCGGAGAGGCACACCTTGTTGATGGTCAGCGCCGGCACCGACATCGGGACGCCCGCCTCCACCGCCGCCTGCCGGGCCGGGATCTGCCCCGCACCGGCCTGGAGCACCTGACCCATGATCACGTACTGCACCTGGTCCGGGGCCACCCCGGCGCGCTCCAGCGCCGCCTTGATCGCGATGCCGCCGAGCTTCGTCGCCGGGAGGTCCTTGAGGTTGCCCAGCAGCCGGCCCATCGGGGTCCGCGCGCCGCTGACGATCACCGATGCCACTGCCTGCCTCCGAGGGGGGTACCAACCTGTACGCCTTAACGCCTGTTCGGCCAGACTAGCGGCATGGCTGAAAACTCCTCCGTCGAGCCCGCTGCCGACTACGTCACAGACATCGGGCTGCTCCGTATCGATCACGTCGGGGTCGCGGTCGCCGACCTCGACGCCGCGATCGACTTCTATCAGCGCACCTTCGGGATGCGCTGCATACACCAGGAGACCAACACCGAGCAGGGGGTACGCGAAGCGATGCTGGCCGTCGGCCCGACCGCCGAGGGCGGCTGCGTGCAGCTGCTCGCCCCGTTGTCGCCGGAGTCGACCATCGCCAAGTTCCTCGACCGCAACGGACCCGGGGTGCAGCAGGTGGCGTACACGGTCGCCGACATCGACGTGGCCTGTGCGACCCTGCGCGAACGTGGCGTACGACTGCTCTACGACACCCCGAAGCGCGGCACCGCCAACTCCCGGGTCAACTTCGTCCACCCCAAGGCCGCCGGTGGCGTCCTCGTCGAACTCGTCCAACCCGCCACCACCCCCCACTGACCCCACCCCCTCACTCCCCCACCCCGCCCCGCCCCCGCTCCCCCACCCCACCCCACCCCGCCCCACCCGGCCCTGCCTCGCCCCGCCCTGCCTCGCCCCGCCCTGCCCCGCCCCGGTGATCAAGAGGTTTGCGTCAGATCTGAAGATCAAAGTGACCTAAACCTCTTGATCACCGGGGCCTGGCCGGGTGGGCCGGGTGGGCCGGGGCGGTTGGGGGTGTGGGTGGGAGGGGTGGTGGGGTGGAGTGGGGTGGGATTGGGTTTTGGGCGGGGGTGGTGGGCGTATTGCGGTGGCTTGCCAATTGGGGGTGGTGGAAAGGGCGCCGGGGGCGGGGGCGGGGCCTCAGTTTCGTTACTTCGCGTGACGGCGGGTCCGCCCGGACCTGCCAAGATCGCCGTTTGGGCGGGGCCGACGGGACGACCCGGTGGACCCTGTAAAGAGGACACGAAAGCTCGGCACCGCTCTTGCGAACGACCCCGGGGGGTCTGCAAGTATGTCCCAATGCCCCAGCAGCAGTCCTCCCCTCTCGCGTTCTTCGATAACGCGAACTCGCAGCCGGACTTCACGGTCGGCCTACGCGGCTACAACACCCACCAGGTCGACGACTTTCTCGGCCGGATGACGGCCGCGCTGACCCAGTCGGAGCAGGCCCGCGCCGAGGCCGAGCAGCGGATGAACGACGCCCAGCGTCGACTTCGCCAGGCCGAGCAGCGGCAGGCCGCGCTCGAGCAGAAGCTCACCGACACCAACAAGCAGCTCGAGGAGAACAGCCGGCCGACCCTCTCCGGTCTCGGTACCCGGGTCGAGCAGATCCTCCGGCTGGCCGAGGAGCAGGCCAACGACCACCGCAACGAGGCCAAGCGCGAGTCGGAAGGGATCCTCTCCGCTGCCCGGCTGGAGGCGCGGGAGATCACCGACAAGGCGCGCGCCGAAGCCGCCGCGATGAAGGCCACCGCCGAGCGGGAGGCCGGCACCGTCCGTACCGCCGCCGAGCGGGAGGCCGCCGAGGCCCGGGTGCAGGCCCGCCGGGAGGCCGACACGCTGCGCGCCGACGCCGACCGGGAGACCAAGCAGCTGCGTACGGTCACCGCGCACGAGGTGGCCGAGCTGAAGTCGACCGTCGAGCGGGAAGTCGCCACCCTGCGCGCCACCGCCGAGCGGGAGATCACCCAGCAGCGGGCGAAGGCCGCCCGGGAGGCCGAGGAGAAGCGCGCCGAGGCGACGAAGCTGCTCACCGACGCCCGTGACAAGCGGGACAAGGACCTCCAGGCCCTGGAGCTCCAGCTCGCCGAGCGCCGGGAGAAGGCCGAGCGCGAGGAGTCGGAGCGGCACGCCGCCCAGGTGGCGCAGACCCAGAAGCTGGTCGGCGAGGCTGAGCAGCGGGCCCGGGCCGCCCAGGAGCGGGCCAAGGAGATCGAGCAGCGCGCCGAGGCCCGCCGGGTCGAGTCCGAGCGCACCGCCAACGAGACCGTCGACAAAGCCAAGGCGCTGTCCGAGAAGACCCTCAACGAGGCCAAGGCCGAAGCGAAGCGGCTGCTCACCGAGGCGCGCACCGAGGCGGACCTGACCACCCAGGCGGCCCGCCGCGAGGTGGAGGACCTCACCCGCCAGAAGGACGCGGTCACCTCGCAGCTCGGTCAGATGCTCTCCGGCCTGGCCGGGATCGTGCCGGGCGTACCGGCCCAGCAGCCGGCCGCCGCGCCGGCCAAGTCGGAGCCGGCCAAGGCCGACGCCGACTCGCGGGCCACCGCGGAGACCGCCAGCTGACCGGCTGCACCGACGGGGCATGTGTCACGGCGCGGAATGACACCGGGTAACCGGTGGACCCCCGCGCCGTACGCGTTCCGGCCCTGTGACACCCTGTCGCGCGACCACAGTGAAACAGCTCCCCACAGCGGCGTCCGTATCGCCCCCGGAGGGCAGGATGCGTGTGAGGATGGGGGCATGTCGCACGGCGAGGAACTGTTCGCTCTCGGCGGGGACGTGACGACGGAGCCCAGCTTCGAGTCCGCCCTGCGTGGATACGACAAACGACAGGTCGACCGGTACGTCGCTCGTGCGGAGCACGAGATCACCACCCTGACGGGTGAGCGGGAGCAGGCGTACACCCAGATCCACAAGCTGGCCGGCCAGGTCGAGCATCTCCAGCGGGATCTCGCCCAGGTGCGCAAGCAGATCGGCGTGGTGGACCGGGCCTCCTTCAAGCACCTCGGCCCCCGGGTCGAGCAGATCCTCGCCCTCGCCGAGGAGCAGGCGGACGCCATCCTGGCCGCCGCCAACGAGGAGATCGAGGCCCGCCGGGCCGCCGCCGAACACATCATCGACGAGGCCCGTGAGCAGGCCGCCCGGGCGCTCAAGGACTTCGAGATCGCCCTCGCCGCGCGGCGTGCCGAAGAGGAACGGCACACCACGGCCCGCAAAGCCGAGGCGGACGCCGCCGTGCGTACGGCGAAGGAGGAGGCCGCCCGGCTGCGGGCCACCGCCAAGGACGAGTCGACTCTGCTGCGGGCCACCGCCGAGGACGAGTCGAACCGGCTGCGGGCCACCGCCCAGGAGGCCCTGAGCCGCGCCCAGCAGGAGGCCACCCAGCTGCGCGACACCGCTCGGGAGATCCACACCCGGGCCCAGCAGGAGGCCGCGAAGCTGCGTGAGGCGGCCAAGGCGGCGCTGGCCACGGCCCAGAAGGAGGCCACCGACCTGCGTGAGGCCGCCAAGGAAGTGCACACCAAGGCGCAGCAGGAGGCCCGGCGGCTCACCGAGTCGGCCACCGAGGCCAGCCGGGCCACCCGTGCCAAGGCGCTCCAGGAGGCCAAGCAGGTCACCGACGACGCCGAGGGGGCGGCGAAGGCGACCCGGACCCGGTCCCAGCAGGAGGCGCACCGGCTGACCACCGAGGCGACCGAGGCGGCGCAGCGCAGCCGGGCCGAGGCCGAGGCGTACGTGCAGCGGATGCGCACCGAGACCGAGGCGTACGTGCAGCAGTCCCGCGCCCAGACGCAGCAGGAGCTGGGTGCCTGGCGCGCGGGGGTGGAGCAGGAGGTCAACGGCCGGCGGGAGGCCGCCGACCGGGAGCTGGCCCAGCGTCGCGCCGCCGCCGAGCAGGAGTTCGCCAAGCGCCGCGACGAGCTGGACCGCAAGCACCAGACCCGGCACAACGAGCTGGAGCAGCAGCACCGGACCCGGCAGGAGGAGCTGGAGCGGGAGTGGGCCGCCCGGCGTGACGAGATCGAGCAGGGCGCGGCGGAGATCCGCCGCTCCGCCGAGGCGGACGCGGCGACGCTGCGCCGGCAGGCCGAGCAGGAGACCGGCGAGCTACGTCGGCGGGTCGAGCAGGAGACCGCCGAGTTGCTCGACCGGGCCGAACGGGAGAGCGCCGACAAGCGTCGCCAGGCCGACGAGCACGTCGCCGCCTCGCGTCGGCAGTTCGACGAGTACGCGGCCACCACCCAGCAGCACCTCGCCACCACCCAGCAGCACCTCGCCACCACCCAGCAGGAGGCGGCGGCCGGCCGGCAGCAGCTCGCCCGGGTGATGTTGGAGATCGCCCAGGCTCAGCAGCAGCTCGCCGACCTGCGTCAGGAAACCTGGCAGGCGCGGCAGGAACACGACGAGGTGCAGCGGGACGTCACCGCGCTCCGGATGCACGCCGCGACGCCGGTGGGCCCCGACGCGGTGGCACCGTCACCGGACGGCGACCGACCCGGGACTGGCGTACGCGGCAACGGCACGAAGCCGAAGCCGAAGCCGACCCCCGGCACCGGCGAGCCGGCACCGGAGCCGGTGGGTGCCGGCGGCAGGCCGGATTCGGCCGTGGCGGTCACGAAGCCGGCGGGTGCCCCGGCCGTCAACGGCACCCGACCGGATGGCACGGGTACGAAGCCCAAGGCGGAGCCGGTGACCACGGTGGACGGTGGGACGGCCAGCGCCGGGGTGGACGGCGAACCGACCGTCGCCGCGGTCCCCGGCACCGCCGGTCGGGAGGCCACCCCGACAAAGATCACCAGTACCGGTGAGAACGGCAAGCGACCCACCAAGCCGACCACCGACGAGCGCAGCGCCACCCCGAGCACGGTGACCGTCGAGTCCGAGTGACCACGACCCGCGCGACCACGAACCGGCCGATCGCGAACCGGGTGACCACGAACCGGGTGACTGCGAACCGGCCGACCGCGACCCGCGCGACCACGAACCGCGCGACTGCGAACCGGGTGACTACGAACCGTAGGTGCGCTGCCGGGTGACCCGGGGTGGCTGGCGGTACCGGACCCCACTACCCTGCGGGCGGAGGCCCGTACGGTAGGTGTTCACCGGACGGGCATGGTGATCCACTCCGGTGAGCAGCGCCGGGGCGGAACTGGGGAGGCTCGGTGGCACAGCACGACCCGGCACGCGACGACGTGACCGGGGACGACACCCCTGCCGGCGGAACGTCGGACCGTTCGGGGGTGGCACCGGCCGCGGACCGTTCGAGGGCTGTACCGGCGGCGGACCGCACCGGTACGACGGACCAGATCACGGGCGGGGCGTCGTCCACCGCCCTGGCCGGCGCGGCGAGCACCGGGCCGGTCGCCGACTCCCGCACAGCTTCCGACCCCACCGAAGACCCCACCACCGCCGAGGACACCGGCACCGCCGTCAGGGCGAAGGCAGCGGCGGGTGCCGCGACGGAGCAGGTCGAGCCGGGGGAACCCGGGTCGGTCGCCACCGGTTCGGGACGGTTCGGTCGGCCCGGCCGGCCACTGCGCCGCAGCAGCTTCCTGGTCGGCTTCACCGGCGCGCTCGGCGTGCTGCTGGCGTACACCGTGTTCCTGGGCATCCGCAATGCCAGCGGGATCCTGGTGCTGGTGGTGATCGCGCTCTTTCTGGCGGTGGGGCTCAACCCGGCGGTGGTGCGGCTGCGCCGTTGGGGGCTGCCGCACGGCCTGGCCGTGACGGTGGTGGTGCTGACCCTGGTGCTGCTGATCATCGCGGGGCTGGTGGCGTTGGTGCCGCCGGTGGTGACCCAGACCGGGCAGTTCATCGAACAACTACCCAGCTATGTCGAGGAGCTACGCCGCAACCGTACCGTCAACGACCTGGTGGTGCGGTACGACGTGATGCAGCGGGTGCAGGAGCTGGCCAACGCCGACACCGTCGGTCGGGCGCTCGGCGGGGTCCTCGGCGGCGCCCAGTTGATCTTCGGCACCCTCTTCCGGGTGCTCACCGTGCTGGTGCTGACGATCTACTTCCTGGCCTACTTCGACAAACTGCGCGACCTCGGGTACGCGCTGGTGCCGAGGTCCCGCCGGCAACGGGTCAGCCTGATCGGCGACGAGATCCTGACCAAGGTCGGCGCGTACATGGTAGGGGCGCTGAGCATCGCCGTGCTGGCCGGCGCGACCACCTTCGTCTTCGCCCTGGTCGTCGAGCTGCCCTACCCGTTCGCGCTGGCCGTGGTGGTGGCGGTGACCGACCTGATCCCGCAGATCGGGGCCACCCTCGGCGCGGTGATCGTGAGCCTGGTCGGGTTCGCCACCGGGCTGCCGGTCGGCATCGCCTGCGTGGTCTTCTTCGTGCTCTACCAGCAGGTGGAGAACTACCTCATCTACCCCAAGATCATGCGAAGGTCGGTGGAGGTCAACGAGGTGGCCGCCCTGCTCGCCGCACTGCTCGGGGTGGCGCTGATGGGTGTGGTCGGCGCGTTGATCGCCATCCCGGTGGTGGCCGCCCTCCAACTGATCCTGCGCGAGGTGGTGCTCCCCCGCCAGGAACGCCGCTGACCAAGCCCACCCCGGCCCGCCCCAGCCGGACAACCCCCACGCCCAGCCCGCCGGGTTCCGGCCACAACAACAATGTTGTAGTGGGCTCCTCCGGCCAGGAGGCCACTACAACATGGATCGAGCACGATCTTGGACCGTCGCGCGCGGTCACGGGAAGGCGGAGCGGGCAGCGGGAGGGCAGGGCGGCGGGAGGGGTGGGGCGGCGGGAGGGGTGGGGCGGGCCTCAGCCGGCGGCGGGACCCGGCACGGGGGTGTCGGCGAAGGCGGCCACCGTGCGGTCGGCGTACGCGCTGACGTCGCCGGTCTCCATCGGGCCGTCCCAGCTCGTCGGCAGCGGCAGCGGCACCGCCGGGTTCACCCGCCGGACGATCTCGTCGAGCACCCGCTCGGCGTCGCCCACCCAGAGGTGCTTGGCCCCGGGCACCCCGACCACCTCGGCCTGCGGCACCGCCGCCAAGCGTTCCCGAGCCTCGTCGGGGCGCAGGTAGTCGTCGAACTCGGGCACCAGCGCGGTCAGCGGCCGGCCCGACTCCGCCCAGACGGCCAGGTCCGCGGGGTTCGAAAAACGCAACGGCGGGGAGAGCAGGATCGCCCCGGCCACCGCCGGGTCGCAGCCGTACTTGAGGGTCAGGTCGGTGCCGAACGACCAGCCCACCAGCCAGACGTTCGGCAGCTCGTGGAACTCGGCGTACTCGATCGCGGCGGCGACGTCGAAGCGCTCGCCCACCGCGTTGTCGAAGGCCCCCTCGCTGGTGCCCCGGACGCTGCTGGTGCCCCGGGTGTTGAACCGGAGCACCGCCAGGTCGGCCAGGGCGGGCAACCGCCAGGCCGCCTTGCGGAAGACGTGGCTGTCCATCATCCCGCCGTGGGTGGGCAGCGGGTGCAGGCAGACCAGGGTGCCCACCGGGTCCCGGTCGGCCGGGCGGGCCAGCTCGCCGACGAGGCGCAGGCCGTCGGCGGTGTGCAGCTCGATGTCCTCCCGGTGGCCGGGCAGGATCGACGACGCGCGGATCGGTGTGCTCACCGCCCAAGTCTGCCGCGAAGTCGTCGCCGCCGCGCGCCCGGGGCGCAACCGGGGTGACCAGGATCGCCCGACCGGCCCCACCGGCCGCCGCCCACCGGAATCCGCCGGCCGGCGGGCAGCACCTCGTCGGCCGGGCCGGTCAGCCGTAGCGGGGTGCGCCCCGGCCGCGCAGCAGGTTGGGCCCCCGCCGGTCCCGGGCCCGCCAACAGCCGCTGTGCCAGTGCCGCCGGTCGGTCAGGTCGCCCGCGCCGTCGGCCGGCCAGGCCACCAGGTGCGCCACCCCGGGTCGGATCTCCTGGTCACATCCGGGGCAGCGGTACGTCTTGACCGACGCCCCGCCGCTGATCCCGCGTACCTGCCACTCGCCGTCGCGCCACTGCTGCACCGATTCCACGCCGTGGCGGGCCCGGCCGGCGTCCAACTGGGTGGTGTCCTCGCGGCGGGGACGGTTGCGACGGGGGCTCACCTTGCCAAGGTTACGGTCAGTTCCCGGGCTGCTGCGCGGTGAGGTACGCCGCCCGGCCCGACAGCGGTGCGGCGGCCCGGATCAGCGGCGGGTGGCCGACCGTCGCCCCGGTCAGTGCCCGGAGTGGTCCCGGAAGCCCTGGCCGGACCGGTGACCCAGGTGACCGGCGGTGACCAGGTGTTCCAGCAGCGGCGCGGGGGCGAGGCCCGGCTCGCGCTGCTCCCGGTATACCGCCCGCTGGCCCGCCAGCGCCACGTCCAGGCCGATCGCGTCGAGCACCTCGAACGGGCCCGTCGGGTACCCGCAGCCGAGCTTCATCGCGTGGTCGATGTCGTCGACGGAGGCGTAGCCCGCCTCCAGCATCCGCACCGCGTCGTTCAGGTAGGGCAGGAGCAGCGCGTCGACCACGAAGCCGGCCCGGTCGCCACAGACCACCGTGGTCCGGCCGAGCGCGGCGCAGACCGCGGTGGCGGTGGCGGTGGCCTCCGCCGAGGTACGGATGGTGCGTACCACCTCGACGAGCGGTCGCCTCGCCGCCGGGTCGGGGAAGTGCAGGCCGAGCACGTCGGCCGGACGCTGGGTGGCCATCGCCACCTCGATCACCGGCAGCGACGAGGTGGTGGTGGCGAGCAGCACGCCCGGCTTGCAGACCTCGTCGAGGCGGGCGAACAGGGCCTGTTTGACGCTCGACTCCTCGGCCACCGCCTCGACCACCAGGTCGACGTCGGCGAGCTGTTCCAGGGTGGCCGACCAGGTGATCCGGGCCAGGGTCGCCTCGTGGTCGGCCGCGTCGAGCTCGCCCCGGGCCACGTCCTCGTCGAGCGCGCTCCGGACCGCGCCGGAGATCCCGGCCGACGAGCCGGTGTCGCCGTCCACCGAGAGCACCGGGTAGCCGGCCCGGGCGAAGACCTCGACGAGGCCGGCCGCCAGCGCCCCCGCCCCGACCACGCCGACCGTGGTCACCGGCGCGCTGTCGGGCGCCGTCCGCGTCGGGGCCGGCGTCTGCCCGTCGGGTACGACCTTCGGAGAGCCCGGTTTGTCATAGGTGTAGAAGCCGCGTCCGGACTTGCGCCCGAGCAACCCGGCGGTGACCATCTGCCTGATCAGCGGTGTCGGGGCGTGCCGCCGGTCCCGTCCGCCGTGCCGGTACATGGTGTTGAGGATCTCGTACGCGGTGTCCAGGCCGATCAGGTCCAGCAGGGCGAGCGGGCCCATCGGCAGGCCGCACCCGAGCTTCATCGCGAGGTCGATGTCCTCCCGGGTGGCGTACCGGGCCTCGACCATGCTGACCGCCTGGTTGAGGTAGCCGAACAGCAGGGCGTTGGCGATGAAACCGGCCCGGTCGCTGATCGTGACGTCGACCTTGCCGAGCCGGGCGCAGAGCGCCTCGACGTCGTCGACCACGTCGGCGGCGGTGACCACCGTGCGAACCACCTCGACCAGCTTCATCACCGGCGCCGGATTGAAGAAGTGCAGGCCGACGACCTGCTGGGGCCGGTCGGTGGCGACCGCGATGTCGGTGACGCTCAGCGAGGAGGTGTTGGTGGCCAGGATGGTGTCGGGCTGGCAGATCCGGTCCAGCTCGGCGAAGAGCCGTCGCTTCAGGTCGAGGTGTTCGGGCACCGCCTCTACCACCAGGTCCACCGAGTGCAGCGCCTCCAGCCCGACCTGGAAGTCGACCCGGGAGTGCAGGGCGTCCCGGTCGTTCTCGGCCAGCTTGCCCTTGGCCACCGCCCGGTCGGTCGACCGCGCGAGGGTGGCCCGACCCCGCGCCAGGGCCGGCTCGGAGATCTCCACCGCGACCACGTCGACACCGTTGCGGGCGAACACCTCGACGATGCCGGCACCCATGGTGCCCAGACCGACCACGCCCACCCTGGTGAACTCCCGCGCCACGACCGGCCTCCCCTGGTTGACTCCGCCGCCGCCGACACGGACGGACGCTGCGCACATGAACGAACGCTAAGGTTATCCGTCGGAGTGTGCCACGCGGCGGTGCGCCGTCGCGACGCCCTGGGAGATTTCCCGCACCCGGCCGGGGCCGCCCCGCCGCACCGGCCGGGCCGCGTCGTCGAACCCATCGGGCCACGCCGCCGCACCAGTCACGGCCATGCCGTCGCACCAGTCCGCGCCGTCGCACCAGTCCGCGCCGTCGCACCAGTCCGCGCCGTCGCACCAGTCAGGGCCGTCGCACCAGTCAGGGCCGCGCCGTCGCACCGGCCGGGGTAGCGCCGTCGAGCCCGAGGCGGCAACCGGTCAGGCCGGCCCGGCGGCGGAAGCCCCGGCGGTCGGCCGTGTCCCCGCGGTCAGGTGTCGACGCCACGTACCGCGGCGACGGGGCGACCGGCCACGGCGTCGGCCGGGCCGGGGGCACGCGGCGGCAGCGGCAGCGTGGGCCGGTGGTCCCGACGGCCGCCGAGGCCCCCGGTGAAGCTCAGGCCGACCGGGTCGGTGGTGGCCAGCCCGGGGTCGAAGTAGCGCAGCTCGGTACGGCCCAGCCGGATCACGTCGCCGTCGGTGAGCGGCTCGGCGTCGGTGATCCGCCGGTCGTTGAGCCAGGTGCCGTTGGTCGACCCCAGGTCGACCAGGACCACCCCGTCCTCGGTCAGCCGCACCTCGGCGTGCCGCCGGCTCAGGTGCGCGTCCGCCACCGGGATGTCGACGTCCGGCGCCCGGCCGATCACCTGCGGTCGGGGCCGGACGCGGAAACTCGCCCCCCGCATCGGCCCGCCGGCCACCGTCAACAGCGGCATCAGTTCCGGATGATCCTGCATGGACAGTCAGCTCCCCATCCGCCGTCGCCTCGCGCCCAGCCTGCCAGCTCCGCGTGACCAGCTCACCACCCGCCCGGCCACCTCCGCGACCCCTGGCGGACATCGACCGTCCACCGAACAGGCGGCGGCGGAAGCAATAGACGAGCAGCACTCACAACTACCAGCTGGTAGCTTCCGGGTCTAGACTTCCGCCATGACGGCTGTACAGGTCCCGGGTACCCCGGTAGTCACCGATGGTCAGTTGGTTTCGACCAGCCCGGCCACCGGCGCGGAAGCCGGCAGGCTGCCGGTCGCCACCGCCGAGGAGGTGCAGCGCGCGGTCGACCGCGCCCGCACGGCCGGGCAGTGGTGGGCCGGGCTCGGCTTCGACGGCCGCCGGACGCGCCTGCTGCGCTGGCGGGCCCTGCTCGCCCAGCGGATCGAGGAACTGGCCGAACTGCTCCACGTCGAGGGCGGCAAACCGGTCGGTGACGCGGTCGTCGAGATCCTCACCGCCATCGAGCACATCGACTGGGCGGCCCGCAACGCCCGCCGGGTGCTGGGGCCGCGCCGGGTCCGGTCCCGGTTGATCCTGGCCGAGTTCTCCGGCCACCTAGAATACCAGCCGCACGGCGTGGTCGGGGTGATCGGCCCGTGGAACTACCCGGTCTTCACCCCGGTCGGCTCCGCCGCGTACGCGCTGGCCGCCGGCAACGCGGTGGTGCTCAAGCCCAGCGAGTACACCCCGGTGGCCGGTCAGTGGCTGGTCGACGCGTTCGCCGAGGTGGTGCCGGAGCAGCCGGTGTTCACGGCGGTGCACGGCCTGGGCGACGTCGGCGCGGCACTGTGCCGCTCGGGCGTCGACAAGGTGGCGTTCACCGGCTCCACGGCGACCGCCCGTGCGGTGATGGCGGCCTGCGCCGAGTCGCTGACCCCGGTGCTGCTGGAGGCCGGCGGCAAGGACGCGATGATCGTGGACGCCGACGCCGACCTGGACGCCGCCGCCGACGCCTGCGTCTGGGGCGCGCTCACCAATGCCGGCCAGACCTGCATCGGCATCGAACGGGTCTACGCGGTGGCACCGGTCTACGACGAGTTCGTCGCCCGGGTGGTCGCCCGCGCCGGACGGCTGACCGTCGGCGCGGACTCCGCCGACCTCGGCCCGATCACCATGCCGAGCCAGCTCGACGTGATCCGCCGGCACATCGACGAGGCCATCGCCGCCGGGGGGCGGGCGGTGCTGGGTGGCCCCGCCGCCGTCCAGCCGCCGTACGTGCATCCGACGGTGCTGGTGGACGTCCCCGAGTCCGCCTCGGCCATCCGCGAGGAGACGTTCGGCCCGACCGTGACCATCAGCCGGGTCGCCGACGCCGACGAGGCCGTACGCCGGGCCAACGCCCTGCCGTACGGCCTGGGGGGTTCGGTGTTCGGTCGGCGTGACGCGGTGGCGATCGCCCGGCGGCTGCGGTCGGGGATGGCGTCGGTCAACTCGGCGCTCACCTTCGCCGGGATGTCCACGCTGCCGTTCGGCGGGGTGGGCGACTCGGGCTTCGGCCGGATCCACGGCGAGGACGGGCTGCGCGAGTTCGGGCGGGCCAAGTCGGTCACCCGACGGCGGGCCCGGTCGTTGCTGCCCTCGATGACCTTCGAGCGGACCCCGACCGACGTGGCCCGCCTCGTCAAGGTCGCCAAGGCGCTCTACGGCCGCCGCTGACCGACCGCACGGGCGGTGCCGGGCCGCACAGCGCAACGCCAGCCGCACGGGCGGTGCCGGGCCGCACGGGGTACGGGGGTGCTGGCCACCGGGCCGCGTGCCCGGCGGGGCGGTGGTGCCCGCAGCGCGCCGACGCCAGCCTCACAGTCAGAACAGGGTCAGCTCGTCGCGCACGATGCCCCGCAGCCGGTCGTAGTCGACGACCACGCAGCGGATGCCCCGGTCGGTGGCGAGGACCCGGGCCTGCGGTTTGATCTCCTGAGCGGCGAAGACACCGGCCACCGGGGCGAGCAGCGGGTCCCGGTTCATCAGTTCGAGGTAGCGGGTGAGCTGCTCGACGCCGTCGATGTCGCCACGCCGCTTCACCTCGACGGCGACCGCGCTGGAGTTGGCGTCCCGGCAGAGCAGGTCGACCGGGCCGATCGCGGTCATGTACTCCCGCCGGACCAGGGTGAAGCCCTCCCCCAGCGTCTCCGGGTTGGCGGCCAGCAACTCCTGCAGGTGCGCCTCGACGCCGTCCTTGCGCAGCCCCGGGTCGACGCCCAGCTCGTAGGAGGTGTCCTGGAAAATCTCCGCCAGGGTGATCCGCAACTCCTCGCCGGCCTTGTTGACCACCCGCCACACGCCGGGGGCCTCCTCCAGCCGACAGGGCGGGCTCATCCAGTTCAACGGCTTGTACGCCCGGTCGTCGGCGTGGATCGACACCGACCCGTCCGCCTTGACCATGAGCAGGCGGGTGGCCAGCGGCAGGTGCGCCGAGAGCCGTCCGACGTAGTCCACCGAGCACTTCGCAATCACCAGACGCACCCGACGAGGGTAGCCGAGGACCGGCCGGTCACCGTCGCGCGGCACTGGCGTGCCGGTGCGATGCTGAGATGGTGCTCGAAGTCCTCACCGGTACCGGTCTCGCCGCCTCGGCGGGCCTCAACGCCTACATCCCCCTGCTCACCATGGGTCTGCTCGCCCGCTACACCAGCCTGATCGACCTGCCCAGCGGCTGGCAGTGGCTGGGCAACGGGTGGGTACTGGCGATCCTCGCCGCACTGCTCGCGGTCGAGGTCGTCGCCGACAAGGTGCCCGTGGTCGACCACGTCAACGACGTCGTGCAGACGGTGGTCCGGCCCACCGCCGGCGGGCTGGCCTTCGGTGCCGGTTCGGGCTCCGAGACGGTGACGGTCAGCGACCCGGGCGGGTTCTTCTCGTCCCACCAGTGGGTGCCGGTGGCCGCCGGGGTCGCCATCGCGCTCGGCGTACACCTGTTCAAAGCAGCGGCCAGGCCGGTGGTCAACGCGACCACGGCGGGCTTCGGCGCACCGGTGGCCAGCACCGCCGAGGACGCGACCAGCGTGCTGATGTCCCTGGTGGCGATCATCCTGCCGGTGCTGGTGCTGGCGTTCCTGCTGGGCATGGTGGCGTTCGTGGTCTGGTTCCTGCGGCGACGCCGGGAGCGACGCCGGGACCGCGAGGCGGCCCGCGCCGCCGGCTACCGGGTCTGACCCGCCGCCGCACACGCCGATGGCCGGCACCCCGGGCGGGGTGCCGGCCATCGTGTCGTACGCGGGTCAGCTGTTCCAGTGCTGGGCGACGAGGTCGGCGGCCTGGGTTTCCCACTGGGCGTAGTGGTCGGGGTACGCCGACACCTGGACCGTCTG
>NZ_JBFAQU010000032.1:0-65024 GCF_040678915.1 Micromonospora sp. NPDC049257
CCGATCCCGGTGGTGGCGATCCTGCCGCTGCTGCTGGTCATCTTCGGCACCGGCGGGCGGCCGATCGTGGTGCTCGCCGGGATCATCTACCCGAACCGGGGGCGGGCGGCGGTTCGGTGGCACCCGCGAGCTGACGGTGCACCTCGCCGCTGTCCCAGTAGTCGACCCGGTGGGCGATCAACCCGTCCGGGTCGACCCGGAACCGGAACACGCCGCGGATGCGCACCGGTGCCCGGCCGGCCGACGCCAGCCGGAACGACATCCGGTAGGCCACCGCCGCCCGGTCACCGTCGACGAGCAGCTCCTCCACCTCGTAGCGCAGGTCGACGAACTCAGCCAGGAAACCGTCGAGCCGGGCCCGGTAACGGACCCGGCCGACCACCGTCCGGCCGAGGGCGGCGGTGTGCTCGTTGACGAAGTCGGCGCTGACGCAGCCGGCGACGGCATCGGCGTCGTGGGCGTTCAACGCCGCCAGGTACCGCAGTACGGCGGCGCGGGTCGACGCTGCGGTCAGCTCCCCCACCGACGCCGCACGGTGTCGAAGACCTGCTGGTCGTGGGAGATCTCGATGACGTTGCCGTCGGGGTCCTTCAGCGCGCAGATGTAACCGACCGGCGGCGGCATCTGGCGGGGCTCCCAGTGCAGGCAGCCCAGCTCCCGGGCCCGCGCGGCGATCTCGTCGACGTCCGAGCGCTGCGGCACCTCGATGCCGATGTGCGCGAACGGGTGCAGCAGACCGAGCTGGCCGCCCTTGTCCTTGTTGAACGAGACCAGCACCAGCACGAACGGGGTGTCGGCCTGCTTGTCGTTGGAAAGCCAGACGCTCTCCCCGTCGGCGTCGGCGAACCGCTCCACGACCACCAGCGGGGTGAGCGCGGTGTAGAAGGAGATCGCCTTGTCGAGGTCGCCGGTGGGCAACGCCACGTGCGTCCATCGGGCTTGGGTCAGACCGGTCGCCACTGTTACCTCCACCGTACCGAAATGTCCATCACTATCGCGTCCACCAGCCTATTCACTGTTCGGCGGCAGGGTCGATGTGCCGGGGACACAAAGCCGGCGCGCCGGGTTCGACGCGCCGGGACGGTGCCACCGGCCGGCCGGCGTGCCAGCGTGGGGGCACACCGCGTACGGGAGGTCGATCGGATCATGCAGTACCGCAGACTGGGCGGAACCGGGGTCGAGGTGAGCACCCTCTGCCTCGGCACCATGATGTTCGGCGCCTGGGGCAACCCCGACGAGCAGGAGTGCCACCGGATCGTCGCCGAGGCGCTCGACGCCGGGATCAACCTGGTCGACACCGCCGACGTCTACGCCCACGGCGAGTCCGAGGAGATCCTCGGCCGGGCGCTGCGTGGCCGGCGCGACGACGTGGTGCTGGCCACCAAGTTCCACGAGCCGATGGGGGACGACCGCAACCGGCGCGGCAACTCCCGCCGCTGGATCCGGCAGGCGGTGGAGGGCAGCCTGCGCCGGCTCGGCACCGACTGGATCGACCTCTACCAGGTGCACCGGCCCGATCCGCTCACCGACGTCGACGAGACCCTCGGCGCGCTGTCCGACCTGGTCCGGGAGGGCAAGGTCCGGATGATCGGCACCTCGGCGTTCCCGGCCGAGCAGATCGTCGAGGCGCAGTGGGTGGCCGAACGCCGGCAGCGGGAACGCTTCACCACCGAACAGCTCGGCTACTCGATCCTGACCCGGGGCGTCGAGGCCGCCGCCCTGCCCACCAGCGCCCGGTACCGGCTGGGCGTGCTGGTGTTCAGCCCGCTCAACGGCGGCTGGCTGACCGGCAAGTACCGGTCCACAGCCGTACCGGCGGACTCCCGCGCCGGGCGCAACGGCGACCACTTCGACTTCCGCGACGCCGCCGCCCGCGACCGCAAGCTCGCCCTGGTCGACGAGCTGGCCACGCTCGCCGAGGAGAGCGGCCTGACGTTGATCGAGCTGGCGCTCGGCTTCGTGCTGAGCCACCCGGCGGTGACCAGCGCCATCATCGGGCCGCGCACCCTGGCCCAGCTGCGCAGCCAACTGCCCGCCGGGGAGCCGGCCGGGCTGCCGGCCGACGTGCTGGACCGGATCGACGCCCTGGTCCGGCCGGGCCACGACGTCAACCCGGCCGACGCCGGCTACCAGGTGCCGGCGTTGACCGACCCGAGCCTGCGCCGTCGTCCCTGACGTCGTCAGCGGCGGTCACCCCGACGCACGCCGGGACCACCCCGACGCACGCCGGGAACCGTGCCACAAGGTCACGCTCGAACATGGTTGTAGTGGCTTCGCTACGCCCGGAGGCCACTACAACCAGGAAATAGCACGATCTTGCTTGGCCGGCGACGGCGCCGCAGAGCGGGCAGCGGTCGTCGGAGGCGGGGCGTGGGTCGTCGCGGGTAGCGGAGGCCGGGCGTGGGTCGCGGGTAGCGGGGGCCGGGTGCGGGTTGCGGAGGGCGTGGCGGCCTGGAGAGTCAGGCGGTTGCGGATTTGGGCCAGGGACAGGAACGGGGCGGTCATGCTCAGGCCACCTCGAGGGCGGCGGCTAGCTGGATGATCGCGGCGGGGGCGTGCGGGTCGTGGACGAGTCGGGCGATCACCGCGCGGGCGGTGGGCCGGTGGCGTACCTCGCCGGGGGCGGTGCGCTCGGCGGCGAGCAGGGCGCGGCCGGCGTTGCCCGGGTCACCGGCGTGCAGGTAGGCGCGGGCGGCGTCGAGCAGGTGGGCGGCGCGGTGTTCGGCCGGTAGCCACCGCCAGGCATCGCGGGCGGTGGTCTTCTCGTGCCAGGCCACCGCCTCACCGGCATGACCGAGGTCGAGGGCGGTGGCGACCCGGGCCAGGTCCACCGCGACCGGCCCGAACGCGGTCCGGTGGTGGTCGTGGCCGTCGCCGACGAGGGCGGCCATCCCGGCGGCCTCGTCGAGCAGGTCGACCGTGGCGCGGTCGTCGCCGTCGCGGGCGGCGGCCAGCGCGGCCTGCACGACCAGGGTCCCGCACAGCGACAGCCTGGGGGCGGGCGCGCCGTCGAGGTCGGGCGGGGCGATCCGGTACGCGGCTGCCAGCGCCGTCGACCTGGCCGTGCGCGCCCGCCCCGACGCGCGTAACACCTGCGCCAGGGGCACGGTCGCGGCGGCCACCAGCACCACGTCACCGGTCGCGGTGGTCATGGCCCGGTCGGCAGCCAACCACGCCAGCTCCGTCTCACCCAGCTTGACCAGCAACGACGCGGTGAGCCGGTACGCCTGCACCAGCACCGACCGCCCCGCCACCGGATCATCCGCGTGGACACGCTGCGCGGCGGCCAACACGCCCGGGATCAACCCGACCACCTGCGGATACCGGGCGTGCTGGAACGTGACCCAGGCGTGGGTGACGTCCCGCGCCAGCCGATCCGCCGACAACACGCCGCCCCGTCCCGCCGGCCGGCCCACCGCGATGTCGTACGCCGACAACGCCTCCCGGACCCGCCCCACCCCCTCGACCCGACCGACTCCCCCGGCCGGCGGAACATCGCGACCAAGGAGAACGCTCGTGTCGATCCGCAACACGGTGGCGATCTCCTGAAGCGTCGACACCTTGTCCAGGGTCCGGACACCCCGCTCGACCTTGTCCACCCAACTCTTCGACTTGCCCAACCGGTCGGCGAACACTTGCTGCGACAGCCTGCGCCGCCCTCGCCAGTACGCCACCCGCCGACCGACCGGCAGCACCTCACTACCGTCCACGACGCCACCGCCGATCCGGCACCGCCCGGGTCGTCTCCTCCACCGGTATCCGCTCCGCCTCGGCCTGCACGAGCAGCCGCTGTCTTGCCGCCGCCCGCTCCGCCGCCTGGATCTGCTCACCCCGTCTTACGCCCCGATCACTGTCCACGCCACCCATCCGCGTCGTCCCCTTCGGAAGGGGCGCGGCGATGTGCTCGGGAGAACGTCACCACCGCGCCGGATCACGGGGGCATCGTTCGCCCCGTGCTGAGGGGGACGCGGCGACCAGGCGAAGTCGCACCGCCCGCCGCATCCCGTGCGGAAGACGCTACGTATGGTGACCATGGGGAACGGGTAGGGTCTCTACCCCCGGTTCACGGGACGAGGCCGACCTTCACCGCGAGGTCGCGGGCCTCGTCACGGGTGGACCGTGGACCGTCGAGCAGGTCCAGGGTGATCTGTCGGGCGTACCCGTTGAAGCGGATCGTCTCCGGAGCCGACTCGTACGCCTGCCGGAGCGTCGCCACGGCCGCCTCCTTGTCGCCCTTCCCGTGGTGCGCCCTTGCGACCTCGATCAGGTGCCGCGCCCGGCGCGGCCTCGACGGAATCGTCGCCGCCTCGTGGCGACGCGCCTGTCGGACCGCCTCGCCGAACTTCTGCAACTCCACGGCCACGGTCACCGCATGAGCGCCCATGACAACCCGGGAGAACGACGTCTGTGGCTGGTAGAAGCCCTGCGGCAGGCGTTGCGCGACCCGGTCCGCGCGATCCCAGTACCGCCACGCCCGGCCCTCCTCCCCCGCCCGGGCAGCGGTGTACGCGGCCTCGAAGTTCAGCGCTCCCCACAGGGCCAGCAGACCAGCGTCTCCCTCGGCCGCCCGGGATTCCAGAGCCGACAGCACGTCCAGTGTCACCGCCATCGCGGTGTCCCAATCGCCGGTGTCCCGGTGCACCTGCCCCAGGAACCACCCCGCTCGGGCGATCGCCTCGGGGTCGCCCGACTCCTGCGCCGCCACCATCGCCCGATCCGCAACCCGCCAGATCAACTCCGCGGCGGGCTGGTAGGCGAGGAACATCTGCACCACCCCGAGCGTCTCGGCCAACAGCGCCTGCGCCTGTCGCCGCTGCGCACCCTCGTAAACCAGGGCGGCGTGCCGCACATCCCGCAGCAGCGCGGGCAACAACGCACCCAGCACCGTCCGGTGATCCGACGCCTGATGACGCGCCCGCCACGCCGCCGCAAGCCGCTCACGCAGGCTGGACAAGGACTCGGCCGGAACGTCCGGGAAGACCGTGAAGCGGTTCACCGCGTCCCGCACCGATGCCAGCGCCGGATGCTCGGGGCCGTTGACCACCGCCGACCGGTTACCCAGCTCGCCTGCGAGGACGGCGACGTCGACCTTGAGGGCGCGCGCGATCCGGTCCAACATGTGGATGCGCGGCGGCAGGATGCGATCGGTCTCCACCGCCTTGACCCACTCGGCGCTCCGGCCGACCAGCCCACCGAGCACCGCGCGGGTCTTGCCGGAACGCTCCCGGTAGACCTTCAGCCGCTGCCCGAACGTCAACTCCGGCAAGAAATCCACCCCGACCTCCTCGTCAGTGCGGGATGCATCGCCGACCGACCGGCCGCCGTCACACCAACGCTACCGACCATCCCGCGACCGCATAACCCCTCGTCTCACTGCCCCGCATCAGCACCTGCTCGACGGCTATCCCGGGGGGGGGATCGCCAGCCCGAGGGTGCGGCTGCGTCCCTCCTTGAGCGCGCGGGCGCTGGCGTTCGGTCGGTAGTCCAGCTCGTCGATGACCGCCTGGATCCGCTGCCGGGTCCCCTCCGAGACGGTCCGCTTCCTGCTCAGGACGCAGAAGACGGTGCTGCAGGACACCCCCGCCCGGCGGGCGATCTCCCCGATGTTCATGCCGCGCCCTCGAATCGATTCTTGCCCCGAAACGGGCACGCACCCTCTTCCCTGTCGGCATATCCGTCCGGAACCCAAGCCCCGAGTCGGCATGTTCCCCGGCCAGCGGGGCGTCGACCGGGTCGGATGCGACGGCCCGCGCCCGGTAGCGCAACGCATGGACGGGCATTAATGTAATAGGTATGACGTGTGACGTCAGTCTGGGCCGGTAGCGAGGCTCGAACCACCGCCGCCCACGGCACCAACCGTGTCGAACTGGATCGGTCCGGCAACACAGGCTCAACCCGCCACCACCACGCTCCACCTCACCGCCGAGAGGATCCGATGAATGTGAAGGGACGACTGAGTCGTCTGCTCGCCGCGACGGGAACCCTGCTGGTTCTCGCTGTCGGCGCCAGCATCTACGTGGTCTCGGACGCGCCGGGTGTCGCCCGCGCCGCCGGCACGGGGCCGTGCGACATCTACGCCTCGGGTGGCACCCCGTGCGTGGCCGCGCACAGCACCACCCGGGCGCTGTACGGCGCGTACAACGGCCCGCTTTACCAGGTTCGCCGCTCGTCGGACAACACCACCCGCGACGTCGGCGTGCTGAGCGCGGGCGGCTACGCCGACGCCGCCGCGCAGGACACGTTCTGCACCAACACCAACTGCGTCATCACGATCATCTACGACCAGACCGGCCGCAACAACCGTCTCACCCAGGCCTTGGGTGGCGGCGTGCCGGGCCCCGGGCCTGGCGGGTCGGACAACCTTGCCGACGCGAAGGCGGCGCCGATCACGATCGGCGGCCAGAAGGCGTACGGCGTCTACATCCCTCCGGGCACCGGCTACCGCAACAACAACACCAACGGCATCGCGACCGGCGACCAGCCCGAGGGCATGTACGCCGTCCTCGACGGCACGCACTACAACAACGGGTGCTGCTTCGACTACGGCAACGCGCAGACGAACGCCATGGCCGACGACATCGGCATCATGGAGACCATCTACTTCGGCAACAACAAGGTGTGGGGCTACGGGGACGGCAACGGCCCCTGGATCATGATGGACATGGAGTGGGGACTCTTCTCCGGAGTGAACCCGCGATACAACCCCATGCCGCCCATCAACCACCGCTTCGTGACGGCCATCGTCAAGGGCGAACCGAACCACTGGGCGATCCGCGGCGGCAGCGCGCAGTCCGGCGGCCTGACGACCTACTTCGACGGACGCCGCCCCAACGGCTACCACCCGATGAAGAAGGAAGGCGCCATCCTGCTCGGCATCGGCGGCGACAACAGCAACACCGCCCGCGGCACCTTCTACGAGGGCGTGATGACCTCCGGCTACCCGACCGCGACGACCGAGGACGCGGTACAGGCCAACATCGCCGCCGCCGCGTACGCGCCGGCCGTTGGTAACCCGCCGCAGGGCGTCCAACTCGTCGGTGGCCAGTCCAACCGCTGCGTCGACGTGCCGAACGGCACCACCACCAACGGCACCCAGGTCCAACTCTGGGACTGCACCGGCAACACCGCCCAACGCTGGACCCACACCGCCGGCAAACAACTGCAGGTGCTGGGCAACAAGTGCCTCGACGCCAGCGGCCAGGGCACCACCAACGGCACCCAGGCCATCATCTGGGACTGCCACAGCGGCACCAACCAGCAATGGAACATCAACTCCAACGGCACCATCACCGGCGTCCAGTCCGGGCTCTGCCTCGACGCCAGCGGCGCCGGGACCGCCAACGGCACCAAGCTCCTCCTCTGGGCCTGCAACGGGCAACAGAACCAGCGCTGGTCCACCCGCAGCTGATCCGTACCACCACCCGACCGGCGCTGCCGGCACCGCGAGACTCGCGGTGCCGGCAGCGCCGGCGGTGCCGGCACCGGTCAGCGCGCGCTGCATTCCGGGCAGGGCGGCCTCGTTGATGGTGGCGATGGCCGTGACGTCGGGATGTGTCACGAGCAACTGTTCCACGCACGCCTCGCCGGAGGCCGTGTCGTCGCCGCGGCAGACCTCCACGCCGGTCAGCCCCCGTTCCACCGCCGCCGCCCGGAAACCGGCGAGCGCTCGATGGCTGGGCCCGTAACCCGCGGCGACCAACTCGGCGGAGCGGTTGACCAGGGCCACGTGCCGGTGCCCCAGATCGGCCAGGTGGTGCACGCAGCGGGCGATCAGCCCGGAATAGTCGATGTCGATCCAGCTCATGTCGTGCGGCTCGGCGATCCGCCCGATCGTGACGAACGGCAGACCGGTCTTGGTCAGGCGGGTCACCCGGTCGTCCTCCAAGCGGATCTCCATCAGGACCACACCGTCCACCCGGCGCCCGGTGACGATCCGCGGGAGTGTGGATCTAACATGACGCCCCCTCACCCGGCCCCCCACGGGGAGAAGCGGCGGCGACCAGACTCGAATCCCGGGATCGACTCATCGTCGCCGATGTTGCGGTATCGACGGCTCGTCGATACCGCTATATCAACGAAATTGCGAGAACCGAAAACGGAGCGCTCAGATCCAGCCGTGTTCCCAGGCGATCGTGGCGGCGGCGGTGCGCGAATCGACGTTCAGTTTCGCCATCGCGGAGGAGAGGTGGTTGCGGACGGTGCCGTGGGCGAGGCCGAGTTGCCGCGCGATGTTCTTGGTGGGCAGGCCGTCCCGGGTCAGTCTCAGCACGTCGATCTCCCGGGGCGTCAGCGGGCTCTCCTGCTCGGTGAGTGCCGACGCGGCGAGACGCGCATCGATGTAGCGTTCACCGGCGGCGACCGACCGGATGATCCTGGCCAGCTCCGACGCGGGGGTGGACTTCGGCACGAAGCCGTGCACCCGGGCGCTCAGCGCACGCTTCAACGTCCCCGGTCGGGCGTGGCGGGTGACGATGACGACCTGCGTCGCGACGAGACGCAGCAGTCGTCGGGCGGCGTCGACCCCGTCGAGTCCGGGCATTTCGAGATCGAGCAGGGTCAGGTCGGGTCGGTGCGCGACGGCAGCCGCGACCGCAGCTTCGCCGTCGGCGACATCCGCGACGACCTCGATGTCGGGTTCGAGGGATAGCAACGCCACGAGCGCGCCCCGGATGAGTTCCTCGTCGTCGGCGATCACGATCCGGATCACCGGCGGGTCCCCCGTCGTCTCGTCGGCCGGGTCGGCTCCTGCGGAGCGGGCCCCGGCGCGCCGGCGGCGGGCGCCGGAATGCGGACGGTCAACGTGAAGGTGTCGTCCTCGCGGGTGGTCTCGACCGTCCCGCGGTGGGCCGCGACGCGTTGGGCGAGGCCGGCCAGGCCCGTTCCGTCCGGACGCGGTACGCCTGCGGCGTTGTTGGTGACGGTCAGTCGGTACTCCGCCGCGACGCGGACGAGTGCGATGGTGGCTTCGGTCGCCCTGCTGTGCCGGAGCACGTTCGTCACCGCCTCCCTGATCGCGACGGCGAACACCGCGCCGAGGGCCACCGGCAGGTCCGGCGTCCCGATGTGGGCCGCACACCGGATGCCGGCGGAGCGCAGCACCGCCGCCGCGTTGCGCGCCTCCACCGCCACGGTGACGGTGCGGTAGTCGTTCACCACGGCACGGGTGTCGTCGAGGGCCACCTGCGCGATCCGGCGGATCTCGGCGATCTCCCCGCCGGCCCGCTCGGGCCGATCGGGCAGCAGCCGCTCCGCCAGTTCACTCTTCAACGCGATCACCTGGAGGTTGTGGCCCTGGATGTCGTGCAGGTCGGTCGCGAACCGGAGCCGCTCCTGCGCCACCGCCAGGTCGGAGGCGAGCCGGCGGGCGTGTTCCAGTCGCAGCACCACCTGCTGCACCCAGACCGCGCTCAGGGGCAGCAGCGTGACCAGCGCGAGGGTGCTGATCACGACGGCCTCGGCACCCGCTTCGGCGTGCCACGCCACGACGGCGGCACGCGGCGAGGCCAGCACGCCGATGAGGCCGCCGAGACCGATCGCGGCCCAGCAGCAGAGGATCACCGTCGCGCGCCACCAGCCCCGCACGAGGCAACTGAGCACGCCGCCCGCCACCGCGAGCGTGAACGCCCACCCCCAGCCCGCGAACGGTGGCAGCACGGCCAGCACCCACACCGCGCCGGACAGCGCCAGCAGCACGAGGACGAGTGGATGACCGGGCGTCGCCTCGTCGGGGGCCCGGAGCAACAGGGGGATCGTGGCCAGCCCGACCAGGACGGCGGCGACCGTCGCGACCATGAGGGTGACCACCCGCACGCCGGTGGCCGTGCCCACGCCGAGCACCACCTGCACGACGCCACCGACGAGCATCCCCAGCCCCAGGGAGAACACCGTGAACAGCCGCATCGCCCGGAGGTCGGCGGTCACCCGCGGTGCACCCGGCCAGGTGTCCGTCACCGGCTCAGCGTAGCGACCGTGCCGCCAGGAAAGCCCTGGTCTCCTGCGCGATCTCCGCCGACAGGGTGTGGTGCAGATAGTGGTCGCCCGCCAGGAGGACGACCCGACCGGTGTCGACGCTCGCCGCCTGCTGCTCGTGGAGCGCGACCCAACCCGCCACGTCGGGGTCGTCCGACCGTACGAACAACAGGACGGGCAGCCCCTTCGGGAAGGTCTTCCCGCTGACCGCGGCGAAGTTCGCCGAGACGTGCTCCATCTCGTTCACCATCGTCGGGGCCGCCGTGTTCTTCGCGCTGAGCAACCGCAGCTGCTTCCTGGTCCGCTCGTCGTAGGGCAGGCCCGCGTACGGGTCGTCGGCGATCGCCGCCAGCGCCCGGGTGATGCCGAGCTTGCTCAGGCCGACGATCACCCCGGTCGGGATCGGCTCGTCCCCGCCGGGCTGGTCGGGGACGCTGCTGTCGATGCCGACGAAGGCGACGAGTTCGTCGGCGTAGCTGGCGCTGTAGGTCAACGCGTAGATCCCGGCGATCGAGTGGCCCATCAGCACGTAACGGTCGATGCCGAGGTGCCGGAGCGCCTCGTGCACCTCCCGGGTGATGTTCGCGGCGGTGCGGTCGGTGTCGGCGGGGTCGCTCAGGCCGGTGCCGAACGGTTCGACCGCGACGACCCGGTAGGTGCTCCGGAGTTCCGTGATCAGCGGCTGGAAGTCGAGCCCGGGGGCGGCGGTGCCGAGGCCGGGCAGGAGCACGACCGTCTCGGCACCGCTGCCCGCGACCACCACGTTCATCTGCTTGCCGTCCACGGGCACGAGTTGCCCGTAACGGGTGATCGAGGAGGCTTCCGACTTCGTCGCCACCACGTTCACCACGGCGGTGGTCGCAAGCAGGAGCACCGGCACGGCGACCAGGACACCGAGGGTGGTGAGCACGACTCGCACGGGCTTTCGCATGGGTTCTCATTTCGGATCGGCGGCGCATCCGGATCACCCCCGTGATGCCTGACCAGCCAATCAAGCGCGCGAGGCGCTGCGGAAGTGTCCCGTTGTCACGACCGATCGTGACAAAAAGTCATGGTATGCCCCGTGGGACCCCCGGGTCCTCGTGATCAACGAGATACGACCACCACGGCGGGCGGGTGCCGACCCAGGACCCACACGGCGCAGCGACCGCCACCGGAGGAGGGTGGCCGCTGCGCCGTGTGGGCGGACCGGAGTCGAGGAATCCCCCGTCAGGTGGTGCCGCGTTGGAACGGTTGGGCCAGCGCCCGGGGTTCGCGGTGGGTGGTGGCGAACACCAGCATCGCCAGCAGGGCGAGCAGGTAGGGCGCGGCGATCAGCAGCTGCGAGTTCATGGTGACCCCGAGCGCCGGCAGCGCCAGCCGCATCGCGTCGGCCAGACCGAAGACGACGCAGCCGATCAGGGTACGGCCCAACCGCCAGGCCCCGAAGATGACCGCCGCGATGACCAGGTAACCCCGGCCGGCGGTCATGTTCTGGTTGAACGAGCCGACCTCGCCGACCGCCAGGTAGGCCCCGCCCAGCCCGGCGAGCAGCCCGCACCAGAGCAGCGCCTGTCGCCGTCGCTTGTTGACCTCGATCCCGCTGACGTCGGCGGCCTGCGGGTTCTCCCCCACCGCCCGCAGCTCCAGCCCCCACCGGCTGCGCTCGACCAGCCACCAGGTCAGCGGGATCACCGCCAGCAGCAGATAGACCGGCCAGCGTTGCACGAACAGCATCGGGCCGACGATCGGGATGTCGCGCAGCACCGGGATGTCCACCTGCCAGACCTGGTGGCCGGTGAAGGTGCTCACCGTGATCAGGTAGCTGGTGAGGCCCAGCACCAGGGCGTTGAGCACCAGGCCGACGACGAACGTGTTGATCTGCACCCGGTGCGACAGGATGCCGTGCACGAACGCCACCGCCACCCCGACCAGCGCGCCGGCCACCAGGCCGATGGTGGCGCTGCCGGTGGCGCTGGCGACCGCGATCGAGCCGAACGCCGCGCCGAGCATCATCGCCTCGACGGAGATGTTCAGGGTGCCGGCGCGCTGGGCGACGTACTCCCCGCAGGCGGCGAAGGCCAGGGGCACGGTGAGCCGGGCCCCGCTGGAGAGGATGGTGGCGATGTTGTCGGCGGCGCTCATGCCAACCTGCCTTCCATGGCGTCCTTGGTGCCGGCGGTCCCGGCGTCGCCGGGGTCCGCCGGTGGCGACGCGGCGGCCCGGGGTCCGGGCACCGACGCCGCCGATCCGGCCGGGTCCGACCCGGCAACCGGGTCTACCGGGGACGACCCGGAGGCCGGGTCGGTCGACGCGGCAGCGGCCACCGGAGCCGTCGGGGTGGTGGCGACCGGAGTCGCCGGGGTGGCAGCGGCGGCGGTCGGTGCCGTCGGGGTGGAGGTGGGGGTCGACGGCTCGTCGGCCAGGCGACGTCGGCGCAGCATGCCGATCACCACCGGGGGTGCGACGAAGGCCAGCACCAGCAGCGCCTTGACCACGTCGACCAGGAACGACGGCACGCCGGTGGCGGCCAGGAAGCTGCCGCCGGCCCGCAGCACGCCGAACAGCACCGCCACCGGGATGGCCAGCAGCGGGTTGTTCCGGGCCACCAGGGCGACCAGCAGGCCGTCCCAGCCGATGTTGAGCGACATCCCCGGCTGCAACCGGTTGGTGCCGACCGGGCTGGTCAGCAGCAGCGCACCGGCCAGACCGGCCAGCGCCCCGGAGATCGCCAGCGCGATGCCGCCGAGGGCACCGACCCGCACACCCGCGTGCCGGGCCGTCGCCGGGTTGAGGCCGACCATCTTCAACCGGAAACCCCAGCGGGTACGCGCCATCACCAGCGCCAGCACGACCGCCACCACGACGGCCAGCACCAGACCCCCGTTGAGCTGGAGGTTCGGGTATTCGCCCAGGGAGGTGAGCCGGGCGTTCTCGGGCACCGGGTTGGACTGCGGGGACAGCGTGCCCCGGCCGAGCCGGGACTCCTGGAGCAGCCACGGGGTGTTCACCGCGAACGAGATGAGCTGCTGGGCGAGGAACGTCATCAGCATCGTGCTCACCACGATGTTGACGCCCCGGAACCGGTACATCAACGCGCTGAGCCCGGCCCAGATCCCGGCACCGACCACCGAGGCGAGCAGCACCAGGACCAGCAGCAGCGGTCCGGGTACGGCCAGCCGCAGGCCGACCCACGCGCCGGCGAGCGCGCCGATCAGCACCTGCCCCTCCTGGCCGATGTTGAAGAAGCCGGAGCGGGCGCTGACGCAGGCCCCGACCGCGACCAGCAGCAGCGGCGCGACATAGAGCAGGGAGGTGGACCAGGCCGCCGGGGAGGCCATGCTGCCCTGGTAGAGGGCCTTGGTCGAGGCGGTCGGCGAGCCGCCGGTGACCGCGATCAGCAGGGCGGACAGGCCGAGCGCGACGCCGATCGTGGCGACGGTGGCGAGGCCGACCTGCCAGCCGCCGGGGCCGGGGTTGAGCCGGCGCAGCAGCCGCTGGCCGGTGCCGTCGATACCGAGGGTGGCCATCAGTGACTCACCCCGCCGACCAGCATGCCGAGCCGCTCGGCGGTGGCCTCGGCGGTGGGGAGCACCCCGACGATCCGGCCGGAGGAGATCACCGCGATCCGGTTGGCCAGGGCCATCACCTCCTCCAACTCTGTGGAGATCAGCAACACCGCCACCCCTTCCGCGGCGGCCTGCCGCAGCCGCACGTACATGTCTTCGATCGCGCCGACGTCCAGCCCGTGGGTGGGTTGGGCGGCGACCAGCGCCTTCGGGCCGGCGGACAGCTCCCGGGCCAGCACCACCCGCTGCTGGTTGCCGCCGGAGAGGCTGCGCAGCGGGGTGTCCGGGGAGGGCGCCACGATGTTGAACTCGGTCATCTGCTGCTGGGCGATCTTGTGCATCCGCCGCCGGCTGAGCACCCCCCGGGTGGTCACTCCGGCGAGGGACTTCATCACCAGGTTCTCGGCGACGCTCATGTCCAGCACCACACCGGAGTGGTGCCGGTCCTCGGGCACGATGCCGAGGCCGGCGTGGTGCAGCGCGCCGGGGCGGACCAGGTCGACCGGCCGGCCGTCGATCTCGACGGTGCCGGAGTCGGGGACGAGCAGCCCGGACAGCAGCTCACCGACGGTGGCCTGGCCGTTGCCCTCGACCCCGTACAGGCCGACGATCTCGCCGGGGGCCACGTCGAGGCTGAGCCGGTCCAGCACCGGCAGGCCGCCGATGAGCAGGGTGACCTCGCGCAGCCGCAACGCCGCGGGCTCGTCCTGCGCGGCCGGGCCGGGGGCCGTCGGGGGCACCACCGCCCCGTCGGCCTCGCCGACCGGCGCGGGGCGCTCGACCGGCAGCAGGCCCAGCGCGGCGCTCTCGGACTGCAACGACACCTCCCGGCCGACCATCTGCCGGGCGAGTTGCTGGGCGGTGGTGTCCTTCGTCGCGCCGTGGAACGCCACCGCGCCGCGCCGCAGCACGGTCACCCGGTCGGTGGCCGCCATGATCTCGGCGAGCTTGTGGCTGATCAGGATGACCGCCCGCCGTTCCGCCTGCACCACCCGGCGCAGCACGGTGAACAGCTCCGCCGACTCGGCCTGGGTGAGCACCGAGGTCGGCTCGTCCAGGATCAGGATGGACGGGTCACGGCGCAGGCACTTGATCAGCTCGACGCGTTGCCGTTCCCCGGCGGAGAGCCGGTCGACCCGCACGTTCGGGTCGATGGGCAGCCCGTAGCGGCGGGACACCTCCTCGACCTGGGCGCAGGCCGCCGCCCGGTCGATCCGCCCGGTGTCGCCGAGGATGACGTTCTCCCAGACGGTGAGCGGTTCGATCAGGCTGAAGTGCTGGTGCACCATGCCCAGCCCGAGGTCGGCAGCGACCTGCGGACTGTCGATCTCGACCGGTTCGGTGCCGCGCGTGATGGTGCCGGCGTCGCGGTGCACCAACCCGAGCAGGATCTTCATCAGGGTCGACTTTCCGGCCCCGTTCTCGCCGAGCAGGCCGTGGATCTCGCCGGGTCGTACGGCGAGATCCACGGCGTCGCAGGCGACGACCGGACCGTAACGCTTGCTGACTCCGCGCAGGGTGAGAGCCGGCGTCAGCTGGTCGTCAACGTCCACAGTCCGTTTCACCTCGTTGGTCGTCGGGCAGCGGGAATCAGGAGCCGAGCTTGGCGACCGTCGCGGCGGTGTCGGTCTTGCCGCTGGCCACGTCGGCGACGAAGGCGTCCATCTTCTGGGTCTGCTCCGGGGTCGCCTTGCAGATCTTGACGGCCGGGTACGGGTCCTTGCCCAGCTCCCACTTCTTGGTGGTGCCGAGGGTCATCTCACCCTTGGCGAACAGCTCCAGCGCGGCGGCGAAGTACGCGCCCGGGTCGAAGATGACCGAGATGTCGAAGCGCGGGTCGGTCGAGTCACACCGGTCGGTGCCGGGGGTCAGGGTGAGCGCACCGCCGGTGTTGGCCAGCTTGGCGGCGGCGTCGGTGGCCCCACCCAGGTACGGGTAGACGACCTTGACGCCCTGGCTGATCTGCGCCTGGACGGCCTCCCGGGCCTTCGCCGAGTCGTTGAAGTCACCGGTGTAGGTGGTCACCAGGGTCGCGTTCGGCACCACCATCCGGATGCCCGCCTTGTACGCCTTGGCGGCGTTGACCGAGAAGTCGGCCTCCATACCGGTGACGAACCCGGCCTTGGTGGCGTTCTTCTGCTGCATGACCAGGCCGGTGGCGTACCCGGCGGCGAGCATGCTCTGGTTGGGGTCGTCGCTGGACAGCGTCACCCGGGGACTCTGCGGGATGTTCTCCGACGACGGCACGTACCAGGAGGTCTTGGCGCAGACCGGCTCCTCGGAGGCCGGGATGGCGTCCTTGAGCTCGGACGCCCCGAGCGCCACCATGTCCACGCCCTGCTGGCACAGCGCGCGGGCGGCGCTGAGCGCCTCGGTCGGCGGCACGTTGCCGCGCTTGATGACCTGCCAGCCCTTTTCGGTGGCGAACTTCTCGGCACCGATCACGAAGCTCTCGTAGTAGCCGTTGTCGTTGATGTCACCGGGGCTGAGCACCCCGATGACGACCTTGCCGTCGCCGTTGGCATCCGGCTGCCCGGCGGGGGCCGTACCGCTGCTGGCCGAACCGGCCGCCGACGGTGCGGTCGCGTCGTTGCTCGCGCAACCGACCAGGGCGAATCCCAGCGCCCCGGCGAGCAGCGCCGCCGGACCCCGACCAATCCTCATTGTCATGGTGCTTTCCCTTCACGTGGGGTCGGCGCACGGCCCGGCACGGACCGGCGCGCGGAGAACTCGGTCGCTGGCACGGTGGGCCAGCGAGGGGGGATGTCGATGCCGACCCGGCGCAGCAGGGCGGCCCGACGCTGGGCGGCCTCCTCGCGCAGGGCGTCGACGTCGACGGTGGTGATCCGCCGGTCGCGGACCACCAGCCGGCCGTCGACCAGAACGTCCCGGACGGTGTGCCCGGCCGCACCCCAGACGAGCTGGGTGGGCAGGTCACCGCGCGGGGTCCAGGGGATGGTCCGGGTGTCGAGCAGCACCAGGTCGGCGGCCTTGCCGACCTCGATGGAGCCGGTCTGCGCCGCCAGCCCGACGGCGGCGGCGCCGTCGACGGTGGCCAGGGCGAAGACCTCGTCGGCGCGCAGCGGGTCGGGAACGCCCCGGTCCCGCTCCAGGCCGGCGAAGAGTCGGGCGGCCCGCCACAGGTCCGGGGTGTCCCCGGCGTTGTGCGAGTCGCAGCCCAGCGCGAGCCGGCCGCCGGCCCGGTGCAGCGCGGTGTGCCGGCCGGCCCGGGTGAAACCCTGGCCGAGCCGCAGGTAGGCCCCCGGGCAGGAGGCGACCGCGGCGCCGGTCTCGACGAGCGCGTCGACCTCGGCGTCGTCGAGCCACACCGCGTGGCCGAGCAGCAGCCGGGGGCCCAGCACGCCGAGGTCGGCCAGGTGCCGCACCGGCCGGGCCCGACCGGCGGCGGCGTAGGCGGCGGCGTCCTCGGGGCCGGGCGACAGGTGCCAGGTCATGCCCACGTCGAGCCGGTCGGCCAGCTCCGCCGCGCCGGTGAACAGCGCGTCGCTGACCAGGTCGTGCCCGACCAGGGTGATCCAGCCGGTGACCAGCGGGTCGCCGGCCAGGGCGGCGACGGTGTCGGCCTGCACGGCGAGGGTGTCGGCTGCCGGCCGGGCGTAGGGCACGTCGGGGGCGTCCCAGCCCCAGCCGCCGACCCGGGCCCGGATGCCGGCGGTACGCAGCCCGGCGGCGACCCGCAGCGGGTGCGCCACCGTGCCGGGCTCCAGCAGGGTGGTGACCCCGTAGCTGAGCGACTCGACGGCGGTGAGGGTGGCCGACAACTCGTCGTCGTCGCCGGTGACCGCGCTGTGCAGCGGCACGATCCAGTCGAAGATCGCCTGCTGGGCCGGGACGTCGTCGGGGATGCTGCTGCGCACCAGCGGGTCGGCGGTGGTGTGCTGGTGGGCGTTGACCAGGCCGGGGACGACCACACAGCCGGTGGCGTCGAGTTCGGGACTGCCCGGGTACGCCGCCCGTAGCGTCGCCGCCGGGCCGATCGCGGCGATCCGGCCGTCGACCACGGCGATCGTGCCACCGGGCACGACCGCCCGGTCGGCCGCCATGGTGACGATCTCGGCGTCGACGATCAGCAGGTCGGCCGGGCGGAGGTCGGCGGTGCCCGCCGTCGGGGTGGTGGTCATGGCCGGACGAGGATCTTGCCGATGAGGTCGCCGGACTCCTGCCGGGCGTACGCCTCGGTCAGGTCGGCCAGCCGGTATTCCGCGCCCCGGACCACCCGCAGGCCACCGGTGAAGTAGGCGTCGAGCATGTCGGCGAAGTCCGCCGGGCTGTACGCCCCGGCCCCGAGCAGCCGCAGCCCGCGCCGGTAGACGTCGGAGAGGGAGAAGCTGACCTGGTCGCCTGTGGTGTTGCCGAGCAGCACGATCCGACCGCCGGTGCGCAGGCTGGCCAGCGAGGTGGCCCAGGTGGCGGTGCCGACGTGGTCGACGGCCAGGTCGACGCCGTGACCGTCGGTGTGCTCGAGCACCCGCTCCACGGTGTGGTCGTCGAGGTCGAGCACGTCCGCGCCGAGGTCCGCGGCGACGGCCCGCTTGGCTTCGGTACGCGCCACGGCGAGCACCCGGGCGCCGGCCCGGCGGGCGAGTTGGATGGCGGCGATGCTGACCGCGCTCGTGGCGGCCTGCACCAGCACCCACTCCCCGGCGCGGACCTCACCGACGCGGTGCACGGCGTGCCAGCCGAGGCTCCACGCGGTGGGCAGCGCGGCGGCGTCGGCGAGGTCGACGTGGGCGGGCACCCGGTGCACGACGGTGGCCGGGACGGTGACGTACTCGGCGAACCCGCCGGGGCGGTTGCCACCGACCACGGCCAGTGTCGGGCAGTAGCCCGGTTGGCCGTTCTTGCAGGTGGCGCAGGCTCCGCAGCCGATGGTCGGGTCGATCAGCACCCGGTCGCCGGGGCGTACCGTGGTGACCTGCGGCCCGACGGCGTCGACCTGCCCGGCGACGTCCATGCCGCCGACGTGGGGCAGGGCGAAGCCGGGGAGCAGGGCGGTGCGCCGCTGGAGCAGGTCGAGGCGGTTGAGGGCGGCGGTGTGCACCCGGACGACCACGTCGCCGGCGCCCGGCTCGGGGTCGGGCAGGTGCCGCAGGCTCAGCACCTCGGGCCCCCCGAAACCGGTCTGGACCATCGCCCGCATCGCAACCTCCCCCATGGTCTACCAGTCAATATGGCGTCTTGCATTGTGATTCTCGTTGCTTGGAGACGTACTCTGCCTGCGGCGCGGCGGCGTGTCAACGGCTTGCCGCAAAAGAGGCGGAACGGTTAACGAAGCAGGTCGTCCAGGCCGTTCACAGGCCACCCACCAGGGGATCAACCGGCCTCGGACGCGGCCAGCAACTCCCGCGCGGCCAACGCCGTACGCAGCACCGCGACCGTCTGCGGATCGAGCGGGTCGACCCCCAACAGCCGCTTGATCAGACCGACCCGGTAGCCCACCGAGTTGCGGTGCAGGTGCAACCGTTCGCTGACCGCCTGCCGGCTGCCCCCGGTCGCCAACCAGCAGTCCAGGGTGCGCAGCAGGTCGTCGCGGTGCGCGATCGGCCCCAGGTGCCGGTGCACGAACCAGCGCAACCGCTCGTCCGGCACGGCCAACAGCACCTGCGCCAGCCCCGCCTGCCCGAACGGCAGCTCGACGCGCTCGTCCGGGGCGCGCAGCAGCAGCCGCAGCAGCCGGTCCGCGTCCCGGAACGATTCCGCCGTCCGGGCCGGCCCGGTCACCAGCGCACCGGCGACCACCCGCACCTGCCCGGCCCCCACGATCTGGTCCAACCGGACCCGCAGCCGGGTCACCTCGCGCTCCACGTCACCGTGCAGCAGGGTCCAGGCCCGCCGCCCCTCGGCCAGCACCGGCCGGTCCAGCCAGCTCAGCGCCGACGCCCAGCGGCGCTGCTGCGCCCCGGTGTAGGCGATCCCGGCGACGGCGTGCGGCTGGTCCAACCGCCAGCCGTGCGCCGCACCCGCCCGCAGCAGCTCGGCCTCCCCGGGTCGCAGTGGCCCGGCCCCGCCGGCAGCGGACGGCCCGGTCTCGCCCGCCTGCGGCAGGCCGGCCTCGCCCGCCCGGAGCAGCCCGGCCCCGCCCCCGGCGGGTCCGGCTGGCGACCCGGTGGGGTCGCCGAGGCCGTCACGCAGGGCCCGCAGCACCGTCGCGGCGTCCCGGACGGCGGGCGGCGGCGACTCGTGCCGGACCGCCTCGATCAACAGTGCGGTGGTCGCGGCCCCCGCCAGCGCCAGTTGCCCGGCCGCGACCGGCTCGGCCAGCAGCAGCGCGCCGAGCCGGCGGGACCCCGCACCCACCGCCACCGCCCGACCGGTCCACCCGTCGACGCAGCGGACCAGGGTCGGCACCCCCGTTCCGGCCCGGCCGGTGACCAGGGCGCGGCGCACGTCGTCCGGCGTGGCGGCGCAACGGGGGCCGTCCGCGCCGTCGCTGGCGGCGAGCAGCTCCCCCGATTCGGCCACCAGCCGGCAGGCCGCGCCGGTCCGCTCCGCCACCGCGGCCAGCAGCTCCGGCCAGCCGGCGCCACCGAACGCGAGTTCGGCGAGCCACTGGGCGAACGCGGCCGGCGACGGCGCGGCGGCGACGGCTAGCCGGGGGCGGGCCGCCGCCAGCTCACCCGATCGGCTCACGCCGACGGTCGGTCGAGCAGCCGGACCGCGACGGCCTTCTCCTGGGTGTACTCGCGCAGCGCCGCGTAGCCGCCGCCCCGGCTGAAGCCGCTCTCCTTCTGCATGTTGAACGGGAAGCCGATCACCCCGGCGTCGTGGAACTGGTTCACCGCGACCTGCCCGGAGCGAACCAGCCCGGCCACCCGCAGCGCCCGGGACACGTCACTGGTCCAGATGCAGGCCAGCAGGCCGAAGTCGGTGCCGTTCATCAGCGCCACCGCCTCGTCGACGCCCCGGAAGCCCTGCACCGCCAGCACCGGGCCGAAGACCTCCTCGCGGACCAGCCGCATGTCCGAGTCGACCTGGTCGAAGACGGTGGGGGCGACGTACCAGCCGTCGTCGAACGCGGCGGTGGCCGGCTCGCCGCCGACGACCAGCCGGGCCCCGGCGGCCGGGGCCTCGGTCAGGAAGCCCCGGACCCGCTCGTACTGGGCCTGGCTGACCAGCGGGCCCATGTCGAGGTCCTGGTCCCAGGGGCCGGTCCGGACGGCCGCCATGCCGGCGGCGACCCGCTCCACCACCTGCGCCCGGATCGACTCCTCGACCAGCAGCCGGGAACCGGCGTAGCAGTTCTGCCCGGCGTTCTCGGTGATCGACGCGATGATCGCCGGGATCGCCACGTCCAGGTCGGCGTCGGCGAAGACCACGTTCGGGGACTTGCCGCCCAGCTCCAGCTTGACCGGCACCAGGTGCTGCGCGGCGGCCCGCATGACGGCCCGGCCGGTCACCGTCGAGCCGACGAAGCTGATGTGGTCGATGTCGGGGTGCCCGGTGAGCGCGACCCCGGCCTCGGGGCCGAGCCCGGTGACCACGTTGAGCACGCCCGGCGGCAGCCCAGCCCGGCGGCCCAGCTCGGCCAGCGCGAACGGCGACAGCGGCGCGACCTCGGACGGCTTCAGCACCACCGTGTTGCCGGCGGCCAGGGCGGGGGCCACGTTGGCCGCGGTGAGCACGGCCGGCACGTTCCACGGGATGATCACCGCGCAGACGCCGTACGGCTCGGGCCGGGTGTAGCCGAAGTAGTCAGGCGTACGGGTGGGCAGGGTGACGCCGGTGAGCTTGTCCGCGGCCCCGGCGAAGTAGTCGACGATGCCCTGGGTGATGTACATGTTGAGCCGCCCGCCGGAGCGGGGTTTGCCCACGTCACGCGACTCGTACGCGGCGAGTTCCTCGACGTGCTCGCCGATCAGCGCGGCCCAGCGCGAGAGGATCGCGCCGCGCTCGCTGGGCGAGGTGGCCGCCCAGCCGGGGGCGGCCCGCCGGGCGGCGGCGACGGCGTGGTCGACGTCGACCGCGCGGGCGCGGGCCACCGACTGGATGGTCTCCCGGGTGGCGGGATCGAGCACCGGTAGCTCACCGCCGTCGGCGGCGGCGGTCCAGTCGCCGTCGATGAGCTGGCGGGCGGTGGGAATGTCCAGGTCAGCCATGTGCGAATCCTTGACCCTCTACGTTTCGCATGTCAAGATGCAATCTCGCTTTGTGAGTCACTAGGGAGGGCGCGTGCGGATCACAGCGGCGGTGCTGGAGAACGCTGGAGGGCCGTTCACCCTCCAGCAGATCGACCTCGCCGACCCCGGGCCGGACGAGGTGCTGGTCCGGGTGCACAGCGTGGGGATCTGCGCCACCGACCTGGAGTTCGCCAACTTCTTCCCCACCCCGGCGGTGCTCGGCCACGAGGGCAGCGGAGTGGTCGAGCAGGTCGGCGCGCGGGTCACCGGCGTCTCGCCGGGTGACCACGTCGCGATGAGCTTCACCTCCTGCGGCGACTGCCCGCTGTGCCGGGGCGGAAACCCCGCCTACTGCCGCCAGTTCGACGCGGTCAACTTCACCGGCCGGCGACCCGACGGCAGCTCGGCGCTCTCCCGCGACGGGCAGCAGGTCAACGGCCACTTCCTGGGCCAGTCGTCGTTCGCCACCCACGTGGTCGCCCCGGCCCGCGCGGTGGTGCCGATCAGCAAGGAGATCGACCTGGGCGTGGTCGGCCCGTTCGGCTGCGGTTTCGGCACCGGGGCCGGCGCGGTGCTCAACGTGCTGCGCCCGGAGGTCGGCTCCTCGCTCGTCGTCTTCGGCGCGGGCGCCGTCGGCGTCGCGGCGATCCTGGCCGCCCGGGTGGCCGGTTGCGCCGTCGTCGCGGCGGTCGACGTCAACGCCGGCAAGCTCGACACGGCCCGACTGCTCGGCGCGACCCACGGGGTGAACTCCACCGACGGCGACCCCCGCGAGCTGCTGACCGCGATCGCCCCGCACGGCTTCGACGTCGCGATCGACACCACCGGTCGGGAGGACGTGCTGCGCCTGGCCGTCGAGTCGCTCGGCCCGCTCGGCCGCTGCGGCGTGGTCGGGATCGGCCCGAGCGAGCAGATGAGCTTCGAGTGGCGCAGCGTGCTCAACGGCCGCAGCATCACCGGCATCATCGGCGGCAGCAGCCTCCCGCAGGTGTTCCTGCCCAAGCTGCTGGACCTGCACGCCGCCGGCAACTTCCCGGTGGACCGCCTGATCACCCGGTTCCCCTTCACGCAGATCAACGAGGCGGTGGCGGCGCTGCGGTCCGGCGAGGTCGGCAAGGCCGTACTGACCCTCTGACCGGCCGACATCGACGTTTCTGCATCTTATCGTGAAACGTTGTCTCGCTATGTGAGCGACATTACCCTTGGCGTCAGACCCACACCCAGTGGCGCGGCTGGGCAACACCGCGCAGCGTCCCGCACCTGTGGAGCACGTCCCGATGACCGAACAGCAGCGCACCGCCCCGGCCGCCGCGCAGACCGCGACCGCAGACCGGCCCGTCGCGCCCTTCGACCACCACTCGGCCGAGTGCAACACCGACCCGGTGGGTTACTACCGGGAGTTCCGGCAGACCTGCCCGGTGGGCCGGACCGACGCGCACGGCGGCTTCGTCTACACCACCCGGTACGCCGACGTGGTCCGGATCGCCCGCGACGACGACACCTTCTCCTCCGCCCGCGCCACCGCCGGGGGTGACGGCACCGCCATCGTCATCCCCCGGGGCCCCGGCCTGGAGCAGTACCCGATCGAGCTGGACCCGCCCGCCGCGACCGGCTACCGCGACCTGATCAACCCGCTGCTCACCCAGGACGCGGTCGCCGAGCTGGCCCCGATGGTCGCCCGGCACACCACCCGCGTGGTGGACGCCTTCATCGCCGAGGGGTCGGTGGACTTCGTCCGCGACCTGACCAACCCGCTGCCGGCCGCCGTCACCCTCGACTGGCTGGGCTTCCCCGAATCCGACTGGGCCAAGCTCGCCGGCCCGATCCACGACATCTTCGCCGCGCTGCCCGGCAGCGAACGCGCCGTACGCGGGGCCGCCGGCCTGGCCTACCTCGACCAGCGCATCCGCGAGCTGATCGTCGAGCGGCGGGCCGTGCCGACCGGCGACGCGGTGAGCTACCTGGCCGCCCAGCGCCGCCCCGACGGGGAGCTGTTCGCCGCCGACGAGCTGGTCTCGGTGATCGGGCTGCTGATCGCGGGTGGGGTGGACACCACCACCTCGCTGACCGGCTCCACCCTGGTGCACCTGAGCCGGCATCCCGACGACCGGCAACGCCTGATCGAGTCCCCCGACCTGCTGCTCACCGCCACCGACGAGTTCCTGCGGGTGTTCGCCCCGTCGCAGTCGATGGCCCGTACCGTCCGCACCGACACCGAGGTCGGCGGCTGCCCGGTCGCCGCCGGTGAGCGGGTGCTGATCCCCTGGGTCGCGGCGAACCACGACCCCGTCGTCTTCCCCGAGCCCGAGCAGCTCCGGTTGGACCGCGACGCCGCCCGGCACCTGAGCTTCGGCATCGGCAGCCACCGCTGCGCCGGTGCCCACCTGGCCCGGCTGATGTTCCGCGAGATGATCACGCAGGTGCTCACCCGGCTGCCCGACTTCCGGGTGGTGGAGGAGGGCCTCGTCGCCTACCCCACCCGGGGCAACCAGAGCGGTTGGGATGCGATCCCGGCCGTCTTCACCCCGGGTCCCCGCCGCGACGCCGACGCGGCGGGGACCCGGCCCACCGCCAGCCTGACCGGCGACCGGGAACTGGTCATGGCGGCCACCGCCACCGCCACCGACGAGGTGCTGGAGGTATGCCTGGCCGACCCGACCGGCGCGGAACTGCCACCCTGGGCGCCGGGTGCGCACCTGGAGGTGCGGCTGCCGTCCGGGCGGGTCCGGCAGTACTCGCTGTGCGGCGACCCGGCCGACACCCGGCACTACCGGATCGCGGCGCTGCGCGAGCCCGCCGGCCGGGGCGGTTCGGTGGAGCTGCACACGCTGGCCCGAGCGGGCGTCGCCCTCTCGGTACGCGGCCCACGCAACCACTTCCCGCTCGTCGACGCCCCCGCTTACCTCTTCCTCGCCGGGGGCATCGGGATCACCCCGATCCTGGCGATGGCCCGCGAGGCCGACCGCCGGGGCGTGCCGTTCCACCTGGTGTACGGCGGGCGTACCCGCGCCTCGATGGCCTTCGTCGACGAGGTGACGGCGCTGGCCGCAGACCGGGTGACCCTGCTGCCACAGGACGAGGCCGGCCTGCCCGACCTGCGGGCGCTGCTCGACGCCACCGGGCCGGGCACCGCCGTCTACTGCTGCGGACCGACCGGCATGATCGACGCGGTGGAGCGGGTCTGCGCCGAGACGGACCGGTCGGGGCAGTTGCACGTCGAGCGGTTCACCGCCGGTGACGACCTCGAGGTCGCCTTCGACCCGGCGGCGAACACCGAGTTCGAGGTGCACCTGGCGCGGACCGGGGCGACCCTGCGGGTGCCGAGGGACCGCCGGATGATCGACGTGCTGCGCGAGGTCGTGCCGGGCCTGACCTACGACTGCGAGAAGGGCTACTGCGGCGCGTGCGAGACCCGGGTGCTCGCCGGCACACCGGAGCACCGCGACTCGCTGCTCACCGATGAGGAGCGCGCGGCCGGCCGGAGCATGATGATCTGCGTCGGGCGGTGCCACTCGGAGCGGTTGGTGCTGGACCTGTAGGTCCTGCCTGGACGGCCGGCCCGGTCCCGGGGTCGGCCGTCCAGGCGTCCGCCTCCGGGCTGGAGGTCCCGGCCGCACCACGTGGCGCGGCCGGGGCCTCTGATGCGTGCGGCCCGACCGGAGCCGGTGGTCGTCAGGCCGCGTTCGCCAGGGCGTCGAGGATCAGGTCGAGGCCGAAGGTGAACTGTCCGCCGAAGTCGTAGCCGGGCTGCCGGACGTGTTGGGTGGCGAACTCGACCAGGTGCGGGTAGTCGCCCGCCGCGAAACCCGCCATGATCGCATCGGCGACCTCGGTGGCGGAGTCGCCGCCGTCGAACGGCAGTGACGCCTCCTGCAACACGAAACCGAAGACGTACGCGTCGATGACCGCGTAGGCGTGGGCCGTCATCGGCAGTGAGAAGCCCCCGCCCCGCAGCACGCCCAGCATCCTGTCGTGGTGGCGCAGGGTGGCCGGGCCGGGGCTGGTCCGGGTCTCGATCAGGGTCAGCGCCCAGGGGTGCCGGGCGAGGACCGTCCGGGCCGACAGGCAACGCCGGCGCACCTCGGCCCGCCAGTCGCCGCCCGGCGCGGGCAGGTCGATCTCGGCGAAGACCCCGTCGACGAGCGCGTCGAGCAGCTCGTCCTTGTTGCGGATGTAGTGGTAGAGCGACATCGGTTTGGCGTGCAGCGCGGCGGCGAGCGAGCGCATGGTCAGCGCGCCGAGACCGTCTGCGTCGGCGATGGCGACGGCGGCCCGCAGCACCCGCTCCCGGCTGAGCTGCCGCACCGGTTCGCCCACCTGTCGCTCCCCTGACACCCGGTTGACCGCCTGCACCGCCCACCGTACCGTACTAAGTAAGTCGTACTTAGTACGAAGAGCCCTGGAGGCGACGATGTCCCTGCGTGTGGCCGGTCGGTGGGCCGGCGCGTTCTTCCTGGCGGCGTTCGTCGCCTACGGCGCCGGCAGCGCGCTCGCCGGGCACCCGGCCGGGGTGGTGCTGGTGCTGGCCAACTCCGTGCTGGTGGCGGCGATCGGTGCGCTGGCCTTCCGGGCGCTGCGCCGGGTGCACCCGGGCGCCGCCTGGGTCTACCTGGTGGCCCGGGGCGCGGAGGCGTTCCTGCTCGCCGCCGGCATCGTGCTGCGGGACCGGTTCGGCGACGGGGCCGGCGACCTCGCCTACCAGCTGGCCATGCTGGCGCTGGGACTGGGCAGCGTGCCGTTCTGCCTGACCCTGGCCCGGCGGCACTGGCTGCCCCGCTGGCTCGCACTCTGGGGAACCGTCGGCTACGCGCTGCTGGCGGTCGGCGCGGCAGCCGAGCTGGCCGGCATGGCGGTCGGGGTCGCGCTGGCCGTCCCGGGCGGGTTGTTCGAGATCCTCTTCGGCCTGCGGCTGCTCACCCGGGGCTTCACGCCGCCCGGCCCCGCCACTGCCGCCGCCACCGGAGCAGGCACGTTGACCAGCGCCAGCGGTGCAGACGCCCCGGCCACCACCGGCGGTGCAGCCGTGCCGAACAACACCGGCGGAGCAGACGGGGCGGGAGCGGACGGGTCCACGTGCTGGTCGGCTGGGCGCTACGGGCGCCGCTCAGCCGCACCCGGCCCACCGTCGCACTGCTGTCGGCCTGGTGCCGCACCGGGTACGCGGTCGTCCTCGCCGTGGCGCTCACCCACCTGATCGCCGTCGCCGGCCTGCTGCGCGACGGCGCGGGAACCGACCGGCTCGCCGCCGACGGGCCTCCACGACTCACCGACTTCCAGCAGGTCTGGGACCTGGGCCTGCTGCTGTTCGGCGTCCACCTGCTGCTGGTCGGATGGCTGGCCTGGCGGTCGGACACCGTGCCGACCTGGGTGGCGGCGCTGGTGGCGGTCGCCGGTGCGGGCTACCTCGCCGACTCGGTCGGGTCGCTGCTGTCGGCCGACCAGCCGGTGCAGGTCTCCGGGGTCACCTTCGTCGGCGAGGTCGTCCTGATGGGCTGGCTACTCACCTACGCCGCCCGCCACCGCTCCCCCGGTGCCACCCCACCCGACGATGCACCGGGTGCCGACCGCACGGGGACGGCCCGCCGCGCCACGACACTGGGGCGCTGCGGGCCGTCCTGACGAGGGGCCGGTGGGTCAGTTGCCCCACTCGAAGTTGGGCTCGACCGCCTCGGCGATGTGGAACCGGCCGCCCGGCGCGATCTCGCTGCCGCGCTCGGTCACCACGTGCTTGCCGAAGCCGCCCACCAGCGGCCGGCCGACGTCGCGCTTGAGCCACAGCCGCAGCAGGTGCCGGCGGCGCTCCGGCTCCGGGAAGTCGACGTAACCGGTACGCGAGTGCAGGGCGGCGTAGTTCAGCAGCCACTGCACGTCACCGGGCTGGAAGTCCATGTCCAGGGCCAGGCCGGGAGCCTGGGAGACCTCGTCGTAGAGGTGCAGCAGCTCGATCTGCGCCTCGGTGAGGCGGGGCACCTCCGGGTAGTCCTGCGCCGAGAAGATCATCGAGGTGCCGGCGTAGGTGCTGAAGATGCCGTCGACGTAGCTGCAGATCGGCGAGGTGTAGGTGTGGGCCGGGGCGTCCGGGTCCTGCCGGTGCCAGTCCCAGTGCCACGGCTCGAACAGCAGCGGCGCGAGGTCGGGCCGGCGGCGCAGGATCTCGTTGTAGATGGTGGTGCCGCTGACCAGGCTGCTCGCCCCGCCGGCCTTGGCCGCCCGCAGGCACATCAGCGCGACCACGTCGGAGCTGTCGGAGTGGAACGGCAGCCGGTCGCGGACCCGCGACGGCAGGGCCGACGGGTCGTCGAGGGTCTTGTTGGAGGTGGCGATGACGTGGTCGAGCACGTCGCCCATCTGGTTCTGCCCCATCGGCACGCCGAGGTGCAGCCCCATCAGGTAGAAGATCGCCCCGGCGAGGGTGTCGCCGTACTCCTCCGTGCGCAGGCCCCGGACCAGGATGAAGCCACGTCCGCTGTCGAGCTGGCGGGCGCACTCCTCGTTGAGCCCGGCACAGGCCGCCAGCGGGTAGTCGGCGGCGGTCACCGTACGCAGGTCGGGGTTGTCGGCGACGAACTGACGGCCGACGGTCTCCAGCTCGGCGCGCTCGGCGTCACTGAGCTGGTAGACCCATTCGGTCGAGGTACGCAGCTCGTCACCGCGCCAGGCGGACGGGCCGGAGATGGGGGCGAGATCGATTGCGGTGGTCATGATGGTGCGCTCCGAGGGTCGGTTCTGCGGAAAACGGGTCAATGTCCCGGGGCGGCGGTGCCGCCTACCGGGCTGATCAACGACGTGGGCGATCGCCGTGTCCCGGTAGGGAGACGGCGTGCCTGTCCATCAGAACGGGGTCTGCGGGTCCCCGGCGGCGGTCCCGGGGCGCATGCCCTCCCGCGGCGGGTGCACCCGCAACGGCTCCTCGTAGCCGCGCACCAGCAATCCAGAGCCTTGCGGAACTCGGATCATGGCGTTCTCCTGCGGCTGGCGATGATCGGTCCAGGCTAACCAACACCCACCGCAACGTCAACAGAGACACCATCTCGCAATACGATCTATTCTCGTCCCCGGACGGCCCGTCGCGCCGTACCGCCCCGGGCGACCACCAGCACGCCCAGCAGGACACCCGGCAGCCGGCGACGCGGCACCCGCCGGGTGACGTGGGTCAGCGGCACCGAGACGACCGCGACCGTGACCGCGTAGCCGGTGACGAACAGCCCCGCGTGCGACACGGACACGTCCAGGTCGGTGGCGACCAGGGGCAGGATGCCCACCGGCAACGCCTCCAGGGCGACGTCGAATGCGGCCACCCCGAGAGCAGTCAAGGGTATCAATGAAAGGGTCCCGTCCCGGGTCGACGGCACCGCCGGCAGCCCCGGGTGCCGGGCGGGCGCACCGGAACTCAGCCGGGCGGACGGGCGTTGAGGCGGGCGGCCTGGCGGATCAGGTGGTCGCGTTCGGCGAGGTGGGCGGCCCGGTCGGCGGCCTCGGCGTACCACCGGGCCGCCGTCGCCCGGTCACCGGCCCGTTCGTGCAGGTACGCCGTCACCGCCGCGTGGCGGGGCACCGACGGGTCCACCGCCGCCAGGGCCGCCAGCCCGGCCCACGCCCCGTCGGCCTCCCCGACGGCCACCGCCCGGTTGAGCCGCACCACCGGGCTGTCGGTCAGCCGCACGAGTTCGTCGTACCACTCGACGATCTGCACCCAGTCGGTCTCCCCGGCGGTGCGCGCGTCGGCGTGCAACGCGGCGATGGCGGCCTGGGCCTGGAACTCACCCAACCGGTCCCGGGCCAGCGCCGCCTGCAGGATGCGTACCCCCTCGGCGATCAGGGCGGTGTCCCACCGGCTGCGGTCCTGCGCCGCGAGCGGGACCAGGCTGCCGTCCGGCGTGGTCCGGGCCGCGCGGCGGGCGTGGTGCAGCAGCATCAGGGCGAGCAGCCCGGCCACCTCGGGGTGGTCGACCATCGCCGCGAGCTGCCGGGTGAGCCGGACCGCCTCGGCGGCGAGGTCGACGTCGCCGGAGTAGCCCTCGTTGAACACCAGGTAGAGCACCCGGAGCACGGTGGCGACATCGCCCGCCCGGTCGAGGCGTACGCCGGACACGGTGCGCTTGGCCCGGCTGATCCGCTGCGCCATGGTCGCCTCCGGCACCAGGTACGCCCGGGCGATCTGCCGGGTGGTCAGCCCGCCGACGGCACGCAGGGTCAACGCGACCGCCGAGGACGGGGTCAGCGACGGGTGGGCGCACAGGAAATAGAGCTGGAGCGTGTCGTCCACCCCCGACGCGGGGCCGGGGGCCGGTTCCTCGACGACGAGGTCCTCACGCCGACGCCGGGCGGCGTCCGCCCGGCCCGCGTCGAGGAACCGGTGCCAGGCCACGGTGACCAGCCAGCCCAACGGGTCCCGGGGCGGGTCGGCCGGCCAGCCGTGGACCGCCTGGACCAGGGCGTCCTGCACGGCGTCCTCGGCCGCCGCGAAGTCGGCCCCGCGCCGGACGAGCACCCCGAGCACCTGCGGGGTGAGCCGGCGCAGCAGGTCACCGTCCACCGGTCAGTCGGTGATGGTCGGCGGCTCGGTCAGGAACGGGCGCAGCTCCAGCCACTCGTGGATCGGTCGCCCGCCCGCCCCCGGGGCGGCCGACAACTCCCCGGCCAGCTCGACGGCACGCTCGTAGCTGTCCACGTCGATCACCATCCAGCCGGCGATGAGATCCTTGGTCTCGGCGAAGGGCCCGTCGGTGACCGGCGGACGGCCCGGCCCGTCGTACCGGACGAACGTCCCTTCGGGGGCGAGCGCCTGCCCGTCGACGAACTCCCCGCTGCCCTCCAGCCGGGCCGCGAAGTCGTTCATGTACTGAATGTGGGCCGTGATCTCCTCGGGCGTCCACTGGTCCATCGGGACGTCGTTGACCGCGGCGGGGGCGCCTCGGTAGTGCTTGAGCAGCAGGTACTTCGCCATCGGGTGTCTCCTCGGTGCCGGTGCGACCACCATTCTGGCCGCATTCACCCCGGGGACGACGCTGGTCCCCCGTTCTCGACATCCCGGCCGGGATTTTTTCCCGGCGCGGACCGGCGCGGCGACGGCCGTACCGCCCCGCTCACCGCTCCACGAGCTGCCGTACCCGCAGACGTCGGATTCCCGAGACCCGCTCCGTGGGGGCGGACGGTCGGGTGGCGGGCAGACGGACGGTGAAGACCGCCCCCCGGTGCGGCCGGCCCTCGGCCTCGATCGTGCCCCGGTGGCTCGTGACCACCTCCTGGAGCAGGGCCAACCCCAGCCCGAACCGGTGCTCCCCGGCACCCCCGCCACGGTGGAACCGGTCGAAGATGCGCCGCGCGTCGGCCTGGTCGAAGCCGTCCCCGCTGTCCGCGACCACGAACTCGGCGTAGTCGCCGCCACTGCGCAGCGACACGTCGATCCGGCCACCGGGAGGTGTGTGGGCGAGCGCGTTCGCGAGCAGCTCCCCGGCCACCCGGCGCAGCGCCGACTCGACCCCCGGCACCGGCAACGCCTCGCCGGGCAGGTCCGCCGCGACAGTGACCTGGCGTTCGGCGGCCCGGTCCGCCTCGGCGGCGACGGCCGCCCCGACCAGCGCGGTCAGATCCACCGGCGGGTACGCCCGGCGGTCGGCGGGAGCGGCGGCGAGCTGGGCCGAGAGCAGCAGGTCGTCGACGATCTCGCCGAGCCGGCGGGTGCCGCCGATCAGCCGGTCGAGATCCTCCAGGCTCGCCGCGCTGCCACCGGTATGGGCCCGCCGCGCCATCAGCTGGGCGCGGATGTGCACCTGGGCGATCGGGGTACGCAGCTCGTGGCTGGCGTCGGCGATGAACCGCCGTTGCCGGGTCAACGCCTCCGCCAGTGGCGCGACGGCCCGTCGACCGACGAGCGCACCGGTCAGCACGGCGACGAGCAGCCCGACCGCCGCGGCGAGGCTGAACGCCAGCAGCAGGTGCCGACGGTCGGACAGCTGGAACCGCGCGTCGAACACCGCCTGGACGACCAGCCCGTCGTTGCGGGACTCGGTGCGGACGTGGTAGGTCGTGCCGTTGCGGGTGACGGTGGTGACCTCGGTGACACCGGTCGCGGCCACCGAGGTCAGCGCACCGGTCAGCGGAAAGCCCGGCGGCGGCGGGTTGAGACCGGTGTCGGTGATCAGGCCGTTGTAGCGGAAGATCCAGCTGCACGCGGGCGGACCCGGAATGGTGGCGTGGCTGGTGCCCCACGCCAGCTCCCGGTGGATCTGGGCCTCCTGGCTGCGCACCAGCACGGCGTACGAGATGCCGCCGACCAACAGCAGCAGGGCACCGATGGCCAGCCCGACCAGCAGGCCGATGCGCAACCGGGCGCGGCGCACCATCGCCTGCTCCACCAGCTCCATCAGAGCGCTCCGAGCCGGTAGCCCAGCCCGTGCACGGTGCGGACCACCGTCCGGCCGAGCTTGCGGCGCAGGTAGTAGACGTAGGTGTCCACCATGGACGCCGCCGCGGTCTCGTCGAAGACCCGGCGGCGCAGCTCCGCCCGGGAGTGCACGAGGTTGGGCCGGGCCGCCAGCACCCGCAGCAGCTCGAACTCCCGGGCGGACAGCGCCACCCGGGTGCCGTCGGCCAGCACGGCGTCGCGGGACGTCAGATCGAGCAACCCGGCCCCGATGCGCAGCACGGTGGTGGCCTCGGACGCCCGCCGGCACAACGCCCGGATCCGTGCGCTCAGCTCGTCCAGGTCGAAGGGTTTCATCAGGTAGTCGTCGGCACCCGCGTCCAGCCCGGCGATCCGGTCGCCCACCGTGCCCAGCGCGGTGAGCATCAGCGCGCGGGCCGGGACCTTCCGCGAACGCAGCCGGACGACCAGGTCGAGTCCGTCGAGCGCCGGCAGCATCCGGTCGATCACCATCACGTCGTAGGTGCGGGTCAGTCCGAGATGCAGACCCCGTTGGCCGTCCGAGGCGTGGTCGACGAGGAACCCGTCACCGACCAGTGACTCGGTGAGCAGGCCGGCCAGTTCCTCGTCGTCCTCGACCAACAGCAGACGGTTCGATCCTCCCCCGGGCATGCGTCCACAATCGCACAGAGTAAGGCTAAATAGTGACAGCTATCTTTTTATCATTTCACCACCGCGAGGGTCTGGGGTCGGACAGGGGTTTGCCTACGGGCCTCCCGGTGCTCGATCCAACTCAGCAACGGAGTCGTCATCATCGTGGTGACCAGCGCCACCACCACCAGCACGGTGAACAGCGAGGCGTTCACGATGCCCGCCTCCAGGCCGACGTTGAGCGCGATGAGCTGCATCAGACCCCGGGCGTTCATCAACGCGCCCACCCGCAACGCGACACCCTGCGACTCGCCCCGCACCCGGGCCGCCGCCCAGCAGGCACCGAACTTGCCGACGATCGCCGCCGTCACGCAGGCCGCCGCGAAGAGCAGCACCGGCGCGCTGCCCAGCAACCCGAACTCCGTACGCAGCCCCGAATAGGTGAAGAACAGCGGCAGGAAGACCGTCGCGGCGACCGGGGTGAGGGTGTCCACCACCCGGTCGGTGTTGGCGGTGTGCGGCATCACCACCCCCACCGCGAACGCGCCGAAGACCGCGTACAGCCCGATCTCGTCGGTGTACCAGGCGACCAGGAAGAGCAGGGCCACCGTGCCGAGCACCCGGGCACCGTCGTTGAGGCGGGGGCTGGTCATCAACGCGGCGGTCACCCGACGCCCGGCCAACCACAGCACCAGCCCGAACAGCACCGCGCCTGCGGCGGTGACGACCGCCGGCCCGGCCCGGCCGGAGGCGAACGCCAGCACCACGGCCAGCATGATCCAGGCGACCATGTCGTCGAGCGCACCACTGGCCAGCGACAACGTGCCGTGCCGGGTCCCGGCCTGCCCGCGTTCGGTGATGATCCGGGCCAACATGGGGAAGGCGGTGATGGCCAGCGCCACCCCGACGAACGCGGCCGACACCCCGATCGACGTCCCGTCGGCCCGCATCGGCACGGCGTCCGCGGTGGCCAGGACCAGCCCCACCCCCAGGACGAGCGGCGCGGTCACCCCCGCCAGCGACACCAGCCCGGCGGTGCCGGCCAGACCGGTGACCCGGTGGGCGCCGAACGCGTACCCGGCCTGGAACATGAACAGCACCAGACCGACCTGGCCCACCACGTAGAGGACCGGCAGCAGCGCCGTCGGGAACAGGGCGTCCTTCACCTCCGGTAGGACGAACCCGAGCAGCGACGGGCCGAGCAGCACCCCGGCGAGCATCTCGCTGACCACGGCGGGTTGGCCCACCCGGCCGAGCAGCCAGGCCACCGCCTTACAGAAGATGAGGATCACCGCGACCGCGATGAAGAACCGTGGAGCCAACTGGGTGGGGGTCACCGGACCGCCTCCTCGAAGTAGTTGGTGCACAACCGTTGTCGTCGGGCGTCGACGACCATCCAGGCGCCGAACACCAGTTGCCGGACGCTGCGTCCCACGTCGGCCCAGCGGTCCCGCCACCGCATCGCGGCCAACCGCAGCCGCCCCGGGCCGGGGACACCGGCCGGGGTCAGGTACGCCGGGCCCCGGCTGGGCAGCGACCGGCTGTGCGCGGCCGACGACGCCAGGGCGTAGCGGCGCAGCACCTCACGGGTCGCGGCCCGCATCATCACCGGCGCGACCCCGCGCGCCGGGCAGGCCCGGTTGGCGGTGACGCCGTAGGGGATGAAGCGGGCATCCCGGCGGGTCAGCGTCCGCCACCGGTCCGGGTCGAACCGCTCGTCGCCGGCCGGCCCGCTGCGCTGGAACGCCAGGTAGTTGAAGAGCAGCACCGACCCGGCGGGCAGGGTCACCCCGGCGGGCAGCGCGATCGGCGCGGAGGTGATCCGGTGGGCGACCCCGAAGAGCGGATGCAGCCGCAGGGTCTCGTCGATCACCCGGTCCAGGGCGTCGTCGTCGTCGAGGCCCCGCTGGAGATCCGGATGGTTGGCCAGCGCCAGCAGCACGTGCGACATCGCCTCGGACATCTGCACCACCGCCGTGGTGCCGAACGCGCCGTGCAGGTACCAGGCCGTCTCCTCGGCGGTGAACGGCGGCGGCAACGTCACCGGGCAGGTGCCCGCCTCGACCCGCCCGCGCAGGTACCGGGTCAACGGGGCACGCCGGTCCAGGTGCCGCAGGCCGGTGCACTTCAGCGCGGCGGCCACGTCGGCGGCGTTGGCGACGAACAGCGCCCGGACCTCCCTCGGGCACACCTCGCCGAAGATCAGCTCGTGGTAGACCTCCGCCCACACCGGCATCATCAGGTCCCGTAGCCGCACGTGGACCCGCCCCGCCGGCAACTCGTCGAGCACCCGCCGGGTGGCGGCGGTCGCGAGGGCGTCGGCACGCTGCGGGCGCAGGGCGAGCACCCGCCGGGTCACCCCGGCCACCGCCCGGTAACGCTCCCCCGGCTCCAGGTGCTCCTGGTGCATGTGCGGGCCGGGTGACAGCCAGTACCAGAACAGGTCGGACAGGCCGGCGCCCCGGCTGCGCCCGTCCGCCGCCGGATCGGCGTACAGCCGCTCGAAGTCCTCCACGCCGACCAGCGGACCCGGCACCGGGATGCCCTCCCCGCCGTTGACGCGGGCGAAGACCCACTGCCGCAGCCGCACCACCGCCGAGGGCAGCCACCGGGGCAGCGTCCAACCCACCCCGAGCACGACCACCGCGCCCCACACCACCGGCCCGCTCACGCCGACGCTCCCGTGGTGACGAGATCGGCGCTGAGGTCGCCGGGTCGGGCGACGCCGACCAGGGCCAACGCCCGGTCCAGGTCGGCGCGCAGCAGGTCGAGCACGTGCCGTACCCCGGCCGCGCCGGCCACCGCCAGCCCCCACAACACCGGACGGCCGACCAGCACCGCCGTCGCCCCGAGCGCCAACGCGACAAGCACGTCCGTGCCGCGTCGCAGGCCCCCGTCGACCAGGACCGGCAACCGGCCGTCGACCGCCGCCACGACGGCCGGCAACGCGTCCAGGGTGGCCGTCACCCCGTCGAGTTGCCGGCCGCCGTGGTTGGAGACCAACACCCCGTCCACCCCGTGCTCGACGGCCAGCCGGGCGTCCTCGGGGTGCAGCACCCCCTTGAGCAGGATCGGCACGGTGGTGAGCCGGCGCAGCACGGCGACCAGCTCCCAGCCCACCCGGGCGTTCATCTCGATGTCCCGGACCCGGCCGTTCGCGTCACGCATGTTCTCGCAGACCATGCCGGCGGGCAGGTCCACGAAACCGTGCCGCAGGTCGCGCTCGCGCCGACCGAACACGGGCGAGTCGACCGTGACGACCAGGGCCCGGCAGCCGGCGGCCACCGCCCGCCGTACCACGGTGGTGGTGAACTCCAGGTCGGTGTGCGGGTAGAGCTGGAACCACAGCGGCCCGCCGGCCGCCGCGATCTGCTCGACCGGCCGGGTGGCCGCCATGCTGACCACCATGACCGTGCCGGCCTCGGCGGCGGCGCGGGCGGTCGCCACCTCCCCCTCGGGGTGGGCCAGCCGGTGGAACGCGGTCGGTGCGACCAGCACCGGCATCGACAGCGCACTACCGAACAGCGAGATCCGCAGGTCGCGCTCACCGGCACCGCGCAGCACCCGGGGCCGCAGCCAACGCCGGCCGAAGGCCGCCTCGTTGGCCCGCAGGGTCCGTTCGTCGTCGGCCCCGCCCGCGAAGAAATCCCAGTGCACCGGGTCGAGCCGACGCCGGGCGGCGGCGGCCACGTCGGCCAGGTTCAACCCCACCTCGTCGGCGGCTGGCACGTCAGTCCCCGGCCCTGCGCAGGCAACGGTCGACGAACGCGGCCAACGGTGTCACGTGCACCTGCGGCCGGTCCCACCGGTTCTCCAGGTTCTCCGCCAGGTGGTGGGTCGCGACGACCTGCCCCGCCCGGTGGTGGCGCACCACCGGATGCAGGTATGCCGCGTCGTGGGCCTGACCGACGACATCCTGGGCCACCCGTTTCACCGTCACGTCGAACGGGTCCACCTGGTCGTGCTCCGGGCCGTACTCCAGGGTGACCACGAAAGCGTCGGAGTAGTCGTGGTCGACGGTACGCAGACCGGCCTCGGCGAAGTACGCCACCGGCACCTCCTCGTGGTAACGCGCGTCGGCGTCGGCGACGGTGACCACGTCGGCGAGGACGTCGAACTGCTGCCACAGCGCGGAGGTGCGGTTGACCCGGGCGATGATCGCGTCGGTGATCGCCGCACCGGTGGCGTCCAGCTTCTCCGCCGGCCACGGCGCATCCGCGTACCGCCGTTCGAGGATCTTGTGCAGGGCCCGTACGGCGTAGCGGAAACCGTGGATGAAACCGTTGGTGGAACGCTTGAAGTCCCGTTCCTGGGTGATGGTGCCGGCGAAGTACAGGCCGGGGACGTTGACCGACTCCCACGCCGGGGTCTGCGCCGGGAAACGGTCCCGGATCGCCAGCTCCGGCCGGCAGGACTCGTCGAAGATCGACGCGTCGAACGCGAACCCGGTGCAGGCGAGCACCCGGTCGTAGCGCAGTTCCTTGGTGACCTCGTCGGCCCGGGAGAACGCGAACGTCACCAGGTAGCCGTCGGCGTCGCGGGTGATCTGCCGGACGGTGCCGTCCAGGATCGCGTTGGCCGACTTGAGCTGGTAGGTGTCGAGGAAGTTGTTGTTCACCGCGCGCAGGTGCCCGACGTAGTGGGTGCGCCAGGCCAACCGCACCGAACTCGGGCCGGCCAGGTGGATCAGCGTGGTGGTCTCCATCAGGCTGTCCGCGGTCTCGAAGGCGGAGTTGCCCTTGCCGATGATCAGCACCTTCTGGTCGAGGTAGTCACGCGGGTCGACGGGCATGTCCGCGTACTGTTCGGCCAGCTCCAGCCCCGGGATGTCCGGCAGGTACGGCCGGGACACCCCCGTGGCGACGACCACCCGCCGGGCCCGGAAGGTCTCCCCGGCGTGCACCTCGAAGACGCCGTCCACCTTGGACACCGAAGTCACCCGGCTGCCGTAACGCACCTTGACCCCGGTCTTCGCGGCGAAGTCCGCCAGGTAACGGACCATCACGTCGGCGTCCGGGAAGTACCGCTCGGTGTACGTGGTGAACCGCAGCGCCGGATCGTCGGTGAGCAGCGAGTTCCAGTCCAGCCGCAGGTTGAACTCCGGGTCGTCGGAGCCGGTGTGCGGCTTGTTGATGGAGATCAGTTGCCGGTGCCGGGGATAGGTGGCGAAGAACGCGCCCGGGATGTCCGCGCCCTCCAGCACCAGGTAGTCGCGCCGGCCGTCGGCCTCCAGCAGGGCCGCCAGTTGCAGGCCGGCCGGCCCGGCCCCGATGATCAGATAGTCAAGCGTCACGACGGCCATCCAGGGTGAGAGGGGTCAACGGAAGTTCGAGCGTGTCCATGACGTCGGCGGCCCGCCGCACGTCACCGTCGAGCGGCCGGTCCGGATCCACCGGGGGGATCGCCTCCACCAACGCCGCCAGCGCTTCGCCGCAGCCCGGCGCGGTGGGCGTCCGGGCACCCACGTACGCGGCCTGTCGCAGCCCCAACGCGAGCGACCCGACGATCAGCCGGAGCAGCCCGGCCTGGTCCCAGACCCGCAGGGCGGCCTGGGTGCCGAGCGGGATGACGTCCTGGTTGTGCAGGTTGGTCGGCAGGCTCTGCATGCTCGCCGGCATGGCGTCCCGGCGGATCTCGGCGATCAGCGCGGTCGAGGCCAACTGCACCCCCTGGAGCCCGTGCTGCTGCCCCGGGCCGGCGGCCAGCATCGGCGGCAGGCCACCGTTGCGGTGCGGGTCGACGAGCAGGTCGAGTTGCCGCTCGGCGAGGTTGCCGACCTGCGCCACCACCATCGACAGCAGGTCGGCGGCGAACGCGGCCGGCTGGCCGAAGAAGTTGCCGCCGTGCACCACGAGATCGTCGTCGGGAAAGAACAGCGGGTTGTCGCTGACGCTGCCCAGGTCGGCGGTGACCACGGCATCGACGTGGCGCAGCGCGTCCTCGGCCGCGCCGAGCAGCTGCGGCGCACACCGGATGCTGTACGGCTCCTGCAACGGGCGCTTGCCCGACGGGACCAGCCCGTCGCTGACCCGCCGCATCCGCACGCCCACGTCGATCGCGCCCGGATGGCCGTACGCGCGCAGCAGCCGGGCGTCGAGGAACTGCGGATCGGCGCCGAGCAGGTCGGCCAGCAAGCAGGTGAGCACCTGCACCGCCCGGTGCGCTGCCCGCACGGCGGACAACGCCAAGGCCGTCGCCGCAGTGGTCAGCGAGGTGCCGTTGACCAGGGCGAGCGCGTCCCGACCGTCCAGCGGCAACGGCTCCAGACCCGCCCGTTGCAACGCCTCGGCCGCCGGCAGGCGTACCCCGTCGAGGTAGGCGTGGCCGCGACCGCGCAGCGCCTGGGCCACCGCCCCCAACGGGATCAGGTCGCCACTCGCGCCGACCGAACCCCACCGCGGCACCGCCGGCACGAAGCTGGTGCCGAGCATCGCCGCCAACGCGTCGACCACGTGCGGGGACACCCCCGACGCGCCCTGGGCCAGCGACCAGGCTCGCACCAGCACCGTCGCCCGGACGATCCCGGGGGCGAGGTCGGGGCCGTGGCCCGCGCCGAGGTGGGCGAGGGTGTTGTCGGCCTGGTCGCGCAGGTCGGCCCGGCCGGCGTACCCGACGAGGGCACCGAAACCGGTGGTGCTGCCGTACACCGCGCGGTCCTCACCGAGCACCTCGGACAGGAAGATGCGGGTGTGCGTGACCCGGTCGCGGACCTGCGGCCCGACCACGACCCGGACCGGGTCCCGGGCGGCGCTCAGGTCGGCGATCCGCAGCGGGGCCGCGAGATCTACCTCTGTCGTCATGCGACGGGACCCTAGAGACGAAATCTCAGAACGCTTTGAAATCGGGCCGATACGGTGCGCCGCATGACGCTCGACTACCTGATCATCGGAGCCGGGCCGGCCGGGCTCCAGCTCGCCGCCCTGCTGGAGCGCGACGGCCGTGACCACCTGGTGCTGGAGGCCGGGCCGACGCCGGGGGCGTTCTTCGCCCGTTATCCCCGGCACCGGCAGCTGATCTCGATCAACAAGGTCTGGACCGGTTCCGACGATCCGGAGTTCAACCTACGCTCCGACTGGAACTCGCTGCTCACCGACGACCCGGCGCTGCTGTTCCGCAACTTCAGCCGGCGCTACTTCCCCGACGCCGACGACATGGTGCGCTACCTGGCCGCCTTCGCGCAGGGGCTGCGGGTCCGGTACGACACCCGGGTCACCCGGATCGCCCGCGACGGCGACCTGTTCACCGTTCAGACCGACGCCGACACCCTGACCGCCCGCCGGGTCGTCGTCGCCACCGGCGTCTCCCAGCTGTACGTGCCGCCGATCGAGGGCGTCGACCTCGCCGAACGCTACGACACCGTCAGCGTCGACCCGGACGACTTCACCAACCAGCGGGTCCTGATCATCGGCAAGGGCAACTCGGCCTTCGAGACCGCCGACGCCCTGGTCGAGACCGCCGCCGTCATCCACGTCGCCGGCCCGCACTCGATCCGGCTGGCCTGGCAGACGCACTACGTCGGGCACCTGCGTGCGGTCAACAACAACTTCCTCGACACCTACCAGCTCAAGTCGCAGAACGCGGTGCTCGACGGCACCGTCGAGCGGATCGCCCGCCGCGACGACGGCGGCTACCGCATCGACTTCCGGTACGCCCGCACCCGCGAGTCGATCCGGCAACTCGACTACGACCGGGTCATCCTGTGCACCGGCTTCCGCTTCGACGCCAGCATCTTCGACCCGTCGGCGCGACCCCGGCTGGCCGTCAACGACCGCTTCCCCGAGCAGACCTCCAGCTTCGAGTCGGTGAACGTGCCCGGTCTGTACTTCGCCGGCACCCTCACCCAGCAGCGCGACTTCAAGCGCTCCACCAACGGCTTCATCCACGGCTTCCGGTACGGCGTACGCGCCCTGCACCGGATGCTCGCCGCCCGGCACCACGGCACGCCGTGGCCGGCCACCACCCTGGACGCCACCCCGGAAGCGATCACCGACGCGATCATCGCCCGGATCAACCGGACCTCCGCGCTGTGGCAGCAGTTCACCGTCCTCGGCGACGTCGTCGTGATCGCCGACGGCGTCGCGCGCTACCACGAGGAGGTGCCGGTGGCCCACCTGCACGACGGTGGCCTGGGGGCCGAGCCGTTCGCCGTGGTGACCACCCTGGAGTACGGCCCGGACCACGACCAGGTCGACCCGTTCGACATCACCGTCCCCCGGATCGCCGAGAACGACGCCGAACGCGCCCACGACGCCAGCTACCTGCACCCCGTCGTCCGGGTGCACCGGGGCGGGCAGCTCGTCGCCACCCACCACCTCGCCGAGAACCTGGAGAACAACTGGGACCTGCCCGGCGTGCACCAGCAGCCCCTGGCGCTGTTCCTCAAGGGCGTCCTGTCCGATGCCGGCTGAGCACCACAACGACGGCCGTCGCGCGGCCGAGCACCAGCACGCCGACCACCGCGCGACTGAGCACCACAACGACGGCCGTCGCGCGGCGGAGCACCAGCACGCCGACCGCCGCGCGACGGAGCCCGGCCACCACGGCGGGCACGACCGGGCCGGTCGCGGGTCGGCGGACCGCGACCGGGCCGGTTCCGGCACGGTCGCCGCCGGTGACGAGCGGTGGCCGCAGCCCGTGCTGCGGTTGCTCACCACCGGTGGCGACCGGCCGGTCTTCGAAGACGGCGACCGGATCGTCGGCGCGGCCGAGCTGGCGGACCTGGTCCGGCGGACCGCCAGCGGACTGCGCGCCGCCGGCATCGGGCCGGGTCGGGCGGTGGCGTTGCGGATCGGGGTCACCCCGGAGGCGCTCGCCGGTGTCCTCGCCGCGTTCACCGTCGGCGCCCGGGTCTCCGGCATCCGGCCCGAGCTGACGCCGGCACAACTCGACCGGCTGCTCGCCAGCGACGACGCGCTGCTCGTCGACGACACCCGGCTCGCCGCGCTGGCGCGGACCCCCGACGACGGCAGCCCGCTGGTCGCCGCCGGCCGGCCCGCCGACATCGCCCGGATCACCTGGACCAGCGGCAGCACCGGCAACCCCAAGGGCTGCGCCCAGACGTACGCGGCGATGGGCGCGGCCTGGGCGGCGTACCCCGAACGGTGGCCGGCGGCGATCGCCGACCTCGCGCCCCGGCTGGGCCGCTACCTGGTCTTCGGTTCACTGAGCAGCCAGGTGATGCTGGAGTACGGCATCCTCACCCTCGCTGCCGGGGGCACCCTGGTCGCCGCCCGCCCGCCGGGCTTCCCCGGCATGATCACCCGGCACCGGGCCACCGCGAGCGTGATCACCGTCGGCAAGCTGCACCAGCTCGTCCGCGACCAGCGCACCGACCCGGTCGACCTGAGCAGCCTGCGGGCGCTCGTGGTGTCCGGTTCGCCGCTCACCGCGTCCCGGCTCGCCGAGGCGCTCGACGTGCTCGGGCCGGTGGTCTTCCACGGCTACGGGCAGACCGAGACCGGCATGATCGCGATGGTCACCCCGACCGAGCTGCTGGCCGACCCGGGCCGGCTCGCCTCGGTCGGGCGCGCGCCCGACGTGGTCGACCTGTCCATCCGCGACGCCACCGGCCGACCTGCCGCCGAGGGTGAACTCTTCGTCCGGACCCCGGCGCAGGCCAGCGCCTACTGGGCGGACCCGGCCGAGACCGCCGAGGTGTTCACCGACGGGTGGGTGCGCACCCGCGACCTGGCCCGGTTGGACGCCGACGGCTACCTGCACCTGTCCGGCCGGGTCCGGGACGTCATCATCGTCAACGCCAACCTGGTGTACGCCGGCCCGATCGAACGGGTGCTCGCCGCCGACCCCGCCGTCGCCGAGGCGTACGTCGTCAGCCGTCCCGACGACGTCACCGGCGAGGCGGTGCACGCGTACGTGGTGCCGGCCACCGGGTGCCCGTTGGACGTCGGCCGGCTACGCGACCGGGTCGCGGCGACCCTGGGCGCAGCCGCCGTCCCGACGACGGTCGAGGTGATCGACCGGGTCCCGGTGGGGCCGAGTGGCAAGCCGGACAAGCGCGCCCTGGGCGTGGGCACCGGCTGAGCCGTCGACTACCGCTTCTGCGCGACGAGCAGATATTCGTGGGCCCGGTTGTTGACCAGCGGGTCTCCCCCGGTGACCGGGCGCGGATACAGGTGGATGCGTTCGTCGCCGAGGGTGAGGTGACCCCCGAGCACCCGGCCGACGTCCCACGCCAACGGCACGAACCGGTCGGCGACCCGCCGGTTCTGCACCGCGACCACCGCGTACGCGCCCCGCTTGAGGACCCGGGCCAGCGCGTGGAAGGCATGGTCGAGGGCGGTCAGGTAGGCGGAGTAGTCGCGCAGCGCATAGAACTGACCGTCGACCGGGGAGTCGGTGTCGAGCGCGGTGCCGAAGTAGGGCAGGTCGGTGACGACGAAGTCGACGCTGCGGTCGGGCACCGGGGGCCGGCGGGCGTCACCGCAGATCATCACCTGCTGCGGGTACGCCCCCAGCCGGCGCGACGCCTGCGCGGCCCGGTCCGGGGATATCTCCAGGCCGATGCCCCGCCGACCGGTGACCGAGGCCGCCACCAGGCTGGTCCCCCACCCGGCGAACGGGTCGAACACCAGGTCCCCGGGGTGGGTGAACTCGGTGATCAGCGGCGCGATCTGACTCACCCAGCCGCACTGCCCGGCGGCCTGCGGTGGCGCGTGCCGGGGATCGTCGCCGGTGAGCACCACCCAGCTGGCAACTCCCATCAGTTCTTCTCCCTGACTCGTACGAGCCCGGCGGCAGCACGGCCATCCCCGGGGTCGGTTTCGGTGGAGCCCCCGTCGGGGTCGGTGGTGGTGGGCGGTGGGGTCTCCTGCGCCGGTGCCGGCTGCGGTCGGAGCGCCTCCGGCGGCAGGTGGGGTTCGAGGCGCAACACGCCGACGGCGGCGACCACCACACCCACCGCCAGCACCAGCCACATGCCGGTCGGCGACAGCGACAGCAAACCGGTCAGCACCGCCGGCGCCAACGCGCCCGGCACCGCCCAGGACAGCTGGTAGACGGCCAGGTGCCGACCCCGGGTCTGCGCGGGGGCGGCGTTGACCACCAACGCCGACGCGGTCGCCCCGTGCAGGAGTTCCCCGACGGTGAACAGCCCGGTCGCGGCGAAGACGCCCGCCAGCAGGACCGCACCTCCGGCCGTCGCCCCGAGCACCGCGAACGACACGAACGACAACCCGAAGATGCCGGCGCCGGCCGCCACGGCCCGGGACCGGCGGAACCGGGTCAGCGCCCGGGTGACGGGGATCTGCGCCACCGCGATGCCGATGGTGTTCACCGCGTAGAGCGCGCCGACGAGCGAGGCCGGCTGCCCCAGGTGCAGGGTCACGTAGACGGGCAGGCTCACCGACAACACCATGTAACCGAACGCGGTCGGCACGTTGAGCAGGGTGAGGGCGAGGAACGGCCGGTTGCGGGCCACCAGCCGGTAACCCCGGCGGGCAGCCGCGGCCGGGGCGGTGGCATCGGGTCGACCGCCCTGGACGGGGATCGCGCGGATCAGCCCGGCCGCGACGGTGAAGGCCACCGCGGCGGTCAGCACGATCACGGTGAACGCCCGGTCGGCCCGGACGGTGAGGGCGGCCCCCGCGAGCAGGCCACCCGCGCCGAGGCCGGCGTTGCGCAGGCTGCGTTGCGCGGCGATGAGTTTGTCCCGGGCGCTGCCCGTGGCGATCTCGGCGACCAGCGAATGCACCGACGGGGAGAACGACACGTCGCCGAACGCCACCACCAGCACGGCCAGGAACAGCGGCCCCGCCGAGTCGACCAGGGGGTAACAGGCGAAGGCGGCGGCCCGCAGCAGGTAACCGCCCACCACGACGGCCCGCGCGCCGAACCGGTCGACGAGCACCCCGGTCAGCGGATTGGCGATCAGGCCGAGCACCGCCGCCGCGCTGACGATCGCGCCGACCCGCCCCACGGACAGGCCGGTGCTGTGCTGGAAGTAGATCAGCGACAGCGGCAGGTACATGCCGCTGCCGGTGGCGTCGATCACCATCGCGGCCATGTACCGGGCCTGGACACCCCGGGTCGTCACGACGGCTCCCCGATCTGGATCTGCGCGGCGACCCGGTCGCCGAGCCGGCGCAGCCGCGCCTCACACTCGACCCGGGTCGGGGCGACGGCGATGGCGGCGGTCAGGAAGTCGGCCGACCCGGCGGCCGGTGGGATCACCTGCCCGGGTCGCGCCCAGCACCAGAACCGGCGCACCCAGGGCTCCGTCGGCGGGGTGGGCACCGTGCGGACCAGCCCGGGACGCTTCATCATCAGCACCTGACCGGACATGCTGCGCGGACGCGGCCGGACGCCGCCGGCGAGCCGGTCGACGGCGGGGACGGGCAACCCGAGGTGGGTACGCAGCTCCGCCTCCGCCAGGTTGACGCCGAACATCACCTCGAACACCTCGCGGATCTTCGCCCCGCCGCTGCGGCAGGCGATCTCGCAGAGCACCAACCGGTCGTCGGGGGTGTGGAACACCTCGGCGTGGAAGGCATGGTCGGTGAGCCCACCGGGGCGGCGGGTGAGGGCGGCCAGCACCCGGTCGACCAGATCGAGCAGCCGCCCGGTGAGCGGGTCGTCCGGGTCGAGCGTCACGTCGACGCGCGGGCCCGGGTCGCTGCCGAACGAGGCGAGGTCGTACTGGTACTGCGAGGGCCAGGCCACGGCGGTCCGACCGGCCCGGACGAACCCGTCGACGTGGCACATCCTCCCGGGCACGAACCGCTCGACGATGATGTCGTCGCGGCTGCCGCCCCGGTACAGCTCGTCCAGGTGGGTCCGCAGCTGCCCGGGTGACCGGACGATACGCAACCCGATGGAGTTGTAGCCGGCCCGGTGCTTCAACACGACCGGGTACCCGTGCTCGGCGGCGAAGTCCGACACCTGCGCCGCCGTGGCCGCCAGGGCGTACGGGGCCACCTCGATGCCGACCGCCGCCGCCTGCTGCTTCATCAGCAGCTTGTCGCGGAACGGCCGGATGTCCGCCGGTCGGGGACCGGGCAGCCCCCAGCGCACCCGCAGGTCGGCGGCGAGTTCCAGGTCCGCCTCGTGCAGGGCGACGACGTGCCGGGGCCGGTAGCGCTCGGCCAGCGCGATGGCCCGGTCCGTCACGTCCCGGTCGTAGTGGTCGAGCACCTCGAGGTGGGCCAGGCCCAGGGTGTCGGTGGGGACCTGCTCACCGAAGGACTCGATCTTGTCGCGGGCGGCGAGCACCACCACCGGCTGGTCGTGGTCGGCGAGCCAGTCCCGGTACGGGAACGGCTCCAACGGATTGCGGTGCAGGATCAGCACGCTCATGTCAGGCCACCGCCCCGGACACCTGAGCCACCTCGGCGGCCCGGGCGAGGTGTTCCCCGCCCCGGTCGTCGACGATCCGGATCCGGATGAACTCGTCGATGACCTGGGCGCCCCGGGCGGCGGCGGCGGTCGCGGTGGGCCCGGTGACGGCGACCAGCCCGAGCCGGTCCCAGTTGTCCCGCAGGGGACGTACCTCGTCGCCGGGGCGGGCGCTGATCCGTACCGCCAGGACGTCGGGTTGGCGCAGCGCCTCCTCGACCCCCTCGACGGACAGCACCCGGCCGGGTGGACCGACGATGGCCCGTACGCAGCCGCCACCCCGGGGTGCGGGGCTGTCCGGCAGCGCGTCGACCAGGCGGAACGGCCACCCGACGGCGAGCCGGTCCAGGTCGATGCCGTAGACCGCCCGCACCAGCTCGGGGATCGCGTCCCCGCCGTAGCGGTGGTGGCCCTCGATGATGCGGGCCCGGGTGCCACTGAGGCGGACCTCGGTGTGGCAGGGCCCGTCGGTGAACTCCAGGTGGTCGAGGAACGTGCCGACGCACTCGCCGACCCGGTCCCAGGCGTCCTCGGTGAGCCGGGCCGGTACGGCGTGGCCGAGTTCGGCGAAGTGAGCCGGGTCGGTCATCTTCTCGGTGACGGTGACGACCACGTGCCGGCCGGCGAAGCTGAACGTCTCGACGCTGAACTCCCGACCGTGGACGTACTCCTCCATCAGGAAGTCGTCGAGCACCAGCAGGGTCGACACCCGGTCGGTGCGGGTCCCCCGCAGCCGGCACACCTGCTCCCAGACGGCCTCGTGCCCGGACGGGTCGTCGACCCGGAACACCCCGATGCTTGCGGTGGCGGCGGTCGGTTTCACCACGAACGGGTATCCGTGGCGTGCGCCGAAGGCGCCCAGGTCGTCGAAGTCGTGCAGCGGTGTCGCCGCGACCGCGTCGGCGTCGCGGCGGACCAGGTGGCGGCGCATGGCCAGTTTGTCGCGGAACCGGCGGGACACCGGGTAGGTGGTGCCGTCCAGGCCGAGCAGGTCACGGGCGCGGGCCGCGACGTCCAGGCCCGGCTCGGTCAGCGAGACCACCTGGTCGATGCGCCACTGCTGGTGCAGCCGGGTCACCACCGGCGCGGTCAGGGTCCAGTCGGTGTAGTCGAGCACCTCGGCGACGTCGGCCAGCCGCCGCTGCCGATCGGTGATCTTGGTGGGGTGCTGGAGCAGGAGCACCCGCAGACCGAGTTCCTTCGCCGCGACGAGGGTGTCGTCGACGCCACCGACGAGAAGCAGTGTCCTCACGGGAGTTCCTCTCCAATCCTCGGGCGTCTCACGGACGCTCCGACCACATGCTCAGGTAGCGCTCCCCGGTGTCGGGGAGGATGACCACGATCCGTTTGTCGACGCTGTCGCGTCGCCGGGCCACCCGCAGCGCCACGTGCGTCGCCGCCCCCGAGGACACCCCGGCGAGCACCCCCACCCGCCGGGCCAGCCAGCTGCTCGTCTCGGCCGCCTCGTCGTCGGTGACGGTCACCACCTCGTCGATCAGGCTCAGATCGGTGGTGGGGGCGACGAACCCACCGTTGAAACCGGGAATGGCGTGGGTGCCCGGCGTACCCCCGGACAACAGCGGCGAGCCCGCCGGCTCGACCGCGACCGCCCGCAGCGCGGGGTTGCGCTCCTTGAGATAGCCGGCGGTGCCGCTGAGCGTGCCGCCGGTGCCGACCCCGCAGACCAGGACGTCGACCCGGCCGCCGGTGTCGGCCCAGATCTCCGGGCCGGTGGTCTCCCGGTGGGCCCGGGGGTTGTCGTCGTTGTCGTGCTGCCGGACGAACCACGCGCCCGGCGTCATCGCGCAGATCTCCTCGGCCTTGTCCACGGCCCCCTGGTAGCGCGCCTCGCGCGGGGTCAGCACCACGTCGGCACCGAAGCGCCGCAGCAGGCCGATCCGCTCCGGGGTGGCGTTGTCCGGCAACACGATGATGCAGTGGTGCCCGCGCGCCGCGCACAGGGCGGCCAACGCGATGCCGGTGTTGCCCGACGTCGCCTCCACGACGACACCGCCGGGGCGCAGCCGGCCGTCGGCCTCCGCCGCGCGGAGCATGTAGAGCGCCGCGCGGTCCTTCACGCTCGCGGCCGGGTTGGCGCACTCCAGCTTGGCCAGCACTTCGACGCCGGGTGCCCCGTGCGCGACGGGCAACCGCAGCAGCGGTGTGTTGCCGACGAGGTCGTCGATGCCGTCGGCGATGCTGGGTAGCGGTCTCGGTGCGAGGGTACGGTTCGGCTGCGCCATGGCGGTCTCCACCTCCTCCAGGGGCCGGGGCGTCAGTAGTTCGGCACCTTGCGCAGCAGGTGCTGCCGTTCGACGATCTCCGGTTGGTAGACCTGCGCCTGCCAGCGCTGCTCCTCCACCGGCTCCAGGGCGATGGACACCACGTTCGGGCTGCACCCGAACGCGGTGGTGACCGCCTCGGTCAACTCGTCGACCAGTTGCTGCTCGGTGTCCCGGTGCAGGTCGACCGGAAAGAACTTGATGTTGATGTGCGGCATCGGATCCTCCTGGGATCGCGGACGTCGGTGGGGTACGGACGTCGGTGGGTGCGGATGTCAGTGGGGTGCAGTTGTCAGTGGGATGCGGGGCGCAGCGGGGTCGCGGCGGCCACCGCGGTGGCGAGGCGGGTGACGACCTGTCCGGCGGGTTCCGGCCGGGCCAGGCGGTAGCCCACCCCGGCCCAGAGCGCCATCTCCTCGACGTCACCGCGTGCCGCCGCCGCTGCCCGCAGCGGCCTGGTCAGGTGGTGCACCTGCGGGTACCCGGCCGGTGCCGACGCGTCGAAGGCGTCGACGAACCGGTTGCGCAGGCCCCGGGCCGGGCGGCCGGAGAACGCCCGGGTGACGACCGTGCCGGGTCGCCCGGGATCGGTGAGCGCCGCCCGGTGCACCGGGTGGGTGCCGGCCTGCGGGGTCAGCAGCAGCGCGGTGCCGACCTGCACCGCCGACGCGCCGGCCGCGACCACCGCGTCGACCTCCGCCGGTCCGGTGATGCCGCCGGCAGCGATCAGCGGCACCGCGACGACCCGTCGTACCGCCCTGACCAGCTCGGCCGTGCCCGGCTGCGGGTCGGTGCGGACGTCGGGGGTGAAGCCCGCCCGGTGACCGCCGGCCCCGGCGCCCTGCACGCAGAGGGCGTCGGCGCCCACCGCGACGGCCGACTGCGCCTCCGCCACGTCGGTGACGGTGACCACCACCTGCGACCCGGTGGCGTGCAGCCGGTCCACGACCGCCCGGGACGGGCAGCCGAAGGTGAAGCTGACCACCGGTGCCCGCGCGGCGAGCAGCACCTCGATCTTCTCGGCGAAGTGGTCGGTGTCCCGCTCGGGCGGGTCGGGCAGGGTCACCCCCCGGCGGGCGGCCAGCGGCAGCAGCGCCTGCCGGTAGCGGGCGACGGCGGCCGGGTCCACCGGCCGGGACTCCGGCACGAACACGTTGACGCCGAACGGGCCGGCCGTGGCCCGACGGACCCGGTCGATGTCGGCGGCCAGGTCCGCCGGGCGCTGGTAGCCGGCGGCCAGGAAACCGAGGCCCCCGGCGTCACTGACCGCCGCGACGAGGGCGGGCGTGCTGACGCCTCCCGCCATCGGCGCACCGACCACCGGACGCGCCAGCGGACCCGGCCGGCTCACGGCCGCCGACCCTCGGCCGGTGCCGCCGCCCGCATCCCGAACGTGCGGTGCCGGTGCAGGGCCCGGTCCACCAGCAGGTCGGCGGCGCCGACGTAGCGGGCCGGGTCGAGCAGGGTGGCGACCTCACCCGGATCCAGGACGGCGGTGACCCGGGGGTCGGCCGTGACCAGGTCACGCAACGGCTGCCCGGTCTCGATGGCCCGGCCGGTCAGCGCGGTCAGCAGCTCCTTCGCCTCGACCCGGCCCAGCAGCGGGGCCAGCCGGACGGCCAACCGTTCCGAGGCCATGAACTCCCCGGCGAGGTCGAGGTTGGTGCGCATCCGGTCGGGGAACACCGTCAGCCCGGCGGCCAGTTCGGCCGCCGCGTCGGCGGCACCCCCGGTCAGCCGCAACGCCTCCCGCAACGGTTGCCACTCCGCGTGCCAGGCGCCACCGGGGCGTTCGTCCTCGGCGACGAGGCAGTGCGCGACGGTGGCGGCGAGCTGCGGCAACTGTGCCGCCGCCGCCCGGATCCGGGTCGCCAGCACCGGGTTGCGCTTGTGCGGCATCGCGGAGGACACCCCGCGCCCCGGGCGGGTCGGCTCCGCCACTTCCCCGATCTCGGTACGCGTCATGACCTGCACGTCCGCCGCCATCGCGCCGAGCACGCCGGCGGTGAGACCCAACGCGCCCACGACGGCGTGCAGGGGCGTCCGCACGGTGTGCCAGGGTGCGTGCGGCTCGGCCAGGGACAGTTCCGCGGCGAAGGCGTGGATCAGCTTCTCGGCGTAGGCGTCGTCGGTGTCCCCGGCCAGCCGGGCGAACTCCAGGTAACCGCCGAGGGTGCCGGCGGCCCCGCCGAGCTGCACCGGCAACCCCTCGGCCAGCAGGGCGTGGATCGCCTGCCGGGCGTCGAGGACACCGGAGAGCCAGGTCGCCGCCTTCAGGCCGAACGTGGTCGGCACGGCGTGCTGGGTCAGGGTCCGACCCGCCATCGCGGTGCCCCGGTGCCGGTCCGCGAGGCCGGCCAGGGCATCGGCGGTGGCCGCCAGGTCCGCGTCGACGACCCGCAGCGCCCGTTCCGCCACCAGGATCAGGGCGGTGTCCAGGATGTCCTGGCTGGTGGAGCCGCGGTGCACGTACTCCGCGGCGGCCGGGTCCAGCGCCGTGACCAGGTCGGTGAGCGCGGCGACCACCGCGACCACCGGGTTCGCCGTCTCGGTCGCCCGACGGGCGACGGTGTCCAGGTCGATCCGCCGCGCGTCGGCGACGGCGGTGATGGTATCCGCGTGTTCCGTCGGCACCACCCCCAGCCGGGCCTGGGCCCGCACCAACGCGGCCTCGGCGTCGAGCATCGCCTGGAGCACCGCCCGGTCCCGCACGGCGTGCTCGATGGCCCGGTCGGCGCTGCTGGGACTGAGCAGCCCGTGGTCGAAGCCTTCGGTCATGTCGTCACCGCTCCCGTCGTGGTGGTCGCCCGCACGGTGAGGGCGAGCACCGACAGGCTGATCGCGTCCGCGTCGCCGAGCATCACCGAGTTGACGCCCGGCCGTGCCCCCGCCGCGGTCGCCCAGTGTGCGCCCTCGGTGGGCACCCCGAAGACGAACCGGCGGGCGTGTCGTTCGCCGGCCGCCGTCACCGGGTGGAACGGCCGGCCGGTGACGGCCAGCCCACCGGTGACGTGCGGCTGCGCCTCCTGGTCGGCCACCACGTGCGGGGTGCAGGAGCGGTGCGCGAGCATCCACCCCAGCAACGGATCGGCGGTACGACGCAGGTCGACCTCCGGCAGCCGCGCCTCGATCATCGCGGTCACCACGTCCCGGGTCCCCGGCGTGCGGGGGGACTCGACGAGGAACCCGCCCTGCTCGGGGCAGGGTGACACCCGCATCCCGGCCCCGACGACCCGCAGCACCCCGGCGCGGATGAGCGCGGCCAACTGCTCGACCCGGTGGGCCGGCGGTCCGATGCTGAGGAAGGCGTTCATCGGGGTGTACCAGTCGTCCAGGTGGTGGCGGTGCGAGCTGCCCCGCAGGCCACCGTGGTCGACGGCGAGGCGTACCTCGTTACGCAGGTCGCGCAGGACGTCCATGGCGGCCTTCAGCGGGCCGCTGACGTTGCCCTCCTGTGCCGTGTCGGCGTCCTCCTGCAGGTAACGCAGCATCCATTCCTGCAACGCCGCCGGGTCGGCGAAGGTCTCGTCGCGGGCCGGGTCCAGCACCGCGTCCCAGTCCCACCGTTCGGTGATCCCGTAACGCTCGCGGATCTGCTCCTCCTGCCCGTCGCCCCGGGGCACGGCGAGGTATTCGGCCTCGAACCGTCGGGCCTTGCCCCGGCAGCCGCGGCGGCGCAGCACGGCCACGTAGAAGACCGTCTCCACCTCCTTGGCGATCAGCGGCCACAGGTCGGTCATGAAGTCCAACGGCGTCGCGTCCGGGGCGGTACGCAGCCGCTCCACCAGCTCCACGGTGAGCACACGCGGTTCGTGCCGCCCGTGCGCGCCCTTCTCGTTGCGCCCCCGCGCCCGGTACGGGATGCCCCGCCGGGACCCGGCCAGCAACTGCGGTTCCAACCCGGACGGCAGGTAGGTCAACTGGCCGTCGTCGCCCCGGACGTAGCGGCCGGCGCGGCCCTCGGTGAGCAGGGCCAGGTAGTCGAAGAAGCAGAGTCCCAGCCCCCGCAGGAGGGTGGGTTCGCCGGGCCGCACCATCGACAGGTCCACGTCGGCCGGGTTGGCCGGCAGGATGTAGGTGAGTCCCCGCTCGACGGCGAACTCGGCCAGCTTCTGCTCCTGCACCGTCGGGGTGACCGGGAAGTGGCCCTGCGCCAGCACCACCGCGTCCAGGCCGGGGAGCCGGTCGCCGGTCTGCAACTGCACGCACTGCCGGCCGTCGGACTCGTCCCACACCGCGACGGCGACCGTGGCGTGGGCGTGGACGCTGACGTTCGCCGGTGCCGTGGCGACCACCCGGTGGTAGACCCAGGTGAGGTAGTGGCCGAACAACCGGCGGGTGGAGTAGGTGTCGGGTCCCACCCCGCGCAGCTCCTCGGCGACGTCGGACGGGAACTGGGCGAGGTCACCCATCAGCACCTGGAAGCGGGCCCACTCGTAGAGGCTGGGGCCCTCCCGCAGCTGGCCGGCCAGCTCCACGGTCGGGTCGGTGAACACGGTCACCTGGGAGGCCACGGTGTTCATCAGCAGCCGGTCGGACTGGTCGGCCCGCCACACCCGGCCCGCCCCCGGCGGGTACGGGTCGACGACGTCGATGCGTACCGGGCGGTCGGGGTCGGCCGCGGCGTTGGTGACCAGGCGCTCCAGCACGCACAGGCCACGCGGCCCCATGCCGACGACGCACACCGACAGCGGATCACTGGTAGACATCGACGTCCTCCTGGTAGCCGCCGCTGAGCAGCGCGCGCAACGGGGCGGCGGCCTTCAGCAGCATCTCGTCGAACTCCCCCTCCGGATCGGAGTCGAGGATGATGGCCCCGCCCGCACCGACCCGCATCCCGTCGCCGGACAGCACCGCGGTGCGGATCACGATGTTGAGGTCGGCCGTGCCGTTGCAGCTGAGGAAGCCCAGCGAGCCGGAGTAGATGCCCCGGGCGGTGGTCTCCAGCCCGTCGATGATCTCCAGCGTCCGCAGCTTGGGCGCCCCGGTCATCGAGCCGCCGGGGAAGCACGCCTCGACGCAGTCGACGGCGGTGGCCTCGGCCCGCAGGCGGCCCCGGATGGTCGAGACCAGCTGGTGCACGCTCGCGTACGACTCGGTCTGCATCAGCTTGGGGACGGTGACGCTGCCGACCTCGCACACCCGGCCGAGGTCGTTGCGGAGCAGGTCGACGATCATCAGGTTCTCGGCGCGGGTCTTGTCGCTGGTGGTCAGCTCGTCGCGCAGCGCCGCGTCGACCGTCGGGTCCGGGTCCCGGGGCGCGGTCCCCTTGATCGGCTTGGTCTCGACCACCCGGTCGGCGGTCAGCCGCAGGAAGCGTTCCGGGGAGGAGCAGGCCACCTCGATGTCGCCCAGCCGCAGGTAGGCCGAGTAGGGCGCGGGGTTGTAGCGGCGCATGGCCCGGTAGAAGGCGAACCCGTCGCGGGGACGCGGCAGGCGCAGCCCGTTGGTCAGGCAGATCTCGTAGCTCTCCCCGGCGACCAGTTCCCGCTTGCAGGCGGCGATGTCGGCCAGGTACTGCTCCCGGTCCCGCTCCAGCGACGCGACCAGCGAGGTGGTGTCGACCGGCGGCGGGGTGAGCGGGGTGACCGGTCCCGCCTCGGGGATCGCGGTGAGCTGCTCGGCGACGGTCTCGACCCAGTCCTGCGCCGCGTCGTCGCTGCCCTCGCTGCCGTCGGAGAGGGCCACCAGGTAGGTCTGCCGGTCCCGGTGGTCGACCGCGACGAACCGGTCGGCGAAGATCCAGTACGCGTCCGGGGTGTCGGCGCGGTGCGGCCCGGCAGCGCCGAGGTCACCCTTCAGCTCGTAGCCGAAGTAGCCGACGTAGCCGCAGGTCAGGTCGGTGGGCAGGGCCGACGAGTCGAGGTGGATGCCGGCCAGCCGCTGCTGGAGGTAGGACAGGATGGTGCCGGGCACCCGGGTCGGGGCGCCGGCCGCCGAGGTGACCTCGACCGCGTCGGTGCCGACGTCGTAGCGGACCACCTCGGACAGCGGCCCGGAGGCGTCACCGAGGTAGGAGAAGCGGGACAGCCCCTCCTCGACCCGGGCGCTGTCCAGCCAGAAGGCGTGGGTGGCGTCCCGGAACAGCCGGGTGAACGCCTGCTCGGCGTCGGTCTCCCAGCCGAGGGTGCGCACGTGCAGCCGGTGCGTCGGCGCGGCGATGGGCGGCGGGGCGGCCACCTGAATGCTCTCCCGGGCCTGGTGGGCCCGGGTCAGGTCACGGAAGTTGCCGAGCAGGGTCTGCCCGTACTCGGTGCAGATCGACTCGGGGTGGAACTGGAGCCCCCACATGGGCCGGCTGACGTGCCGCAGGCCCATGATCACGCCGTCCTCGGCCCAGGCGGTCGCCACCAGCTCCGGGGGCAGGTCCGACACGCACAGCGAGTGGTACCGCACGGCGGTGAACTGCTGCGGGATGCCGGCGAACAGGCCGTCGGAGTCGTGGGTGATCGACGCCAGGTGGCCGTGCCGCGGCACGGGCGCGGAGTGGACGGCCGCGCCGTGGCCGGAGGCGATGCCCTGGTGGCCGAGGCAGACCCCGAGCACCGGCACCGGGGAGTCCGCGATGACCTGGGCGGAGAAGCCGAAGTCCTTCTCCCGGTCGGGTCGACCGGGGCCGGGCGAGATCACCACGTTGTCGAAACGACGCAGGTCCAGGGTGGCCACGGCCGGATCGTCGTGGCGGATCACGGTGGGCTCGACGCCGTTGACGACGGCGATGAGCTGGAACAGGTTGTAGGTGTAGGAGTCGTAGTTGTCGACCAGCAGGGTGCGCACTGATGCCTCCTCCGCTCGGGTCACGAAGTTGTCGGGGACGGGTGTTCAGCGGTGCATCGCGGCGACGAGCGCGTCGACGACCGCGTCGGCCTGCTCGTTGTTGAGCCGCGGGTCGCACAGCGACCGGTAGTTGCGGCCGAGCTGGCTCTCGTCGGTCACGCTCGCGCCCACGCACTCGGTGACGTCGTCCGCGGCGATCTCCAGGTGCAGGCCCGCCGGCTCCAGACCGTGACCGCGCAGCACCTCGACGAAGGTGGTCAGCTCGCCCACGATGGCGTCCAGGTGGCGGGTCTTCACCCCACCGGCGCCGCGGACGGTGTTGCCGTGCATGGCGTCGCTCATCCAGGCGACCGGGTGGCCGGCGTCGACCACCGCCCGCACCAGGGGCGGCAGGTGATCGGCGATCCGCTGCTGACCCATCCGGCTGATCAGGATGAGCCGGCCGGGCCGGCGGTGCGGGTCGAGCAACGCGCAGATCCGCAGCACGTCGTCGACGGTGGCGCTGGGGCCGACCTTGACCGCGACCGGGTTGCCCAACCCGGCCAGGAAGTTCAGGTGCGCATCGTCCACCCCACGGGTGCGGTCACCCACCCAGGGCAGGTGCGTCGAGCGCAGGAACCACTCGCCGGTGACCTCGTCGAGGCGGGTCAGCGCCTGCTCGTACTCGAGGATGAGCACCTCGTGGCTGGTCCATACGCCGCCGCCGGCCCGCGCCAGCTCCGCCACCACCTGACGGGCGGTGTAGTAGCAGGACAGCAGCCGGTACGGGTCGGGCTGGCGGGCCAGCGCGGTGCCCTCCGGTTCGTTGACCATCAGCCCGCGGAACACGGGCAGCAGCTGCCCGTCGACCGCTTCGAACGGCTCGGAGCGGGGCTTGGCGAACTGGCCGCCGAGCCGTCCCAGACCGATGGTCGGGCGGTGCAGCTCACGGGCCAGGCGCTCGCCGAGCGCCGTGATGGCCCGGTGTTTGGCCCGTGCCGAGGCGGTGGCGGCCATGCCGAGTGGCTCGGCGCAGTCGCCGGCCTGGAGCACGAACGCCTTCCCGGCGCTGGCGAGGGCCAGTTCCTCGCGCAGCCGCCTGATCTCCTCGACGCCGGTCAGCGCGGGCAGGCCGGACAGGTAGTCGGCGACAGCGTCGAGTTCGTCCCGGTCCGGCCAGGTCGGCTGCTGCGTGATGGGCAGCTTGCGCCAGCCGGCGGGGCTCCAACTGTCGGTGGTGGGCGCCTCGGGGCGCCGTACGAGAAGCTGTGGTGATGCCATGGAAGTCTCCCCCTGTATTCTTCGGGGCGGCCCGGTCACCGAAGAGGGTGCCGCGATCCGGTACGGACCGTATCGGCGGGGAAGACGATTGGCACAGGGCCATGTTTGCCATCTCGCTAGTACCACTGGGATTGGCACCTGACTATTTGGCTACATGGCCCTTTGGCACCGACGAAACGACTTATACGCTCTTCCTCAATGCGGTACGACTACCCGGATGGGCACGGCCGGTGAATTGCTCGACAACTGTCGTCAGGCGGTTGACGCCGGCCAGGATCTTCTCGGGTGGCGTGGCCGCGTAACCGAGGACCAGCCCCCGGCCGATCCCTTCCAGCTCGTCGCCGAACGACGACAGCGGATAGACCCGCAGGCGTGCCTCCCGGCCGAGCCGGGCCAGGCGCTGCTCGTCGGCGGTCTCCGGCAGGCTGGCGACCAGGTGGGTGCCCCGCGGCGGGTTGTCGATCGTGACGAACCCGCCGAGCCTGCCGCGCAGCGCGCCGACGAGGATGTCGCCGCGTTCCCGATAGACGTCACGCATCCGCCTGACGTGCCGGGCGAGATGATTCGCCTCGATGAACTCGGCGAGCGCGGACTGGGTGAGGATGTTGAGCGAGTTGACGGTCGCCCGTTGCACCTCGGTGACGATGTCGACGAGATCCGGTGGCACCACCAGATAGGCCAGGCACAGGCCGGGAAACAGAACCTTGCTGAAGGTCCCGACGTAGATGACCCGTCCACGCTCGTCGGCCTGGTGCAGCGGTGGACCGGGATTCTCCGCCCAGAACTCACCGTCGTAGTCGTCCTCGATGATCCAGCCGTCGTTGTCACTGGCCCACGCCAACACCTCGGCCCGGCGGGCCGCGGACATCCGGACCGACAGGGGGAACTGGTTGTTGGGGGTCACCACCGCCATCCGGGCGTCCGGATGGCGGGCCTGGCCCACCCCGATGCACATGCCCTCGGCGTCGACCGGCACCGGGCAGGTCTCGACGCCGGCGGAGTGCAGGGCACCCCGGATGGCCTGCAGGCCCGGGTCCTCGACCAGGGCCTTCTCCCCCGGTTCGAGCAGGGTCACGGCCATGACGTGCACGGCGATCTGGGCGCTCGGCTGGATGATCACCTGTTCCGGGGTGCACCGGACGCCGCGCATGAGCCCGAGCATGGCCGCGATGCCCTTGCGCAGCGGCCAGTAGCCGGCCGGGTCGCGGTGGGTGTAGAGGGCACTGGTCAGCTGATGCGACTTGCTGAACATGATCTGGCCCCAGACCTTCGACGGGAAGAGGTCCAGGGCGGGCATGCCGAGGGTGAACGGACGGTCCGGGTAGCGCAGCTGGTCGTGCGCCGGGGTGAAGTAGGCCGACGCCTCGGCCATCCGGCGGGCGGCCCGGGTGATGCGCAGTGGCGTCCGGGTGGTCGGCCGGGGGGGCTTGGCCTCCATCTCCCGGACGCTCTGCCGGGTGGCCACCCGGGTGCCGGAGCCCACCCGGCCGTCGAGGTAGCCCTCGGCGAGCAGCCGGTCGTACGCCACGAGCACGGTGTTGCGCGAGACGCCCAACTCCTTGGCCAGGGTACGGGTGGCCGGCAGCCGGGTGCCCGGGGTGAGTTGTCCCGCCTCGATGCTCCACCGCAACTGTTCGTACAACTGTTGGTAAAGCGGTGCCGATGAATGACGGTCGATGAGGAAACCGCTTCCCGGCAGCGCGGGCGACTCACGTGGCATGCATTTGTCCCTTGCCCGATCGGGCGGGGCGGCATGGCACGTTCCGGCCCGCGCTGACGATCCATCTCCCGACCGGACCGGCTCAAGAAACGGAAATTACCATACCTACAACTTAGCTACTGGCGAGAGCGCGGCGGACCCCGCCGGCAGGACGATTCCTGACACCAGTCTGTCCAAATGGGCCGCGCTGTCCACGATGTACGGAAAGACGGTGCTCGTGTCGGCGAGTCGGCCCTCCGTGCGGGTGGGCAGGGTCACCGGCATCGCCACGTCCAGGAGGGACCGCCCGGCCGGCCGGGGGGTGGTGAGATCGACGACGCCCCCCGCCGCCAGCCGGCGGTAGCTGGCGAGTTGACCGGTGAGACTGCCGAGCCCACCCGCCCCGGTCGACGGCCGACGGTCCGGCTGCCGGACGGCGGAGTCCAGGGCGAAGCCGGTCAGCGCCACCACCAGAGTGGACCGCTCCGGATCCAGGTAGGCGATCTTGCAGACGTCGTCCTGGTCGGTGCAGATGTCCGGCCGGACACTGGCCTTGGCCGGCTCGGTCAGGTCGACGGTGAGCACCCGGTAGCGTGGCCGGGCGCCGGTCAACCGCTCGTGGCACTGCAACACCGCCGCACCCGTCGCGTCGGTCAGCACCACGTCCGGATCACCCAACAGGTCCGCCGACCACGGGGTCGTCGTCTGGATCGGGGTGGAGATGACCACCGCGCCGACGATCAGCCCGGCGATCAGGGCGACGAGCCCCTCCGCGCTGCCCATCGTCAGGATGGCCAGCCGGGTCTGCGTGCCGTCGCCGGACTCACCGATCCGCCCGGCCAGCGTCGCCGACTGGCGCAGCAGGTCACCGTAGGTGAGCGACGACTCGGTCTGGTTGGGCAGCTGGAACCGTACCGCCTGACCGGTCGCCCACCACCCGTCGGAGAGCAGTTCCTCAAGCCAGCGCATGATCCCTCGTTCCGGTCGACACGACGCCCTTGGACTGCAACAGGAACAGCGACAGGTTGCCCTCGTGCGGGATGCCGGGCGTGCTGTCCCAGGGCAGGGTCAGCCCGCACGTCACCTTGCGGACACTCGGGTCGGCCACCGCCGCTGCCCGCAGGTCGACGTCGTCGGTCACCAGGTTGAGCACCAGCGCGTCACCCAGGGCGGCGACGCCGTCCGCGCGCCGCCACGGGGCCACCACGACGAACGGGAACGGCAGCTCGACACCCACCGCCGGATGCCGCGGGTCGTCCGTGGACAGCACGGTGGGCAGCGGCCGGTGCGACCCGTCCGGCAGTCGCACCAGCGGGTCCGCGCCCGCCGCCGTGTGCACGGTCGCCCCGGTCGTGAGCCCGGCGAGCTGCCGGCGCAGGCCCTCGGCGCGGGTGGCGTCGACGACGGGCAGGGTGGCGTCGGACGCCGTCACCTCCGGGCTGGCCAGTGCGTCGAAACGGGCGGCGAGGGCATCGGCGACCTGCCGGGGATCACCGGTGGTCAACACCAGGGAGATGTTGTTGCACCGGGTCCCCCCGTCGTAGGCCGCGCTGACGGTGAGATGCTCGAGGACCTCGGCGGTCACCGGCCGGTCCAGCAGCACCCGGCTGCGGCCGGGCCCCCGGGTGGTGACCGTCGCGCTGTCGGCCCACCGCCGGACGGCGTCGCTACCGCCGTAGACGATGCCCCGGTCGGCGGCTTCGAGGAGGTACTCCCCCACCGCCCGCTCGCCCGGCAGGAAGGAGATCCGGTGTTCCGCCAGGCCGGCGGCGAGCAGGGCGAGGGTCAACCGCCGGGCGGTGAAGGGTTCCCGGGTGCCGGGGCGCACCAGCACGCTGTAGCCCAGCGCCAGCGCGTGCAGCCACGAGTCGTTGGGCGCCGGGTGGTTGCTGGCCATCACGGCCGCGAAGAGCCGCCCGGCGGGCACCCAGGCCGTCTCGTAACCGTCGCCCAACCGGGACGCCGGCAGCTCCGCCCGGGTGGTGGCGGGCAGGTGGGTGAGGCTGCGCACGATGTCGGCCACGGCATGCCGGACGGTGACCCGGGGCAGGCCGGCGGCGAGCGCGACCCGCCGCTCGTACTCCTCGGGGGTCTCCCCGTCGAGGTCGGCCGTGGCGAACAGCTCGGCGGCCCGCAGCAGCAGGTCGTGCCCGACCGGGGTGCCGTCGGCCGCCCGCCGGGCCCGGGTCACCGCGCCGACGGCCATCAGCCTCGGCACCATGCCCACCTCGCCCAGCAGGTCGCCCCGGACGTCGGCGAGCGGGGCCCGGTCGAGGCTGCGCACCGGCCGACCGCAGACGATCGGCTCCACCACGATGCCGGCCACTCAGTACACCCCCTCGATCACCCGGACGTCGCCGACCTCGGCCACGGTGCCGACCTCGGCCAGGCCGTCGACCGTGGCGTCACCGACCGGCTCCACCCGCACGGCGGTGTCCCGCTCGATGACGTTGGGCAGGAACATCTCCTCGCTGACCAGACTCAGCCGGACCCGGCCCCGCTGACCGTAGTCCACCACCGCGCCGTGCTCGTCGACCACGTCGATCCACACCGCCTCGGCGTACGGCTCGAACACGCACAGGTGCCGGTCGTCGGGGCGCCGGGGCCGTTGCGGCGCCACCCCCATCAGGGTGTTGCCGTAGATCCCCACGATCGTGGTGTCGGGGAAGAAGACCTCCTCGACCTGGCGCAGGCTCTCCGGGCTGAACGAGGTGCCGGCCCAGATGATCGTCTCGACACTCCGCTCGACGGCGGCGTGCAGCTCCGGGTCCGCGCAGATCGCCTCGATCAGCGGGGGCGTGGTGCTGAGCACCTTGACCGGTTGCGACCGCAGCACCTCGGCGGCCTGGTCCAGCAGGTGCCGCACGTACCGCTTGACCATGTCGGTCTCGCCCGCAGCCACCAGCTTCTTGACCCAGCGCGGGTCGAAGTCGACGGTGTGGAACATGCCGTTGCCGAGGGCGGCGTAGCGGGCGCAGTCGTAGGCGAAGACGTGCGGCCCGCTCGGGCCCAGGTGCAGCCAGTGCGCCGGATCGGCGATGTGGTGCGCCCGCAGCCGTTGCATCGCCCAGGACAGCAGCCGACGCCGGTAGTCCCGGTCGACGATGCGCTTGGGCGCCCCGCTGGTGCCGCCCGACTCGTACACCCGGAAGCCGGTGCCGGTCAGGCCGCGGGGGATCAGATCACCGACCGGCACGTGCCGCAGCTGTTCGGTGAGGTCCGGAAACCGCACCAGGTCGGCCGCGCCGTCGATGTCGCGCAGCGGATCGAAGTCGAGCAGTCCGCGTTGACGCAGCCAGAACGCCGACCCGGTCTGCGGGTCGAAGTGCCAGTGCAGCAGCCGTCGGACCCGTTCGTCGAAGGTCTCGGCGCGGCCCTGCGCCAGCGCCGTGGTCATCGTGTCCATCTTCGCTCCTCGCCGATCGTCTGGGGAATCGCCCGGCACCGCCTCAGCGCGCGGCGGCGGCCGGCTCCGGGTAGGACATCGACAACCCGATCTCGCGGGTGGCCTCCAGTTCCTGCGTCACCTCGGCCAGCTTCTCGCCGATCCGCTGCACGGAGTCCACGCCCAGCGGGAGCCGGAACGGCGGGTGCGGGTTGCGGCCGAGGTCGATGATGGCCGCCGCCGCCCGCTGCGGGTCCCCGGCCTGCGCGTGGTTGTGCCCGACCGACCAGCTGCGGATCCGCCCGGCGGTCTCGGCGTACTCCGGGAACTCCCGGCCGGCGAAGCGCAGCGACGAGGGGTCGAGGAAGTCGGTGCGGAACAGGCCGGGCTCGACCAGGCACACCTGGACCCCGACCGGCTCCAGCTCCACCCGTAGCGCCTCGCTGAGCCCCTCCACCGCGAACTTCGTCGCGGCGTAGACGCCCCAGCCCATCTTGGCGCTGAAGCCGAGGACCGAGCTGATGTTGACGATCCGGCCCCGGCGCTGACGGCGCAGCACGGGCAGCACGCTGCGGGTGACGTTGAGCAGGCCGAAGACGTTGGCGTCGAACACCGCCCGGACCTCGGCGTCGGTGGCTTCCTCCACGGCCCCGAGCAGGCCCCGGCCGGCATTGTTGACCAGCACGTCGATGCCGCCGAAACTCTCCACCGCGGCGAGCACGGCCCGGTCGGCCTGGGACTGGTCGGTGACGTCGAGCGGGACCACGAGCAGCCGGTCGGGGTAGGACAGGTCGGCCAGGCTGCTGGTGTTGCGTGCCGTGGCGACGACCTGCTCGCCCTGCTCCAGCAGCTGGCGGACGATCTCCAGGCCGAAGCCCCGGGAGGCGCCGGTGACGAACCAGACGGACATGCTGTTTCCCTCCTGTGGTACGGGCCGACGCGTCGTCGGCCGGGGTGCGGTCAGATGGTGTGGGCGGCCTTGCGCGCGTCCTCCCGGGCCTGCTCGAGATCGGCGGCCAGGGACCGGCTGAAGTCGGTCGGGCGCAGCGCGATCTCGGTCACGGGGTCGACGCCGATGACCTGGAGCCAGTAGTTGAGGTACGAGGACTGGAAGTCGACGCCGAACTCCGGTGGACACCCGGGGGTGTAGACGCCACTGGTGTAGACGACACACGCCCGACGGCCGGTGAGGAGACCCTGGTAGCCGTGGCGCGGGTCGAGGCGGAACGTCAGTCCCGGCTGGGTGACGACATCAATGAAGTGCTTGAGCAGGTACGGGATTCCGAAGTTCCACATCGGCACGGAAAACAGATAGTGGTCAGCGTCGGTAAAGCGTCGTACGAGGTCGCGGGTCTGTTGCCACAACGCCGCCTCGTCGCCGGATCCGGCGGCACCGGAGATGGCGTTCTTCTTCGCGGCCACCGCGACGGCACCCACCGGGGGCAACGTGATCGAGGAAAGGTCGAGCACGTCGAGCTCCGCCCGGGGGTAACGCTCGCGGAATGCGTCGACAAACGCCTGGGCGACGGCCGTCGAACGGCTGGCCGGGCCGGTCGGTGAGGCGCTGACATGCAGAAGTCTGGTCACCGCCCCGACCTCCGCGGCTCGGCACCGGACAGCGCCGCCCCGGGTCGGTCGCAATGACTGCCGAGGGCTGACAAACGCGCCATGACTCCACTCTCTGTGTCGAGGGAAGAACGGAACGTCAGGAAGGCTAACCCAGCGTTAGCAGGGCAACCAGAGCCATTCTTTGATCCGAGAGGGTGCCACTGGACGACCCCCTGCCCAGCACTCATTTCGGCGCGTGACGTTAAGGTGACGCAGGGTAGCGAGTATTGGCCCCGAAAATCGGGCCATAGACGACAATCACCGAACGACTCTTCTGGAATGCACGATTTCAGGTTAACGAAGCGGTGTCGGTAAGCCGACCTGCCAGTTACCCGGTCGACTCGCCGCATTCTTCCGGCGACGGGACGCCCGGCGGCGACTAACCGGCACACACCTGGGGGGCGATCGCGTTTCCCACCGGCCGCCATCCCCACCACGATCAATCGGCAAATGGCACCCCCAACCCGCCGGACATGGCCGTGTCCGGCCGGGAAATCCGCTGCTACGGTCGGTGATCCGCGCCGCCGTGAACACACCGGCGCCGACCCCGGACCAGCCTTCTCCCGCCCAGATCCGGAGATCTCATGAAGTCCGTAGCCACGCCGGCCGAACTCACCGCTGCAATCGTGATGGCCGACATCGCCCTCGTCCTCCTGGTAGCCCACCTGTTCGGCGGGATCGCCCGCCGGCTGCGGCAGCCCGTGGTGATCGGCGAGATCGTCGCCGGCATCGCGCTGGGCCCCAGCCTGCTCGGTCTGCTCCCCGGCGACCTGACCACCCTGCTCTTCCCCGCCGCCGCCCGGCCCTACCTGTCGGCCATCTCGCAGGTCGGCCTCCTGCTGTTCATGTTCCTCATCGGGTGGGAGTTCGACCGGCGCATCGTCTCCCGACGCAAGAGCCTCACCGTGTCGGTGTCGGTGTGCTCCATCGCCCTGGCCTTCACCCTCGGCGTCGGCCTGGCCAACCTCATCTATCCCCGGCACGCGACGATCGCCGGCAAGCACGTGCCGTTCCTCGCGTTCGCCCTCTTCCTCGGCGCCGCCATGGCCATCACCGCGTTCCCCGTCCTGGCCCGCATCCTGCGCGACCGCGGCCTGTCCCACACCCAGGTCGGCGTGCTGGCACTGGCCAGCGCCGCCATCGACGACGTGCTGGCCTGGTGCATCCTCGCCGTGGTCGCGGCGGTCGCCACCGCCCGCGACGCCACCGACCTCGTCCAGGTGGTCCTCATGTCCGCCGGCTACGTCGCGGTCATGGCCCTCGCGGTCCGCCCCGGCCTGGCCGCCCTGATCCGCCGCATCGGACCGAACACCTACCAGCTCGCGGCCATCACCGCCGCCGGCGTCTTCCTGTCCTCCTACGCCACCACCTGGATCGGCATCCACGCCATCTTCGGGGCCTTCGCCTTCGGATTCGTCATGCCCCGGCACCCCGCGGAGCCGCTGACCAGACACATCCGGGTGCCGTTCGAGAACATCGGCCTGGTGCTGCTGCCGGTCTTCTTCATCGTCACCGGGCTGAGCGTCGACATCGCCGCGCTGACCCTGACCAACCTGCTCGAACTCGCCGCGATCATCCTGGTCGCCTGCGTCGGCAAGATGGCCGGCGCCGCCCTCCCCGCGCGGGCCTTCGGCCTGCCCTGGCCGCAGGCACGACGACTGGGTGTCCTGATGAACACCCGGGGGCTGACCGAGTTGATCGTGCTCAACATCGGCGTCTCCCTCGGCGTCCTCGACGGACAACTGTTCACCATGATGGTCGTCATGGCACTGGTGACCACCGCGATGGCCGGCCCGCTGCTGGCGACCCGCGCACCGGCGCCCGACGAGGTACCCGCGATGGCCGCCGAACCCGTACCGGCGATCCGCTGACCCTCGGCCGCAGGGCCGGTCCGGGTGGGTGCGACGGGTCGCACCCGGACAGCGCCTCGTTCATCCCACCGCTGACCACGATCCATCAGGACTTCGCCGAAGTAGGCCGCAGATGCGTCG
>NZ_JBFAQU010000033.1:0-3275 GCF_040678915.1 Micromonospora sp. NPDC049257
GATCGTGGCCGACGGTCACCGGCTGGGAAACCACAGCATGCACCACGACGACATGACCACCTGGTCGCCCGGCCGGATCGAGGCGGATCTGCGGGCACCGGTGTGTCCGGCTCCGGCCGGCCCTGGCGTCGCGGCGGTGGACCGCCGGGACGACTCAGGAGTTGGGGCGCTTGCCGTGGTTCGCGCCGCTCTTCTTACGGGCCTTCTTCTTACGGGCCTTCTTCGCCATGCTGACCTCCTCGTGATGGGTCCGACCCCTGCTGCGGCGACCCTGGACGTCGGGGCACGCCGCCGGTCCTCCCGGCGTCGGGGTCCGACCTGATGATGCTAGTGCGGCCGGCACCCGCCGTCGTGCGCCGGGGCGGCAGCGGTACGTCGGTGGGCGTGGCCTGGCCGGTGTCGGCGCTCGTCGCCCGCGCGGGGGCGGCACGTGATTGGATACCGACGCAGACACACCCGGTGGAGAGGGAGGGCCGTGATGGCCGAGGAGATCCGCGCCGAGATGGTGGCCAACGTGTGGAAGGTCGTGGCGTCGACCGGTGACACCGTCTCCGAGGGGGACACGTTGGTGATCCTGGAGTCGATGAAGATGGAGATCCCGGTCGTCGCCGAGTCCGACGGGGTGGTCGAGCAGCTCGCGGTCAACGAGGGCGACGTGGTGCAGGACGGTGACCTGATCGCGGTGATCGGTTGATTCCCGGCGACCGGTCGACCGGGCTGCTGGTCCGGCGGGCCGGGCCGGCCGAGTTTCCGGCGGTGGCCCGGCTGACCGTCGCCGCCTACGAGGCCGACGGCCAGCTCAAGGGCGAGAACGGTTACGGCGGGGTGCTGGCCGACGTGGCCGGCCGGGCGGAGCACGGCGAGATCCTGGTCGCCGTCGACGAGCCGACCGGTGCCGTGCTCGGCTCGGTCACCTACGTGCTGCCCGGCAGCCCGTACGCGGAGCTGTCCCGGCCGGGTGAGGCGGAGTTCCGGATGTTGGCGGTGGACCCGGCCGCCCAGGGCCGGGGCGCGGGCGCGGCGCTGGTCCGGGCCTGCCTGTCCCGGGCCGTGGACCAGGGCTGCTCGGCGATGGTCATCTGCGTCCGCAGCGGGCTCGCCGACGCCGCCCACCGGCTGTACGCGGGGCTCGGCTTCGTGCGTACCCCGGAGCGGGACTGGTCTCCGCTGCCCGGCGTCGACCTGCTCGCCCTGCGCATGGCCCTGCCCGCCGGCCCGGCCTGACCGGGTCGCACCGGTCTGCCCGCCGCCTGGCCGTGGACGGCGTCGCACCCCTCGTCACATCGGGCCATGCGCTGCCCGTCGTGCTCGGAGCACCCGACATCGGCGGCCGTCATCTTCGTTGGCCACCCGTGACGCCTGAAGAAGACGAGCACGCCGTCTACGCCTGGCTGAGGTCGAGAATGCTCTCAGCTGATGGGCGGGCTAGCGTGGGTGAGATGGCGGGTCTGCGCTTCTTGCCGGTCACCTTCAGAATGACGTGTGGCCTTCATGTCGGTGCGGCGACGACTCCGCCAGATCGTGTTGCTGTTCTCCTCGGTCGCAGTCGTTGTCCCGGTGGTGTACTTCCTGGTGAAGCAAGGTCTGGACCGGGCTGAGAAAATCACCAGCATCGGTTTCGGGCTCCTCGGAGCGGTAGGGCTGGTGGTCGGCTGGCGCACGGCGCGACCAGGCAAAAAACCCGGCACCGCCAGCCCGACTGAGTCCGTGCCCCTCGGGTGCCTGCTGCATCTTCGCGACGACGGACGGCCGCCGTTGGTGGAGCAGGTCGACCCGCTGGACCTGGGCGTCAAACCTGCCATCGATACCACCGACCGCCATGACCAGGACCTTCCTCGCTACGTTCCCCGCACTGGTGACGATGATCTGGAATGGGCCATCGCCGAAGGCGGGATCGTGCTGCTGCACGGCAAGGCAGCCGCCGGCAAGAGCCGCAGCGCGTTCGAGGCCATCCACCGCCTCCGCCCGCACCACCAGCTACTCACCCCGGCGTACGCAGGGGCGCTGAGAGATCTGGTCGAGGCCGGCTATCCGATCAGCGATGCGGTCGTGTGGCTCGACGACCTGGAGCGCTTCCTCACCCCCGGAGGCATCGACCAGGCGCTACTTCAACGTCTGTGCCCCTCCGGGCGGGCCGACGTGGTGGTGGTGGCCACCATCCGCGACGAGGAACTATCCCGCCTCGACCACGCCGCCACCCGAGGCGGCCAAGGCCAAGAACTCATCACAGCCGGGCTGGACGAGGCTGCGGCGAAACTGGTGGCCCAGATCCGCGGCCGACGTCGCATCCCGGTCGGTCAGCACCTCACCGACTCCGAGCGCACCGCCGCCGAGGCCACTGGCGACGACCGGATCACGGCTGCGCTAACCGCCGGGGTCGGGTTCGCCGAATACCTCGCCGCCGGCCCGGCCATGATGCACCGCTGGTCAGTCGGCGACGGCCCCTCGTTCGAGGTCGGACACGCCCTCATCAGCGCCGCAGTGGACTGCCGCCGCGCCGGCTACACCATCCCCGTCCCCCGCGACATCCTCGCCAGGCTCTACCGCCCCTACCTGTCCCCCGCCTGGAGACACCGCGCCGATCTACCCACCATCACTCAAGGACTCCAATGGGCGTGCGAACGGGTCCTCGGCGCCAGCTCCTGCCTCCTGCCCCACGAGAACGACACCTACACCGCCTCCGACTATCTCCTCGACCGCACCACCACCGGCCAAGGCCCCCTCGCCGCCACGCCCGTCCCCGACCAGGTCTGGAACACCCTGCTCACCATCGCCACCACCCGCCAAGCCGCCACCATCGGCACTCATGCCTATTTCACCCAACGGTTAGACATCGCCGAACAGGCATGGCGCACCGCAGCCGACACCGGCGACACCCGCGCGATGTTCAACCTGGGCGTTCTGCTTGAACAACGCGGTGATCGTCAGGAGGAGGCGGAACAGTGGTATCGGCGCGCAGCCGACACCGGCCACACCCGCGCGATGAGCAACCTGGGCGTTCTGCTTGCCCAGCGCGGTGATCGTCAGGAGGAGGCGGAACAGTGGCTCCGGCGCGCAGCCGACAGCGGCGACACCGGCGCGATGTTCAACCTGGGCGTTCTGCTTGCCCAGCGCGGTGATCGTCAGGAGGAGGCGGAACAGTGGTATCGGCGCGCAGCCGACACCGGCCACACCCGCGCGATGAGCAACCTGGGCGTTCTGCTTGAACAGCGCGGCAGCCAAGATGAGGCGGAGCAGTGGTATCGGCGTGCAGCCGACACCGGCCACACCGAGGC
>NZ_JBFAQU010000033.1:3374-63302 GCF_040678915.1 Micromonospora sp. NPDC049257
CGATGAGCAACCTGGGCGTTCTACTTGCCAAGCGCGGTGATAGCCAGGAGGAGGCGGAGCAGTGGTTCCGACGTGCAGCCGACACCGGCCACACCAGGGCGATGTACAACCTGGGGATTCTGCTTGAACAGCGCGGCGATAGCCAGGAGGAGGCGGAGCAGTGGTATCGGCGTGCAGCCGACACCGGCCACACCGGGGCGATGAGCAACCTGGGCGTTCTACTTGCCAAGCGCGGTGATAGCCAGGAGGAGGCGGAGCAGTGGTTCCGACGTGCAGCCGACACCGGCCACACCGACGCAATGAACAACCTGGGGATTCTGCTCAAACAGCGCGGCGATAGCCAGGAGGAGGCGGAGCAGTGGTATCGACGCGCAGCCGACACCGGCCACACCGACGCGATGTACAACCTGGGGATTCTGCTCGAACAGCGCGGCAGCCAAGACGAGGCGGAGCAGTGGTATCGACGCGCAGCCGGCACCGGCCACCGGCCGGCGATGAGCAACCTGAGGGCTCTGCTTGAACAGCGCGGCGACGGTGAGCAGCCCGAGGGGTAACACCGGGATGGCATCGCGGCGGGCCTGCACAGGGTTGGGAACGCTGCGACCGCGCCATCCGCGCTGCCCATCTGTGCCACGCCCGTGGCAGGTCAGTGGCGGCTAGGTGCGTCTGGTGAACGATGGCCGCGCGGGTAGCGTGACCGAGGGCGATGTGGCCGCCTGCGGCGTCAGCGAGGACGCCGGGCTGGCGGGCGTCGTCGACGCCGGGCTCGGCCGCGAAGAGGCAGCACGGCGACAGCGGGCGTGGTGGTCAGCAGGGTGAGCAGGGCAGTGCCGACGTCGCTGCTCGTGGCCGCGTAGACGGCGGCGAGCAGACAGCCGGCACACCGACGGTGCGGTCTTCGTCGGCGACATCGGGGTCATACCCCGGTGGCACCCGGCACCCGACCCCAAGCCGATTCGCGAAGTTTGTGTGTCGCGCACAACTTGCTGCTAATCTGGGGAGCGCAGGAGGCCCTTTCGGGGGTTCCCGCAGCCGCCTTAGGGCCCGCTCACGCGGGCCCTTCGTGCATCTGAGGGGCGGTCGGGGACCAGCACCAGGAGTGGTAGCGGCGCGGCTCGACCCACGACCACAGCCGTTCGTTCGCGGCCATCTCGCGCGGGTCCGCTACGGTACCGCTGGCTATTCGGCGGAACAGGAATGTCACCAGGTCGACGGCCTGCACGAGCCGTGAGGCATGCGATGGGGCGAAGTGCAGTGTGTCGACGATGTGGGTGAGCCGGCGAGATCGGTAGCCGCCGGTTCCAGCAGTCCGGTAGCGGCTCAGGTCGGAACGATGGGTTGCCGGGTTGTCGACCTCGTCGGCGATGACCAGGACCAGCTGCTCGCGCATCGCCGCGTACCCGTCGATGCGTTCGAGCAGGTGTGACAGCACCACCTCGTGTGCCGGCTTTGGTGTGGCGTACCGACGGGTGAGGCCATGGCGGTCGACCCCTCGCAGGATGATCGTGACCTCGTGCGAGCCGATGGCCTTGAGCGCGGAGTTGTACACCGCGATTCGGGCCCGGGGCGGCAGACCTGTCCACGGCGCTCGGCCCTGGAACAGGTCGTAGCCATGAAGCTCAGACTCCGCCGCGACGCCGTAGGCCTTCGCCGCGTCGAGCATCACCTCGTCCAAGGCTGTGCTCAACGGGATGGCCACGACGTCGGGGACAAGTAGCGCGCCCATCCAGTACCAGCGATCGGTGTACGACTCGTCCAGGTAAGTCAGCAGCACCCGCAGACAGTAAGCGCGCGATCACCACACGCCGCGCGACGCGCCGGCGGATCCTCACCGCCGGCTGGGGTGCCGCAGAGGCACCGGTCACGCCTGGCTGAGGTCGAGAATGCTCCAGCCGGCGGGCAGCACGGCGGCGGCCGGATTGGGGTCGGTGGTGGCCAGATGGGCCTGGTGGGCGATGGCAGTGCGGGCGGCGTGCCCGAGGGCGATGTCGCCGTCTGCGGCGCGGGCGAGGACGCCGGCTTGGCGGGCGTCGTCGACGCCGGGTTCGGCTCCGAGGGGCAGCACGGTGATGGCGGGTGTGGTGGTCAGGAGGGTGAGCAGGGCCGTGCCGACGTCGCTGCTGGTGGCGGCATAGGCGGCGGCGAGGCAGGCCGCCGGCACGCCGACGGTGCGGTCTTCGTCGGCGACCTCGGCGATCAGCTCGCCGACGGCGAGCTGCCCGTCGACGTACGCGGCGAGGGCGGTGGCGTCCAGGACCACGGCGACCTGGTTGTCGCTCACGCGCCCTCGTCGAGCATCCGCTGCCCCTCGGCGAGGGCGTCGTCGGGGATCGGCGCGGCCAGGCGGTCGCGCCAGCGGGCCTTGCCGGCTTCGGTGACCTCGATGCCGGCGCGGCGCAGCACTTCGTCGAGTTGGGTGCCGGCCATCTGGGCCCGGACGGCTGCGGTGATGGCGGCGCTGACGTTGGGCTGGCCGTCGAGCCACTCGGCGACGTCGTCGGGCACGCTGATGGAGCGTTTCGCGGTCATGGTGGCAGCGTACTCCCGCTGGTAGCACCGGCGGTGCTACCGGCCACTCCAAGCGGGTAACAACCGGCAGTAACCTCAGGTCAGGCTGCGGCGTCGTGGATGACGTGGTCGATCGCGCGGCGTAGGTCGGCGGCTCGGACGGTGACGGTGGTGTCGTCGGTGGCCGGGGTGAGTCCCGCGTCGACCAGTTCGCAGATCAGGGCGCTCGGGGTGATCCCGCGTCGGTGGGCTTCGGCTTCCAGGCGGGTGGACACCTCGGGGGCGCCGGGTCGAGTGGACCCACGCCGGGGTCGCTGGGTCACGGTGGCCCCGGACAGCAGGTGGCCCCCGACCGCCGTCCGGCCGGGGCCCCAACGCCTTGTCTAGCGGGATGCCTTCGCGAAGGTCACGAACCCACGCCACGCGCCGGGAGCGAACATCAGCGTTGCGCCGTCGCGGTCCTTGGTGTCCCGTACGAGGACGACGCCGGGCAGGTTGTCGGCCACCTCGACACACGCCCCGCCGTTGCTGCCGCTCTTGGTGCTCTTGTGCCACTGCGCGCCGGTCATGTCCATGTCGCTGCCACTTCCCTGATGAGTTTGAGCGATAGCATCCGAGGTAGAGCCTCGCCCACTATGCGCGCCCACCTGCTCTCCAGGGTAGCAATTTCCGCCGCATCTTCCGTGATGTGAGCCCGGACCTGACCGTCCTCGTGTGCGACCCGGGCCCCGTCCGGAAGCTCGGCCATGATGAACGGCCCGCCCATCCCGAGATACATCGGAGTATCGAGTGGAACCACGTGCACCTGCACGGAGGGCAGATCGGCGCACGCGGCGATGTGCTCGCACTGCTCGCGCATGATTGCGCGGTCGCGGCCGACGCGTCTCCGGAGGGCAGTCTCGTCTACGACCGCGATGAGGTGCGGTGGCCGGCCCCGCTGCAAGATCGCCTGGCGTGCCATGCGCGCCGTCACCAACTCGTCGACCTGCTCGGGTAACAGCGCCTCCATCGACAGCGTCGCCCGCGCGTACGCCTCGGTCTGAAGTAGACCCGGCACCCACGCCAGCTCGAACCACCGCAGCTCGACCGCCTCGCGCTCGATGTCCGCCCACCGCCGGAACCATGCCGGTTCGCGGCGCTTCAACGCGTCCGGCCAGAGGTCGAGCACGTCCCGCCCGAGGATCGAAGCGACCCGCACCCGGTGCCGGGCGCGCGGGATGCGTCCGTGACTCACCCACCGCGCCGCTGTCTTCGGGTCGACGCCCACCTGGGCTGCCAGGCTTTCGGCGGTCTCGCCTGCGTCGAGCATCGCGACCTTCACCGCGTGATTCATCCCCGTTACCCCTCTGTAGCGCACTCGGGACGTCCCGACGGTCCCGTTGCCATGATCTAACGCTGTGTACCCGTCCCGCAACTGCCTGCAAGAGTCGTGTGTAGAGCGACGCCGCCGGTCGAAGAGGACACCCGCCGGTCGCGTTTGCTGGGGGGCCGTCTCTTTCGAGGGGTGAGAGGCGGCCCCTCTCCAACGCCACGACGTCAGGGGAGCACCGTGCCCGATAAGCCGAAGCCTGCCGACCCGCCACCGGCACCGGAACCGAAGCCGGCCGCCGAGCCGCCGCCCGCGCGCCCGTACCTGCCCGGTCCGATCGGCCCGGTCGTCCCGCCGTGGCGGGGTCCCGGCCGCCTGGCGAACGTCACTCCCGGGCACCGCTGGCGGGAGCGGAGGCCCGCGCGGTGACCCCGCCGCTGGTTCGCTCCGGCGACGTGCTGCGCCTGTCCCGCGCCGCAAGCGTGCAGTTCGTCCGGCCGATCACGGTCCGGGTCATCCGGGTACTGACCGACTGGCACACGTACGACGGGTGGGTGTGGGTCGACGCGTACGTGCTCGACGCCGCAGGCGACGCGGTCTCCCGGCGGACCCTGTTCCTCCAGCCTTCCGGTGCCGGGCGCCTGAAGGCCCCGGTCCGCACGCCGGCAGCCCGCACGCCGGTAGCCCGCGGGCCGGTCCCGCGAAGGGTGTCGACCTCGTGACCGGTGTGATCCCGGGTCGGCACACGCCCCTGCCCCCGACCTGGCTGTGCCGGGTGGACGCGCACCCGTGGCCCTGCGGGGAGGCGAAACTCGCCCTGCTGGCGAAGTACGCCGACGACCGGCCCCGACTGCTGACGCTGCTCGCGGGCTGGAAAGTGGAGGCGGAGGACCACCTCGCGCAGCTCGACAGCGGTCGCCCGGTCGACGTGACCGACCGCTTCCTCACCTGGGCCCGCCCGCCCACCGACTGACCTTCATCCGCCCGGGACCCGCCCGGCGTCGGCTGTCCCGTCCCCCCGGCGAGGCACCGGCCCGGGGCGGGGGCGTGCATCCGTTCGTGGCCCTGGCCTGCCCGTGCGCCCCGGGTCCCGCCCGGTCGGTCAGCTCTCCTCGATGCCGTTCAGCAGCTCGTCGGCCACCTCAAGGGCGATCTTCTTGCGTTCGTCGTCGCTGATGTCCGGTGTCCGCACGGCGAACCAACTGCTGTGCACGGCGAACAGGACGAGCGTGGCCCGCAGTTGGGCCCGGGGTGAGTCGTCGCCCTGGCAGATCGCGTCGGCCAGGCGGAACATCCGCTCGCGCATCTGTTGGCCGGCGACGAGGCTCTTGAGCACGGTCTGGTTCTGTTCGAAGAAGCGCATCACCACGGACTGCCCGGGGGCGAACATCGTGTCGGCGTACTGGCTGACCAGGGCGTGCCGGGTGGCCTGGGTGGCCGGCTGGTCGCGGGCCCAGTCGATCAGCTCGTCCATCCGGTGCAACCGGTCCTCGACGTAGCTGTTGACGATCTCCTCCTTGCTCTTGAAGTGGTAGTAGAGGGCGGCCTTGGTCACCCCGAGGCGCTCGGCGATCTCGCGGAGCGAGGTCTTCTCGTACCCCTGCTCGGTGAAGAGCTCCAGCGCGACAGCCTGAATGCGCTCCCGCGTGCCACCTGTGCTCTGACTCACCATTACCACCCAACTCGCTTGACGGGGTCCGGCTGTCCAACTTACCGTGCGGCTAGTAAGGTGACTAGCCGGGCGGCAAGTAAGTGCGACATATCTCGGGGGAGCTTACCCATGACTCAGGAAACCCAGGCGACGGCGAAACCCAACATCCGGGTGGTGCTGTTCGGTCTGATGATCGCGATGATGCTCGCGATGCTCGACAACATGATCGTCAGCACGGCGCTGCCGCGGATCGTCAGCGAGTTCGGTGGCGTCAACCACTTCACCTGGGTGGTCACCGCGTACGTGCTCGGCACCACCGTCTCCACCCCGATCTGGGGCAAGCTCGGTGACCTGTACGGCCGCAAGGCGATCTTCCTGACCTCGGTGGTCATCTTCCTGATCGGGTCGGCGCTCTGCGGGATGTCCGGTTCGGCGCTGCTCGGCGGCACCGGCAACGGGATGGTCGAGCTGATCGCCTTCCGGGCCGTGCAGGGGCTCGGTGCCGGTGGCCTGATGGTCGGCGTGATGGCGATCATCGGTGACCTGGTGCCGCCCCGGGAGCGGGGCCGCTACCAGGGCATGATCGCCGGCATCATGGCGATCGCCATGGTCGCCGGCCCGCTGGTCGGCGGCTTCATCACCGACAACCTCTCCTGGCGCTGGGCGTTCTACGTCAACCTGCCGCTCGGTGGGCTCGCGCTGCTGATCCTGGCGACCACGATGCACCTGCCGAAGTACCGCACCGAGCACCGGATCGACTGGCTGGGCGCGGGACTGCTGTCCGTCGGCATCACCGCGATCGTCCTGGTCACCACCTGGGGCGGGAACGAATACGACTGGGCGTCCCCGCAGATCTTCGGTCTCGCCGCGCTGGCGCTGGTGAGCCTGGTGGCCTTCGCTCTCGTCGAGCGTCGGGTCGCCGAGCCGATCCTGCCGCTCGGCCTCTTCGCCAACCGCAACTTCGCGCTGATCTCGATGATCGGCTTCCTGCTCGGCTTCGCGATGTTCGGCGCGATGAACTTCCTGCCGCTCTACCAGCAGACCGTGCAGGGTGCCTCCGCCACCAACAGCGGTCTGCTGCTGCTCCCGCTGATGTTCGGCATGCTGGTGGTGTCGCTGGTGGTCGGCCGGGCCATCACCCGGACCGGGCGCTACCGGGTGTTCCCGATCGTCGGTGGTGTGGTGATGGCCGTCGGCATGGCATTGCTGTCCCTGCTGGAGGTCGACACCGGCAAGGTCGAGTCGTCGCTCTACATGCTGGTCCTCGGTGCCGGCATGGGCTTCCTGATGCAGACCTCCATGCTCATCGCGCAGAACAGCGTGGAGCAGAAGGACCTCGGTGCGGCCAGCGGCGCGGCCACCTTCTTCCGCTCCATCGGCGGTTCGTTCGGCATCTCGCTGTTCGGCGCGATCTTCGCCAACCGGCTCGCCGACTCGCCGGCCGGCAGCGCGTTCGAAGGTGGCACCGGCGAGGGCCGGGGGATGGACCTGACCAAGCTCAAGGAGTTGCCGGCGCAGGCACGTGAGGTGGTGCTCGGCGGCCTCTCCGACGCCATCTCGCACGTCTTCTTCTGGGCCATGATCATCACGATCGCGGTGCCGGTGCTCGCCTGGTTCATCCGGGAGATCCCGCTGCGCACGGCGAACGCCGTCCCGCCGCCGGAGGCCACCGGCGAGGAGCAGGCCGAGGTCGCCCTCGGCAAGGCCCCGGTCTCCTGACCCGATCCCGTCCCGTTCGTCGCGGCCGGTCCATCCCCTCCCGGGGGTACGGGCCGGCCGCGTGGCGTCAGGGCCGGCCGCGCGGCGTCAGGGGTGGCGGCGGACCAGGGCGGTGAGGCGACGCCAGGCGCGGGCCAGGTGGCCGGTCCGGCGGGGGCGGGCCGGGGTGGCGAGCAGCCGGTGGGCCAGCGCGGTGGTGTCCGGGTCCACGGTCGGGGTGGCCAGCGCCAGGTGGGCCAGGGAGATGGCGATCGGCACCGGCCGGCCCTGGGCGACGGTCGCCACGTCGGCGAGGCGCTCGGCCACCAGCCCGGCCACGTCGGGGCGCACCGCCGGGTCCACCCAGGCGGCGGTGACCAGGGCGAACAGTGCCGCCTCGGTGATCCAGTCCTCGACGCCCCAGATCAGTTCCACCAGCACCCGACGGCGGGTCGAGGTGGCCCAGGGTTCGTCGGTGCGGTGGTGCAGCAGGCCCAGGCAGGCCCAGACCTGGACGCAGCGTACCCACAGTGACGGGTCCTGGCCGGTGAGCACCCGGCCCAGCGCGGTCGGCGGTGCCTCGGGCGGGTGCACCAGCAGGCCCAGCAGGTCGGCCAACTCCAGGGTGGCCAGCCCGACCGCCGCGTCGTAGGCGGCCGGTGGGTGCGGCCAGGCCGGGTGGGCGAGTTGGCGTACCCGGTCGGCGGCGACGGTGGACGGGGCCGGCAGGGTGGGCGCGGCGGTGGTGCCGTCGTAGCGCCAGAGCCGGCACTCGGTGGCCCGGCGTGGCTCGCGTGGGTCCGGCTCGGCGACGCCGGTGACCTCGACGTGCAGGCCGGGCACGGCGGCGGTGACGGTACGCATCGCGCTCGGCGGTTCGACCGAGTCGAGGCGGACCGCCGCGTCGGGGAAGCCGTCGGCGGCGAGCGCCCGGCGCAACGCGTCGACCATCGCGCCCGTCGCCGGGGTGACCTGCCCCAGCCAGGGGCGTCCCCGGCAGGACTCGGCGAGGTCGGTGTGCTCGTGGGTGTCGTCGGGGTGGTCGCGGGTGAAGTCGGCGAGGGCGACCAGGTGCCCGACGTCGCCGTCGCGCAGGAACCGCAGCCGGTGCGCGGTGTGCACCGCGCAGTCGAAGCTCGGGTCGCGGGCCAGCGCCCGGTCGATCCAGCCGAGGGCCTGGTCGAGCTGGCCGTGGTCGGCCAGGGTGCCGGCGATGTCGGCATAGACGGCGAGGTCGTCGGGGTCGTGCGCGACGGCCCGTTCCAGGGCGGCCAGGGCCTCCCGGGTGCGGCCGGCGCTGCGGTAGGCGTACCCGAGCCAGACCTCGCCGAGCTTGGACGGCGCCTCGCGTACCCCGCGGCTGGCCCAGGTGACCGCGAGGGTGACCTCGCCGAGCCGCCGGGCCAGCGCGGACGCCGCCCCGAGCAGCAGGGCGTGCCGGGGGTGCGCGGCGACCGCGTGCCGGGCCAGGGTGAGGTACGGCTGCAGGGGTGCCCGGCCGGTCCGGGGCACCGGGTCGGGCACGGCGGCGCAGACCTGCATGAGGATCCGGGCGCAGCGGTCCGGGTCGAGCCGTTGCGCCAGCTCGGGGTCGGTCACCCAGGGCACCCCGGCCCAGTCGACGCCGGGGGCGTGACCGGTGGCGGCGACCAGCAGGTCCAGCCCTTCGGCGGGCCGGCCGGCGGCGGCGAGCAGGTGGGCGCGGGCGACCACGGCCCCGACGTGTGCGCGGTGGCCGAGCGGGAAGAGGTCGAGGTCACCGCCGGCCGCGGTGGCGATCCGGGTGAGCGTCTCGTGGGTGTCGGGCAGGGTCGGTGCCAGCACCAGCGCGGCGGCGAGGTGGTCGGCGGCGTGGGCCAGGTCGCCCTCGTCGAGCGCGATCCGGGCGAGGGCGAGTTCCTCCGCCGCGGTCAGCGCGGGTGGCTCCTCCGACACGTCGGCCTCTCGCTCGCAGGGGGGTTGCCAGGGCTGGGCAAGCGTAGGGGATGCCGGCAACAAGTGTGGATCTCCTGCGCGTTAGTGCTCGCAGCAATGGTGAGAATGGCTCGTTCGTGCAAGACTGAACATGAAACGCGCGGCAAATGCGCAAGGAGGGGGAGTCTCCGTGACACATCCAGGGGCCGGGATGGCCGCCGACATCGCCGAGCAGCCGGCCGGTTACGCGCGGCTGCTCTCCGCCGAGCACGCCGGGGCGATCGCCCGGGTCGCGGCGGCCGTCGCGCGACGCCGCCCCCGGCACGTCGTCTTCACCGCCCGGGGCACCTCCGACCACGCCGCCCTCTACGGGGCGTACCTCACCGAGATCCGGCTCGGACTGCCCGCCGGGCTCGCCTCGCCCAGCGCGGTCACCGTCTACGGGGCCCGCCCCGACCTCTCCGACGCGCTGGTCGTCGGGGTCAGCCAGAGCGGCGGCTCACCCGACCTGACCGAGGTGCTGCGCACCGCCCGCGAGGCCGGCGCGCTCACCCTGGCGGTCACCAACGACCCCGACTCGCCGTTGGCGCAGACCGCCGAGCTGGGCGTCGACATCGCCGCCGGGCACGAGCGGGCGGTCGCCGCGACGAAGACCTACACCGCCGAACTGCTCGCCCTGCTGCTGCTGGTGGAGGGCATCCGGGCCGGGGGCGGGGTGCTGCCGGCCGACCAGCGGGCCGCCCTGGAACGCCTCCCCGAGCTGGCCGAGCACACCCTCGCCGACCCCACCCCGGCCCAGCTCGCCCCGCGCTACCGGTTCGCCGGCCAGCTCGTCACCACCGGCCGGGGGTACGCGTACCCGACCGCCCGGGAGGCGGCGCTCAAGCTGATGGAGACCTCCTACCTGCCGGCGCTGGCCTTCTCCGGCGCGGACCTGCTGCACGGCCCGCTCGCGATGACCGACCCGGACGTGCCGGTGCTGGCCGTGGTCGGCTCCGGCCCCGGCGGCCGGTCCATGGGTGAGGTGCTGCCCCGCCTCGGCGAACGCCGCGCCGACGTGGTGGTGGTCGGCTCGGCCGAGGTCGAGGGGGTCACCCGGATGGCCGTGCCCGAGGTCGACGAGCGGTACGCCCCGCTGCTGGACATCCTGCCGTTGCAGCGCCTCGCGCTCGCCCTGGCGCTGGCCCGGGGTGAGGACCCGGACGCCCCACGCGGGCTGAAGAAGGTCACCGCGACGATGTGAGCCGGGCCGGCCAGCGGGACGGGGTCGGGGTGGGCGTGGCACGCTGTGTCTCGTGTCCACGCTGCGCGACCTCGCCGAGGAGCACACCCAGCTCCGCCCGGCCGACATCGACCACCTGCACCGCATCGCCGGGGACTGGCAGTTGCTGTCCGACCTGTCCTTCGCCGACCTGTTGCTGTGGGTGCCGGTGGACGACGACGGCACGTTCCTCTGCGTCGCCCAGGTCCGCCCGACGACCGCCCCGACCGCCTACCTGGACGACCAGGTGGGGCGGATCGTGGGCGGGCCGGAGGTGGCCCACCTGGAGGTGGCGTACCGGCAGGGCCGGATCTGGCGGGAGGGCGACCCGGTCTGGTACGGCGACGTGCCCGCCCGGCACGAGGCGATCCCGGTCCGGCTGCGCACCGCCGACGGGGAGGCCGGCGAGGTGATCGCGGTGGTCGGCCGGGACACCAACCTGTCCACCGCCCGTACCCCCAGCCAGTTGGAGCTGAACTACCTCACCACCGCCGACGACCTGGCCCAGATGATCGCCGACGGCACCTTCCCGCCGCCCCGGCACCCGGGCGAGACCACCTCCGCGCCCCGGGTCGGCGACGGGCTGGTCCGCCTCGACGCGGGCGGCAAGGTCACCTACGCCAGCCCGAACGCGCAGTCGGCGTACCGCCGGTTGGGTTACGCCTCCCACCTGGTGGGCGAGGACCTGGCCAAGCTGCACCGCCGGCTGGCCAGCGACCCACTGGACGGCACCGAGGCGGCCAACGGCATCCTCGCCGCGCTGCGCGGCGAGGGCCCGCCCCGGCGGGAGATCGACGCCCGGGGGGCGACGATGCTCACCCGGGCCCTGCCGCTGATGCCCGCCGGGGTGCCGATCGGCGCGCTGGTCCTGGTCCGCGACATCACCGAGGTACGCCGCCGCGACCGGGCCCTGATCACCAAGGACGCCACCATCCGGGAGATCCACCACCGGGTGAAGAACAACCTGCAGACCGTCGCCGCGCTGCTGCGCCTGCAGGCCCGGCGGGTGTCGATGCCGGAGGCCCGGGTCGCCCTGGAGGAGTCGGTACGCCGGGTCGCCTCCATCGCCCTGGTGCACGAGACGCTCTCCATGTCCAGCGACGAGGCGGTCGAGTTCGACGGGATCGTCGACCGGGTGGCGAGCGCGGCGACCGAGGTGGCCGCGACCGAGGTGAGCGTCGGGATGCGCCGGACCGGCAGCTTCGGGGTGCTGCCCGCCGAGATCGCCACCTCGCTGGTGATGGTGCTCAACGAGTTGCTGCTCAACGCCGTCGAGCACGGCTTCCCGCCGGCCGAGGAGGGGGTCGACGTCCCGGAGTCGGAGGCCCGCCCGGAGGTGGTCGTCACGGCGCACCGGCAGCGTAAGCAGCTGCACGTCTCGGTGGCGGACAACGGGCGCGGCCTGCCGGCCGAGTTCGACGCCGCCAAGGGTGGGCGGCTCGGTCTGCAGATCGTCCGGGCGCTGGTGACCGGGGAGCTGCGGGGCAGCATCGAGCTGCGTCCCGGCCCGACCGGCGGCACCGAGGCGGTGCTGGTGCTCCCGCTGGCCAAGGCCTGAACCGGCCGCCCGACGGCCCGGTTGCCCGGTGGTGACGCCGGGATGAATGTGAGTAGAGCGACGTACGATCTGCGGCCCGGTGAGGCTTTCGGTCGATTGGCGGGCATTGACACCTTGCAGCCGACTGAATAGTTTTCTAGCTTCACCACCAAGCAGACACGGCCAGCTCACCGTGCCCGGCTTCCTGGACGCGTCCGGCGACATCCGCTCGCCCTGTCGGGGAGCGCGTGCGCCCGGTGGGCGGGGGAGACGAAGCGATGACCTCACCGCCTGCGGTCGATCCGGCTGCGGTGCTGTCGCCGACCGCCGAGTTCCGGGTGCCGCGTCAGACGTCGAAGTGGACCCCCCGCAAGCCCTCCGACGAGGCGCACCGGCCCGCGTACGCCCCGGTGCCGTTGCCGCCGACGGACGCCGAGCTGTTCTCCTACCGCAAGCGGCGACTGGCCGCCCTGATGGTGCCGTCACTGGTCAGCTTCGGCTGCCTGATCACCAGCCAACTGCTCTTCGTCCGGCTCACCCCGTGGCTGTGGCTGCTCGCCCCGCTGCTGTTCTTCACCGTCGTCTACTACCTCATCTCGCTGGCGGTGAACCTCTTCACCCCGGGCTTCGACCTGGCCCGCCACCAGGAACTGGTGCGCACCTGGCGGCCGGCCCGCTACCCGAGCGTCGACGTGTTCCTGCCGGTCTGCGGCGAGCCTGCGCACGTGCTGCGCAACACCTGGGAGCACGTGCGGGCGATGGGCCGCCACTACCGGGGCGAGGTCACCGTCTACGTGCTCGACGACTCGCCCAACGAGGCGATGGAACGGATGGCGCTCGCCTTCGGCTTCGTCTACCAGCGGCGACCCAACCGGGGCTGGTTCAAGAAGGCCGGCAACATGCGGTACGCCTTCGAACGCACCATGAGCGACTTCATCCTGGTGCTGGACGCCGACTTCGTCCCGCGTAAGGACATGCTCGACCAGATGCTGCCCTGGTTCGACGCCGAGCCGAACGCGGGCATCGTGCAGTCGCCGCAGTTCTTCCGGGTGCACCTGGGGCAGACCTGGGTGGAGCGGGGAGCCGGGGCGGTGCAGGAGCTGTTCTACCGGTCGGTGCAGGTGTCCCGACAGGCCCACGACTCGGCGATCTGCGTGGGCAGTTGTGCCGTCTACCGCCGCGACGCGCTGTTCTCCATCGGCGGGTCCACCCTGATCGAGCACTCCGAGGACGTGCACACCGGCTTCGACCTGCGGATGAAGGGGTGGAACCTGCGGTACATCCCGGTCGTGCTGGCCGCCGGGCTCTGCCCGTCGGACGTGGACTCGTTCTTCACCCAGCAGTACCGCTGGTGCGCCGGCTCGATGAGCCTGCTCGGGTCGAGGAAGTTCTGGTCGACGAAGTTGCGGCTGCGGGCCCGGCTCAGCTACATCTCCGGCTTCTGCTACTACCTGCACACGGGGCTGTTCACCTTCGTCGCGCCGGTCATCCCGGTGTTGATGCTCACCGCGTTCGCGCACCAGATCGCGCTCGCCAACTACCTGCTGATCCTGCCCAGCGTGGTCTACAACATGATCATCTTTCCGTTCTGGCACCGCAGCCGCTACGGCCTGGAGAGCTGGACGGTCAAGATGCTCTACGGCTGGGCGCACGCCTTCGCCATCATCGACATCGTCCGGGGCCGGCGGATGGGCTGGCAGCCCACCGGCGGCACCGCCAAGAAGAGCAAGACCCGACGGCTGTGGACCGCCATGAAGGTCTGGACCGCCGGCACCGGCCTGGTCTGGGCCGGTGTCGCCGGCTGGCGGATGCTCGTCGAACCCGAACCGTGGATCTTCGTACCGGCCCTGCTCAGCGCGGTCTTCTACCTGGCCGTCGTCGGGCAGGCGCTGCTGGTCGACCCGGAACGCGACGTCGAGGTCGTCCGGTGAGGACGAAATACCTCGTCACCTTCCTGCTGGTGGTCGCGCTGGCGTTCACCGAGTTCGCCGTGCTGCGCCGGGTCGACATCAAGGTCGCCGGGTCCGCCGGCGGGCCGGGCGGGGCCGCCGCTGCCGAGGAACAGATTCCGGCGTACGACGTCACCGCGCTGAAGTCACCCAAGGGCAAGTACCTCGGCGTCACCGTGACCGGCGGTGCCGAGATGGGCCGGGTCCGCGCCTTCGCCGAGGAAACCGGCAAGACCCCCAACCTGGTGGCGATCTTCGAGAGCTTCGACGACAGGTTCGCCGCCAGCGAGGTCCGCGAGCTGCACAACTACGGCGCGCTGGCGGTGATCCGCTGGGAGCCGTACGACGTGCCGCTGCGGGACATCGCCGCCGGCAAGCACGACGCGTACGTCAAGGAGTTCGCCGCCGCCGTGCGCACCCTGAACCTGCCGATCGCCCTCACCTTCGCCCACGAGATGAACGGGCACTGGTACTCCTGGGGGACGAAGCAGACCAAGGCCAGCGAGTACGTCGCCGCCTGGCGGCACCTGCACGACATCTTCACCCAGCAGGGCGCCACCAACGTGATCTGGACGTGGACCCCGAACGTCGTCAACTACCTGCGCAAGGTCAGCATCAGGGCGCTCTACCCCGGGGACGCCTACGTCGACTGGGTCGGCATGGACGGGTACTACACCAACCGTGGCCTCAAGACGTTCCAGGACCTCTTCGTCCCCACCATCACCCAGATCCGCACCTTCACCAGGCGTCCGCTGCTGATCGTGGAGACCGGGGCCGAACCGAGCAGCCGACGACCGGCCCAGATCACCGACCTGCTCACCAACGTGACCAAGCGCAAGGACCTCCTCGGGGTGGCGTACTTCAACATCAACGGCTCCGGGAAGTGGAACATCGACCGGGACGACGCCGCGCTGCGCGCGTTCCGCCGGTCCGCCGCCAAGGACACCTTCGGCTTCGACATCCGGACCGTGAAGTGACCGCGCCGGCTATCCAGTGGACCGGGCAGGCCGACCCGGCGGAGGTCACCGGTCACGCCGTACCCCGGCGGGCGGCGGGCCGGGGCGGCGGCTGGTGGGCGCTGCTGCCGACCGTCGTCGCGCTCGGCCTCGGCTGGTGGCGGCTGGACGCCCGGGACCTGTGGAACGACGAACTGGTCACCTGGCACGTCACGTCACTGTCGGTCGAGCAGTTCCGGATGCTGGTCGGCAACATCGACCTGGTGCACGCCGGCTACTACGTGATCATGTCGGTGCTGACCACGCTGACCGGGGACTCGACGACCGCCCTGCGGCTGCCGTCGGTGCTCGCGATCGGGCTCACCGCCGGGCTGGTCACCCTGATCGGGCGGCGACTCTTCGACACCCCGGTCGGGGTGCTGGCCGGCCTGGTCTTCGCCCTGCTGCCCACCGTCTCCCGGTACGCCCAGGAAGCCCGCTCGTACGCCCTGGTCACCCTGGCGGCGGTGGCGGCCACCTGGCTCTTCCTGCGCGCGGTGGACCGGCCGACCCGGGGCCGCTGGTGGGCGTACGGCGTGCTGCTGGTGCTGGTCGGCTGGCTGCACTTCGTCGCGCTGCTGGTGGTGGTCGCGCACCTGTTCCACCTGTGGCGGTCGGTGCGCGGCGAGGAGCCCCGGTGGCGGTGGGCGGCGTCCACCGGCATCGCCGGGCTGTTCGTCCTCCCGGTGCTGATCCTCGGCAGCCGGCAGTCCGGGCAGATCTCCTGGGTGGAGAACGACGGCGACGCCGTGCTGCGCTTCCTGGCGAACCTGACCGGCACGACGGCCGCGTTGGCGCTGGTCGCGGCGTTCGCCGCCCTCGCGGTGGCGGTGGCCGGCCGGCAGTGGCGGAACACCGTGCTGATGCTGCTGATCTGGGCCGTGCTGCCCCCGGTCGCCGGTTACCTGACGTTCAGCGTGGTGCACCTGTTCCTGGCCCGGTACTTCCTGTTCACCGTGCCGGCGTGGGCGCTGCTCGCCGCGTTCGCGGTCTGCCGCACCGCCCGGCTGGCGATCCGGGGGCGGGTGCCGGCGGCCTGGCTGGCCGGCGCGTTGGTGCTGCTGCCGGTGCTGGCCTGGCAGACCCTGCCGGCGCAGGAGCGGGTGCGCTCCAACGAGGCCGACGGGCAGCCCCGCTACCTCGACGCGGTCCGCTACCTGGGCAAGCAGGTCAAGCCGGGCGACGGGGTCGCCTACAACGACGGGTTCGGTGGCTCCAGCGACGTGGCCCGCAAGGCCACCGACTACGGGCTGCGCGACCAAGTGCACCCCCGGGACGTCTTCGTGGCCGTACCGGCCCGGCAGACCGGCTGGCTGACCGCCCGCGAGTGCCGGGAGCCGTTGCCCTGCCTCGGCGACACCAGGCGGATCTGGCTGGTGGAGACGGGCCACCTCAACGACCCGCTGGCCGGACTGCCACCGGCCCGTGAGGCCCTGCTACGGCAGCGTTTCCTCATCCGGCACGTCGAGCGGTTCGACCGGGTCCGGGTGGTCCTGCTGGAACGCAAACCGGCCTGACGGGGGAGCTGCGCCGGGCACCCGCCCGGCGTCCGCCGGGCCGGGCGGGTGTGGTCAACGCCGACGGACGAGCAGCGCCACCGTCACCCCCGGCCGGGGTCGGACCTGCTCGACGGTGAACCCGGCCCGCAGCGCGTCGCCCTTGCCGCCCGGCACCGCCGCGAGCGGATCGTCGTGTCGCCCGGCCACCACCAGCCAGACCCGGTCCACGCCAGCCAGGCACCCGGTGGGTCGGGGGCACTCGTCGACCCACAGATCGGCTCGGTCCCGCCGCCCGCTGGTGACCAGCACGTCCCGGGGTCGCACCCCGGCGGCGGACCCGGCTGTCCGGTCCCCGGCTGTCCGGGCCAGGTGGTAGTCGATGCCGAGGTCGAGGAAGAGCCAACCGTCGCGGGGCGAGTAGACCACCGCGTCACCGGGCCGCTGCCCGGCGGCGATCACCGCCGCCGCCCCCCGGTAGTCGACGGTCGCGCTGCGCGGCCAGCCGTGGCTGTGCCGTACCGCCGCCTGGTCCGGTAGCCCGAGCAGCGCGGCCAGCGCCACCACCGCCACCGCTCCCGTGCGGGCCGTGGGCGGCGGCGCGGCCAGGGCGGCACCGGCGAGCAGGCAGGCGAAGGGCACCGTGAAGAACAGGTAACGCGGCACCCACAGGGGTACGGCCAGCGCGGCGACGAAGAGCAGCAGGACCGGCAGCACCACGCAGGCGTCGGGGAGCAGACCGCGCCGCCCCGAGCGGGCGGCCCCGAGCGCGGCGAGTCCGACCAGCAGCCCGCCCACCACGCCGCTCTGCGCCAGCCCGCCCGGCAACGCCGCCAGGTCGGCCAGCCGGGCCGGGGCGACCCAGTCGAGCTGGTGGGACCGCTGCCCCTGCGCGGTGACCAGTAGCGGTGACAGCACCACCCCGGCGACCAGCACGGCCACCGCCCACCACCCCAACCGCCGGTCCCACCGCCCGCTGTTACCCGGTCCGCCTTCGCCTGGTCCGCCTTCGCCTGGTCCGCCTTCGCCTGGTCCGCCTTCGCCTGGTCCGCCTTCGCCTGGTCCGCCTTCGCCTGGTCCGCCTTCGCCCGGCCTGCTGTCGCCCCGCCCGCTATCTCTCGGACTGCTGTTGCCCGGTCGGTTGTTGCCTGGTTGGTTGTTGCCCGGTCGGCTGTTGCTGTTGGCGGGCGGACCGGTGGGGTCGGCGGTCGGACGGCCGTGGACCCGGGCGGTCAGCACCACCACGGCGTGCGCGGCGAGCAGGCCCAGGGCGAGCAGATGGGCCAGACCGAGCCCGGCGACGGCTGCGGCGTAGCAGGACCAGCGCTGCCACCCCGGGCCGTCCAACGCGCGGGCCAGCAGCACGGTGGCCAGCACCGCGAAGAAGGTCACCAGCGCGTAGGGCCGGGCCTCCTGGGCATACCGGGAGGTACCCGGCAGGACCGCGAAGAGCAGGCCGGCGACCAGGCCGGCACGTGCCCCGAACAACCGCCGACCGAGTACGGCCGTGAAGCCCGCCGCCCCCGCCATCGCCAGCACCGAGGGCAACCGCAGCGCCGCCACCGAGTCGCCGAACACCCCGGTCCAGCCGTGCACCAGCAGGTAGTACGCCCCGGTCGCCGCATCGACGGTTCGGGTGAGCCGGAACACGTCCCCGACACCTCGGGTGGCCGCGCTCCAGGTGGCCAACTCGTCGCGCCAGGGCTGGGCCTGGCTGATCCTGTAGCAGCCGGCGGCCAGGGTGACCAGCAGCGGAACCGCCCAGACCAGCGCACCCGTCCACGAACCCGCTGACGATCCTGCCGCCAACCGCCAATGCCGCTTTCCGGACATTGTGCCCACCGGTCGAGGGTCCCACATCCGTCCCGACGATGCCGCCGGAGCCGAATCCCACCGTGTCCGCTGTCGAGCGGTGATGGTGCCGCCCTCGGGGCTTGGCCCGGCCGGCGTCCAACGGGACGGCATCCTCCTGGCGGGCAGGGTGGTAGTGGTTCGCTTCCTTTAGAGCTGATGCCGTAAACGATTCACGGTCGCCGACCCCGCCGGCCCCGCCGACCCCTCGACCCGCCGACCCGCCGACCCGCCGACCCGCCGACCCCGGATTACATCCGCTCTCGATCCCTATCCCTTTCCCTATCCCGGTCCCGGTGACCGGCACCGATCCCGCCGTCAGCCACTGATCCCGATCCCGACCCGTCGGTCGTCGGCGGTCGGAGCGGACCCTTCTTTTCGTGGATGGTGTTCATCAATGCTCTGCATGGTCTGTCGGCCGGAGTGGCGATTCGTCTACGTCATCAGCTCGACAGGGCGTCCATGAGACATCAGCGGGGACGGCTATAGGGGGATCGAGCTGCCGATCTACCGCTCGCCGGCCGGCCCCCTGGTCTGCCCACCGGCCCTCCGCTGGCCCTGCCGGCCCGCCGGGAGCCGGGGAGGCGGGCAGGGGCGGTGACGGTGGGGATGCGGCCCGTGATGTGGGATCCCGCACGTGGTCATTGGCCCACCTCCGCAGGGTGTGGGAGCATGGCTGCATGACCGCCGCTGTCGTCCGCCGCTTCGTGGCCCGTCGCCACGTCGACTACGGCCGCGTGCGCAGCGCGATCTGTCCGGCCCACTGACGACGCCCGACTCATTCGTCTCGGGCGCGTGTTCCGCGCCGGCCGTTCCGACACCGTTGTCCTCGGCCCTTCCCGGGCCGGCTGCCGCCGCGAGCGCGCTCCCACCGAGGCACCGCAGAGACAACGGAGGACGCCGCGATGGCGGTCAGCAGCACCCCGGCCCGTCCCGGGACCCCGACGGCCACCGCCGTTCCCGCCACCCGTGCCCCCCGTCGTCCCCGTGGCGAGGGACAGTGGGCCCTCGGCCACCGTGAGCCGCTCAACCCCAATGAGCGGATCAAGAAGGACGACGACCCGCTGAACGTCCGGGCCCGGATCGAGAACATCTACGCCCACGGTGGTTTCGCCTCCATCGACCCACAGGACCTGCGCGGCCGGTTCCGTTGGTGGGGCCTCTACACCCAGCGCAAGGCCGGGATCGACGGCGGGCGCACCGCCGTGCTGGAGCCGCACGAGCTGGAGGACGAGTTCTTCATGCTCCGGGTCCGGGTCGACGGCGGCCAGCTCTCCCTGGCCCAGTTGCGCGTCATCGCCGACATCTCCCGGGAGTTCGCCCGGGACACCGCCGACATCACCGACCGGCAGAACATCCAGTACCACTGGATCCGGGTCGAGGACATGCCGGAGATCTGGCGTCGGCTGGAGTCGGTCGGCCTGCAGACCACCGAAGCGTGCGGGGACTGCCCCCGTATCGTGCTGGGCAGCCCGGTCGCCGGGGTCGCCGAGGACGAGGTGCTCGACCCGACCCCCGCGCTCGACGAGATCGTCAGCCGGTACGTCGGCGACAAGGCGTACTCGAACCTGCCCCGCAAGTTCAAGACCACGATTTCCTGGCTGGTCGACACCCCGTACGAGGCGAACGACATCGCCTTCCTCGGGGTGGAGCACCCGGAGCACGGCCCCGGCTTCGACGTCTGGGTCGGTGGCGGCCTGTCCACCAACCCGATGCTGGCCAAGCGGCTCGGCGTCTGGGTGCCGCTGGCCGAGGTGCCGGACGTCTGGGCGGGGGTGGTCGGCATCTTCCGCGACTACGGCTACCGCCGGCTGCGCAACCGGGCCCGGTTGAAGTTCCTGGTCGCCGACTGGGGCGTGGAGAAGTTCCGCGAGGTGCTGGAAAAGGAGTACCTGGGCCGTACCCTGCTCGACGGCCCGGCCCCGCAGCTGCCCGACAAGCCGGTCGACCACATCGGCGTGCACCGGCAGCGCGACGGGCTCAACTATGTCGGGGCCGCCCCGGTGGTCGGGCGGGTGTCCGGCGGGCAGTTGACCAAGCTCGCCGACGTGGTCGAGGCGCACGGCAGCGACCGGGTGCGGCTCACGCCGTACCAGAAGCTGCTGGTGCTGGACGTGCCGCCGGCGCGGACCGAGTCCCTGGTCGACGAGCTGCGCGGGATCGGCCTGGAGGCCCGGCCGTCGGCCTGGCGGCGCGGCACCATGGCCTGCACCGGCATCGAGTTCTGCAAGCTGGCCATCGTCGAGACCAAGGCGCGCGGCGAGGAGCTGGTGGCCCGGCTGGAGGAGCGGCTGCGCGACTTCGACGCCGACATCTCCATCCACCTCAACGGCTGCCCGAACGCCTGCGCGCGCACCCAGGTCGCCGACATCGGCCTCAAGGGCCAGCTGGTGGTCGGCCCGGACGGCCGGCAGGTGGAGGGCTTCCAGGTGCACCTCGGCGGCGGGTTGGGGATGGCCCAGGGCCAGACCGCCGGGTTCGGCCGCAAGCTGCGTGGCCTGAAGACCACCGCCGACGAGCTTCCCGAGTACGTGGAACGACTGGCCCGCCGCTACCTGGCCGGCCGGACCGAGGGCGAGACGTTCGCCAACTGGGTGATCAGGGTCGACGAGGAGGAACTCCGATGAGCGAAACCCGATCCGCGCCGCTGTACTGCCCGTACTGCGGCGAAGAGGACCTGCGGCCGAACGAGGCCGGACACGGCGCCTGGGAGTGCCACGCCTGCGCCCGGGTCTTCACCGTGAAGTTCAACGGCCTGCTGAGTCGGGCGGTGGCCCGGTGACCCGCCTGCTGTCCGCCACGGGCCTGGGCCTGGTCGGTTCCGGCGGCCCGAAGCTGACCGATCGGGCCCGCCGTGACCCCACCCGGCGTGACCCGGCCGAGTTGCGGGCGTTGGCCGAGCGGGCCGGCCGCGAACTGGAGGGCGCCCCGGCGCTGGAGATCGCCCGCTGGGCGGCCGACACCTTCGGCGACCGGTTCTGCGTGACCAGTTCGATGGCCGACGCCGTGCTCGCCCACCTGGTGTCCCGGGTCGCCCCCGGGGTGGACGTGGTCTTCCTCGACACCGGGCTGCACTTCCCGGAGACGTTGCGGGTCCGCGACGAGGTGGCCCGCCGCCTGCCGGTGAACGTGCGTTCGATCCGGCCCCGGCAGACCGTCGGCCAGCAGGACGGCGAGTACGGCCCCCGACTGTTCAACCGCTCCCCGGACGACTGCTGCCAGCTGCGCAAGGTGGAGCCGTTGGAGCGGGCCCTGTCCGGTTACGACGCCTGGGCCGCCGGGCTGCGCCGGGACGAGTCGCCGACCCGGGCGAACACGCCGGTGGTGACGTTCGACCCCCGGCGCGGCAAGGTCAAGGTGAACCCGATCGCCGCCTGGTCGCAGGCCGACGTGGACTCCTACATCTCCCGCTACGACATCCCGGCCAACGAGTTGCTCGGCCGGGGCTACGGCTCGATCGGCTGCTGGCCGTGCACCCGCCGGACCAAGGCGGGGGAGGACCCCCGGTCCGGCCGGTGGGCGATGTTCGAGAAGACCGAGTGCGGTCTGCACCTCTGACCGGCCCGGAGCGCGTTCCGGTGGCCGGCGTGGGACTCACCACGCCGGCCACCGGCCTGTCCGGTGCCGCCGTCGCGCCCACCGTGGTGCGGCCCGGTGCCGCCGTCGCGTCCGGCGCGGCGCGGCCCGGCTCCGGGGTGCCGGTGGTGCTGGTGGCGCACGGCAGCCGGGACCTGCGGGCGGCGGCGGCGACCCGGGCGTTGGCCGGTGCCGTCGAGGCCGCCCGGCCGGGCACCCCGGTGTTGCCCAGTTGGTTGGACCACACCGATCCGGGGCCGACGGAGGTGCTGCGGGGGCTGGCTGCCGCCGGTCACCGGACGGCGGTCGTGGTGCCGCTGCTGCTCACCGCCGCCTACCACCGTCGGGTGGACGTCCCGGCGGCGGTCACGGCGGCCCGGCAGGTCGCGCCCGGGCTGACGGTACGGGTGACCGACGTGCTCGGTCCGGCCGACGGGACGGTGGACGCGGGGCTGCTGGCCGGGCTGGCCGGCCGGTTGGCCGAGGCCCGACCCGGGCCGGTGGACGCGTTGGTGCTGGCGGCGGCGGGCACCCGGGATGCGCGGGCCCGTGGTTCGGTGGGGCGGGTCGCCGCCGCCCTGGCGGACGGTTTCGGGGTGCCCTGCACCGTGTCGTACGCCTCGGCGGCCCCGCCGACCGCCGACGTGGCGGTGACCCGGCTGCGCGGGGCGGGTGCCCGTCGGGTGGCGGTGGTGGCGTACTTCCTGGCCCCGGGGCTGTTCCACGACTCGGTGGTGGCGGCGGCCGACCGGGCGGGTGCGGTGGCCGTCAGCGGACCGTTGGACGACTCGCCAGAGTTGGTCGACCTGGTGCTGCGCCGGGTCGACGCCACCGCTGTGGAGTGATGTGCGTCACCGCCCGGGTGCTACTTTCCGTGATTGCGCCGACACCGGCATTTCGGTCCGTTTGATTACGCAGAGTGTGGAAAGCAGAACGCCCCGGCGGGGTGTGAACCCGGCCGGGGCGAACAGCGTGTGATGGTTTTCAGGCGGAGTGAGCGCGCAGCACCCGGAGCCCGCCACGGCGCTTGACCGCGCGGCGCTCCTCCTCGCTCATCCCGCCCCAGACGCCGGCGTCCTGACCGGACTCCAGTGCCCACTGGAGGCACTGGTCGGTCACGGAGCAGCGCCGGCAGACGGCCTTGGCCTGCTCGACCTGAAGAACAGCCGGGCCGGACGTCCCGATCGGGAAGAACAGCTCCGGGTCCTCGTCGCGGCAGACGGCATTGTGACGCCAGTCCATGGCGGCAACACTCCTCATTCTGGATGGATGGCAGATAACGCTGGTGCTTTTCTTATTTGCGTCCGCAGTGCCGGTCGTCACGGTTCGCGTACGACTATTCAGCATTGCGTGAGCAGACTCGTTCAGCGCCTGGGCCTGCTGGAACTGCTCAACCGGCCGAGCATGTCCTGGCAATGTCCCGGTAACTCAAGTTCGCTTGTGAATACTTTCACGAACGAACGCGATGTCAAGGGGTGACGCTCGGAAAAACTCCGCTCGGTGAGCAAGCTCACGACCCTTTTGTCGGGTTTTCAGGCTTCCCTGTTACCCGGCGTACCACAGTCGAGGATCAATATAGTACAGTCCGCGTGACATTGCTGACATTTCCGGCACTCCTCCTCGGTGTGGCGGCCACCGCGCCGCGCGGTGTCCCGACCGCTCGACCTAGGGCGTTACCCGAGACCTAGCAGATTACTCTCAGTGCGCCGGGAACGGAGGTGAATCTGACTTTGTGTCGCTCGCCGAGGTAGTCCCCGTCCAACTGGAAGGCCTGCGGGCGGGCCGAGACCAGCGTGAACTCGCCCAGATCGTGCAACCGCAGCACCTGCTTGCCGCGCGGATCGGGGTGTCGGGACAGCAACTGTGTCACTGTGCGTGTCGTGCTGGCGACGCGCAGCTGACGTAGCGCCAGCACGTCCAGCCCGAGATCGAACGACGCCTCCGGGTTCGGGTTGACCTCCCGGTCGCCCAGGTACGTCCACGGCGCGGTGTTCTGGATGATCACCGTGCCCAGCTCGCCCTCGGCTGGCTCCCCGGGCCGCTCCAGGCTGATCGCCGGATGCCGGCGGTGCGAACCGAGGAAGTAGTGACTGAGGGTGGAACGGAAGTAGAGCGACGGCGAGGACACCCGGCCCCGTCGCCGGGCCTGCTCCACCCGGTGGATCACCGCCGCGTCCAGGCCGAAGCCCGCGCAGAAGGTGAAGTAGCGGTCGTCGGCCCGCCCCAGCCCGATCGTGCGGGACCGGCCCAGCCGAAGCCCCTCCAGGATCATGCTGGTGCCGTCCGCCCACTCCCGGGGCAGCCCGAGGGCCCGGGCGAAGACGTTCGTCGAACCACCCGGCACGGTGGCCAGCGCCGGCAACCGCTCCGCCGGGGAGCCACCGGTGCGGATCGTCGGCGGATCGGCGGTCATCAGGCCGTTGACCACCTCGTTGACGGTGCCGTCACCACCGAGCGTGACCACCAGGTCGACGCCCTCCTGGGCGGCCTCCCGGGCCAGGTCGGTGGCGTGACCCCGACGTCGGGTGTACCGCACCGACAGGTCTACTTGGCTGCGCAGCGCCCGGACCAGCACGTCCCGGCTGCGTTCGCTGGTGGTGGTGGCCTTCGGATTGACCACCAGGACGGCCCGCATGGCCGGCACTTTACGTGATCGGGTGGGGGTATCGTGGCCCGCGTGACGATCGACTCCGCGCCGGTTCCCGACACCCTGCGCTGGGCGGTACGCCTGCTGCGGGCCGAGGCCGTCGCGCTGGCGGCACTCGCCGGCTGGCTGGTCTGGGCCGACCTCACCGCCACCCGGACCGACCTGGTCTCGGCACTCTTCGTGACGGGGTTCGCCGTCGGCGGGGCGGCGGCGCTCTGGGCGTTGGGTGGGGCGCTGGCGGGCCGCCGGGCCGGTGCCCGCGCCCCGGCGATGGTGCTGGAGTTGATGCTGCTGCCGGTCGGTTGGTTCATGATCTCCGGCGGGCTGGGCTGGCTCGGCGTGCCGCTGATGGTGCTCGGTCTCGGCGTCTGCGCGCTGCTGGTCAGCCCACCCACCACGAAGGCGCTGGGTTTCGGCTGACCGACCCGGTGGCGACGACCGGCACGGGCCCACCGGTCGAGAGCCGACTCGAACCGGGGTCCACCGTGCCGGGTGGGCCGCCGTGAGCGACCGGGACGCCCCGCCCCCGGCGACGGGCTCAGTAACCGGAGCGGCGGGTCAACAGTGAGATGGTGGCCCGGCCGTCGGTCGACTCGGCCGCCGCCGCCGTGGTCAGCGCGGTGAGCACCTTCCAGGCGAACGAGGACTCGCCCGGGAGGGCGGCCCCGCGCACGGTCGGCACCGTCACCTCGACGGTCAGCGCGTCCTCGGTGACCGCGAAGCGGCACTCCAACTCGGCGTCGCGGGTGGCGATGGCGAGCAGCATCGCGCACGCCTCGTCCACCGCGATGCGCAGGTCCTCGATCTCGTCGAGGGCGAACTGGAGACGGGCCGCGAGGCCCGCCGTGGCGGTGCGCAGTACGCCCAGGTAGCCGCCGTCGGCGGGCACGGTGAGGTGCACCACGTCGTCGTCGGTCGCTGGCTGGCCGGTCAGTTGAGTCACGCCTCATCCCCCCGGTCCGGGACTCTACCCGGCCGGGCATCCGGACGCGTGGCCGACGTCACCCCTACCGCGGCGAGCGCGCGCAGGGCCGCCCCGTCGAGCCGATAGGGCACCCACTCGGTCATCGGCCCGGCCCCGATCGAGGCGTAGAACCGGGCGGCCGGGTTCCAGTCGATCATCCACCAGTCGAGCCGCTGGTAACCGCGTTCGACGCAGATCCCGGCGAGGGTGGCGAGCAGCGCCCGACCGGCCCCGGTGCCCCGGTGGGTCGGGCGGACGTACAGGTCCTCCAGGTAGATGCCGTGCACACCGGCCCAGGTGGAGAAGTTGAGGAACCACAGCGCGAAGCCGACCGGCTGGTCGTCGTCGTCCACGGCGACGTGCCCGAACAGGGCCGGTGCGGGGCCGAACAGCGCGGTGTCCAGCTGCGCCGTGGTGAGCCGGCACCGGTCGGCGGCCCGTTCGTAGTCGGCCAACTCGTGCACCATCGCGACGACGGCCGGCACGTCCTCAGGACGTGCCGGCCGGATCGTCGGTGCCGTGGCGGGCACGGTCACGCCTGCTTGGTCTCCCAGAAAATCTTGGAGATCTCGTCGATCTTCTGGAGCAGCTCGTCGGCCTTGGCCGGGTCGGTCGCACCCTTGGCGCCGGCGGCGCCGGCCGCCTTGGTGGCCTCGTTGAACAGCTGGTGCAGGTGCGGGTACTTCTCGAAGTGCGGCGGCTTGAAGTAGTCGGTCCACAGCACCCACAGGTGGTGCTTGACCAGGTCCGCGCGCTGCTCCTTGATCAGGATCGCCCGGGTGCGGAACTCCGGGTCGGTGTTCGCCTGGTACTTCTCGCAGATCATTTTGACCGACTCGGCCTCGATCCGGGCCTGCGCCGGGTCGTACACGCCGCACGGCAGGTCGCAGTGCGCGCTGGCGGTCACACGGGGTGAAAGGATGCGGGCAAGTCGCATCAGGGTCCTCCATGGGATGTTTGCGATGATCCGAGCCGACACTACTCCTGAGCACGTCCCCGGCAGGGGCGGAGGGGAAACCTCGTGACGGTCGACGGGTCCGGTTCCCCCCCACGGCTGTCCGCCCCGCTCACCGCCGTGGGCGTGACCGGGCCGTCCATGTCGCCGACCCTGCGCCACGGCGACGCCGTCCTGGTCCGGCGGGGCGGTCGGCCGGTCCGCCCCGGTGACGTGGTGGTGGCCGTCTTCCGGAGCCGCCCGGAACTGCTGGTGGTCAAGCGTGCCGTCCGCCCCCAGGAGGGCGGCTGGTGGTTGCACGGTGACAACGCGCTGGTCACCGACGACTCCCGGGCGTACGGGGTGGCCGACGTGCTGGGCCGGGTGGTGCTGCGCTACTGGCCCCGTCCCGGCCGGCTGGCGACCACGCCGATATGACCCTCCTCACAACCGGGTACGGGTCGGCTGACTATGCTCGGGAGGTGCCCGGGTGACCCCCGTACCGCGTGTCGCCGCTCCGCCTCACCTCGCGCCCTCGCGCCGGCCGCTCCGTCTGCTCGACAGATCCTGGAGTCACCATGTCTGCGTCCACCGTGGATCCCGCTGATCCCGTCTTTCTGCTGCACCGGGGCGGCAAGCTCGCCGTCGCCCCGACGGTCCCGCTGAGCACCCGCGAGGACCTCTCCCTGGCGTACACCCCGGGGGTGGCCCGGGTGTGCGAGGCGATCGCCGCCGACCCGGCCCTGGCCGACGACTACACCTGGGTGTCGCACACCGTCGCGGTGGTCACCGACGGCTCCGCCGTCCTCGGGCTCGGCAACATCGGCGCACGTGCCTCGTTGCCGGTGATGGAGGGCAAGGCGGTGCTGTTCAAGCAGTTCGCCGACGTCGACGCGGTGCCGATCTGCCTGGACACCCAGGACGTCGACGAGATCGTGGCGACGGTGCGGGCCCTCGCCCCGTCGTTCGGCGGGATCAACCTGGAGGACATCAGCGCCCCACGCTGCTTCGAGGTGGAACGGCGGCTCGACGAGATGCTGCCCATCCCGGTCTTCCACGACGACCAGCACGGCACCGCGATCGTGGTGCTGGCGGCGCTGCGCAACGCGGCGACCCTGCTGCACCGCAAGCTCGGCGACCTGCGGGTGACGGTCAGCGGGGCCGGTGCCGCCGGGGTAGCGGTCACCCACATGCTGGTCGCCGGGGGAGTGGACCCCGCACAGGTGGTGGTCTGCGACTCCCGGGGCGTCATCGGGCCGCACCGCACCGACCTGACCGCGACCAAGGCGCACCTCGCCGAGACCACCAACGCCGAGGGCCGCCGGGGTGACGTCGCCGAGGCGCTGCGCGGCGCGGACGTGCTGATCGGCGTCTCCGGCGGGCGGATCACCGAGGCGGCGGTCGCCGGGATGGCCCCGGGCGGCATCGTCTTCGCGCTGGCCAACCCGACCCCCGAGGTCGACCCGGAGGTGGCCGCCCGGCACGCGGCGGTGGTCGCCACCGGGCGCAGCGACTACCCCAACCAGATCAACAACGTGCTCGCCTTCCCGGGGGTCTTCCGGGGCGCGCTGGACGCGCGGGCCACCCGGATCACCGACGGGATGAAGGTGGCCGCCGCCGACGCGATCGCCGGGGTGGTCGACGGGTCGCTCAGCGCGGACGCCATCGTGCCGTCCCCGCTCGACCCCCGGGTCGCCCCAGCCGTGGCGGCGGCGGTCGCCGAGGCGGCCCGCCACGACGGGGTCGCCCGCGCCTGAATCGACCGGTCGCGTGCCGCACGACGCGCCCCGAGCAGGTGCGAAGGGTCCGGGCCGACGGCCCGGACCCTTCGTGAACGATCGTTACGCTGTTACGGTGCGGATCATGCGTGCCGCCTATGCTTCCCGGTTCGACGCCGACAACCCGCTCGCCGCGCTCACCGTCGGTGACCGTCCCGAGCCCGCCCACCCGGCCGACGACTGGGTGACGGTGCAGGTGCGGGCCAGCTCGCTCAACCACCACGACCTGTGGTCGCTACAGGGCGTGGGGCTCGCCGACGGTCAACTGCCGATGATCCTCGGCTGCGACGCGGCCGGCACCGACCCGGACGGCAACGAGGTGGTCATCTACCCGGTGCTGCCCACCCCCGGCGACCCGCGCGGGGTCTCCATCCTCTCCGAGCACTACCAGGGCACCCTCGCCGAGCGGGTGGCCGTACCCCGGATGAACCTGCTGCCGCTGCCGGCGGGCCTGTCGGCGACCGACGCGGCCTGCCTGCCGACCGCCTGGCTCACCGCCTGGCGGATGCTCACCACCCGGGGCCGGATCGCCGACGGCGAGGCGGTGCTGGTGCAGGGGGCCGGCGGGGGTGTCGCCACCGCGGCGGTCGCGCTCGGCCTGGCGCTCGGCAAGCGGGTGTACGCCACCAGCCGCGACGCCGCCAAGCGGGAACGCGTCGCCGCGCTGGGGGCGACCGCGGTGGAGCCCGGCGCCCGGCTGCCGGAGCGGGTCGACGTGGTCATCGAGACGGTCGGTGCGGCCACCTTCGACCACTCGTTGAAGTCGGCCGCCCCGATGGCCCGGATCGTGGTCGCCGGCGCGACCTCCGGCCACCTGCCGCCGGTGAACCTGCGCCGGGTCTTCGCCATGCAGCTGGAGATCCTCGGCACCTCCATGGGCACCCCGGACGAGCTGACCGAGCTGCTCGCCTTCTGCGCCGAACACGAGGTGCGCCCGGTGGTGGACAGCGTGGTCCCGTTCAGCCGGGTGGCCGACGCCTTCGCCCGGCTGCGCTCCGGCGAGGTCTTCGGCAAGGTCGTCGTCGACCACACCGCCTGACCGCCCGGCGGTGCCGGGCCGCCTGACCACCTGACCGACGGGCGGTGCCGGGCCGCCGGGCCGCCTGACTGCCCGGCGGTGCCGGGCGGCCCGTGGGGCCGGCCGCCGGTCGGGCGACCGGCGCGGTCAGAGGCGGTCGTCGAGGACGGCGACGTCGCCCCGGGCCGCCGAGGCGGGAAGTCGCCCCTTGGCGGCCTCGTCGCCGTAGAGGGACCAGCGGAGGAACTCGATCGTGGTGTCGGCGACCACCCGCAGGGCCGGGCCGTCACCGAGCAGCGCCCGACCATGGTCACCCCGGGGCAGGCTGAGCATCGCCTTGGGCCAGGGCACCGCGTCATAGACGGCCTTGCCGGCGGCGTAGTCGACCACCTCGTCGGCCTCGCCGTGCACGAAGAGCTGCGGGGCGGCGGCCCCGGCGAAGGCGGTGCCCACGCCCAGACCCGTCCCGGCGAGCACCACCCCGGCCTTCAGCCGCTCGTCGCGGCCGGTGGTGAACAGACCGATGGTGGTCACCCCACCGGCCGAGTGGCCGGCCGCGCCCACCCGGTCGGTGGCGAGCCGGCCGCGCAGCGGGTCACCGGCCCTCGCGTCCAGGGCCAGCACCTTGTCCAGCACGTACGACACGTCGGCGGGCTGGTTGAGCACGTCGAGGACACTGCCGTCGGTGCCCTTGCCGGTGTGCGGGAAGGTCGGCGCGGCCACCACGAAACCGGCCGCCGCCCAGCGGGTCAGCAGCACCTGGTAGTCGACCGGCCGCCCGTCCAGGCCGTGGCTGAACGCCACCACCGGGAACCGTCCGGTCGCCGCCGTCGCGTCGCGCCGGGCCGCCTCGCCGGCGGCGCCCCGGGCCGGATACCACAGGGTCACCGGCAGCGGGCGGTCGCCGCCCCGGTTGAGCTTGAGCTGTCGTACGCCGACCGCGAACGCCTCGGCCGGCGCGGTGCCGGCGGGGACGCGCGGTGCCGGCGCACTGGTCTTCGGCGGTTCCGGTGGGGCGACGGCGCGGTCGGGGGTCTGCGTCGAGCAGCCGGCCAGGCCGGCGGCGAGCAGCGCGGCGGTCAGCAGGACCGGGGTGAGGCGACGGGACATGAACCCGATTGTGCCTCGCCCGCCGGGCCACCCGACCGGCTACGGCCGCCCCGGCGGGACGGTCAGCCCGCCGACCCGCCCCGGCCGTTCAGGGCCCACCGGTCGTCGAGGGTGGTGACGCCGGGACGGGCGGCGCCGGTACGCAGCCGGCGGCCGGCGTCCCGGTCGTCGTAGAGGGTCCACCGGAGGAAGTCGGTGGTGGCGGCGAGGACCTCGGCGAAGCCTGGGCGGCCCGGGGTCAGGTATTCGCCGTGGCCCTGCCCGAGCACGCTGAGGAACCCCTTCGGGCCGGTCGCCCGCCGGTAACCGGCCTGACCGACGGTCAACGGCACCACCGGGTCGGCGGTGCCGTGCACGAAGAGCAGCGGGGCGGCCGGCCCGGCGAAGGCACCGGCCAGTCCGCCCCCGGCGATGATCACGCCGGAGCGCAGTCGGGCCGGGTGACCGGAGGTGAACATGCCGGCGGTGGTGAAGCCGCCCGCCGAGTGGCCGGTCGCGGCGAACCGGCCGACGTCCAGGTGCCCGGCCAGCGGGTCACCGGCGCGGGCGTCCAGCCGGACCAGGTGCCGGATCACCCGCCAGGCGTCGGCGGGCTGGTTGCGGACGTCGGCGCGGCTGAACCGGGCCGCCCGCCGGTTGGTGAACGGGTAGGTCGGCGCGGCCACCACGAAACCGGCGGCGGCCCACCGGACCGCCAACGCGGCGTGCAGCGCGGGGAGGCTGTGCAGGCCGTGGCTGTGCACCACCACCGGGAACCGGCCCGGGGCGACCCGGCCACCCACGGTCGGGTACCACAGCGTCACCGGCAGTGGGCGCGGCCCGGACGGGTCGACGGTGAGGGTGCGGACCGCGACCGGCAGGGCCTGCTCCGGGGCGTGCCGGGCCGGCGGTGGCGGTGCATCGGTGGCGGCGGTGGCCGGGCCGCAACCGGCGAGCAACGCGGCCAGCACCACGGCGCACAGCCGCCTCACCCCCATGCCTGCACGGTAGGTGGTCGGTGGCCCGGTCCGGCCCCGCCGTCCGGACCGATGGTGGTCACCACCCCGGTCGGTCGGCCTCCACCGCTCAGCCCGCCTCGGCCAGCACCGCCCGGGTCTGCCGGGCGATCTCCCGTTCCTCGTCGGTGCCGACCACGCAGACGCTGACCTGCGCGCCGGCCGGGGAGATCACCCGGTCGCCGGTGCCGGTGTTGCGGTCGGGGTCGACGGCGATGCCGAGCCGCTCCAGCCCGGCCAGGGCGGCGGCCCGCACCTCGGGGGAGTGCTCGCCCACCCCGGCGGTGAAGGTGATCGCGTCCGCCCCGCCCAGCAGCGCGTGGTAGGCCCCGACGTAGGCGGTGATCCGCCGGCAGTAGACGTCGAAGGCGAGGACGGCGGCGGGATCCGCGGCGGCCCGACGGGACTGCACCTCCCGCATGTCGTTGGCCCCGGTCAGCCCGAGCAGCCCGCTGCGGTGGTTGAGCAGGTCGTCGATCTCGTCGACCCCCATCCCGCCCTCCCGGCGCAGGTGGAAGATCACCGTCGGGTCGAGGTCGCCGCTGCGGGTGCCCATCACCAACCCCGCAAGCGGCGACATCCCCATCGAGGTGGCCACGCTGCGTCCGCCGTCCACCGCGCAGGCGCTCGCCCCGTTGCCCAGGTGCAGGCTGATCGTGCGTAACCGGTCGTACGGCCGGTCGAGCAGCTCGGCGGTGCGCCGCGACACGTACGCGTGGGAGGTGCCGTGGAAGCCGTACCGGCGGATGTCGTGGCGGCGGGCGGTGTCCAGATCGATGGCGTACGTGGCGGCGGACGCGGGCAGGGTGTGGTGGAACGCGGTGTCGAAGACCGCCGCCTGGGCGACCTGCGGCAGCAGCTCCCGGGTGACCTCGATGCCGGCCAGGTTGGCCGGGTTGTGCAACGGGGCCAGCGGCACCAGCTCCCCGATCGCGGTGACGACCGCGTCGTCGATCCGGACCGGTGCGCTGAACCGGCGGCCACCGTGCACCACCCGGTGCCCCACCGCGGTCAGCCCGGTCAGGTCGAGCCGGCCGAGGATGTCCCGCACGGCGGTGGCGTGGTCGGCCGGCCCGCCACCCGGCTCGCCGACCCGTTCCACCGTGCCGGAGTCGAGCACCGACTCCCCGTCGTAGTGCCGGTACTTCACCGACGACGACCCGCAGTTGAGCACCAGCACCCGGTCGGTCACGACCCCTCCTCCGGCGATCCGGCCGCCTGGATGGCGGTGATCGCCACCGTGTTGACGATGTCGGCGACCTTCGCGCCCCGGGACAGGTCGTTGACCGGCCGGCGCAGGCCCTGCATCACCGGCCCGACGGCCACCGCCCCCGCCGACCGCTGCACCGCCTTGTACGTGTTGTTGCCGGTGTTGAGGTCCGGGAAGACGAACACGGTGGCCCGCCCGGCGACCGTGCTCTGGGGCAGCTTCGTCGCCGCGACCTGCGGGTCGATCGCCGCGTCGTACTGGATCGGCCCCTCGACCAGCAGGTCGGGCCGGCGCTCGCGGACCAGCCTGGTGGCGGCGGCGACCTTTTCCACGTCGGCCCCCGCGCCGGAGTCCCCGGTCGAGTAGGACAGCATCGCCACCCGGGGCTCGATGCCGAACCGGGCCGCCGTGTCGGCCGAGGAGATGGCGATGTCGGCGAGCTGGGCGGCGTCCGGGTCGGGGTTGACCGCGCAGTCGCCGTAGACCAGCACCCGGTCGGCGAGCAGCATGAAGAACACGCTCGACGCCACCGAGACGCCCGGCACGGTACGGATGATCTCGAAGGCGGGACGGATGGTGGCGGCCGTGGTGTGGGTGGCCCCGGAGACCATCCCGTCGGCGTGCCCGGTGGCCACCATCATGGTGCCGAAGTAGTTGGGTTGGGCCACGATGTCGTGGGCCAGTTCGGCGGTGACGCCCCGGTGGGCGCGCAGCTGCGCGTACCGGGTGGCGAACTCGTCCCGCCAGGCGCTGCCGGCCGGGTCGACCACCTCCGCGCCGGTCAGGTCGATGCCCAGCTCACGGGTGCGGCGGGCCACCTCGTCGGGGCGGCCGAGCAGGGTCAGGTCGGCGACCCCCCGGCGGAGCAGGATCTCGGTGGCCCGCAGGATGCGCTCGTCGGAGCCCTCCGGCAGCACCAACCGGCGACGGTCGGCGCGGGCCCGGTCGATCAGGTCGTACTCGAACATCAGCGGGGTGACCCGCTCGGAGCGGGTCACCCGCAGCCGGCGGGCCAGGTCGACGGTGTCGACGTGGCGCTCGAACGCGCCGAGCGCAGCCTCCACCTTGCGCGGGTTGGCCGGGCCGGGCCGGCCCTCGATGTGACTGGACGCCTCGACCGTGTCGTAGCTGTCGCTGGTCACCGAGAGCACGGCGAAGCCGGTGTTGAGCCGTTCGACCAGGCGCATCACCCGGGGGTCGGGCTGCTCGCCGAGGGTGAGCACCACCCCGGCCAGCGAGACCTGCCCGGCGACGTGCGCGGTGCTCGCCGCGACCAGCAGGTCGGCCCGGTCACCCGGGGTGATCACCAGGGCCCCCTCGGTGAGGTGGTCGAGCAGGATCGGCACGTGCGCCGCGCCGACCACGTAGTCGAGCACGTCCCGGCCGAGGGCGGCGGCGTCCCCGGCCAGCAGGGTGGCGTCGAGCGCCGCCGCCACCTCGGCCACCGTCGGCGCCGACACGCTCGGCACCTCCGGGATGGCGTACGCGGGGACCGGCAGCTCCGGCAGGGTCAGCGCCCCGGTCACCCGGTTGGCGATCACCGCCAGCACCGTCGCGCCCAGGTCGGCCAGATCGTGGTACGCCCCCCGCGCCGCCGCCGTGACCGCCTCCGGCTGCTGCCCGAAGCCGTCCACCACGGGCACCACCACGCTGCCGAACTCGGTGGCCAACCGGGCGTTGAAGGCCAGTTCGCGGGGCCCGGCGGTGTCCCCGCCGTCGGCGAAGTCGCTGCCCACCACGATCACCGCCGGGCAGCGTCGTTCCACCGCCCGGTACCGCTCGACGAGCCGGGAGATCAGCTCCTCCCGCCGTCCGTCGGCGACCAGGGCCGACGCCTCGGCGTACGTGGTGCCGGTCAGCTCGTCGTCGGGCAGGTCGATCCGGTAGCGGTCGTGCAGCAGGGCGAGGATCGGGTCGGGGCCGGCGTCGGAGACCAGCGGCCGGAACACCCCGATCCGTTCGACCTGCCGGGAGAGGAGTTCCGCGAGGCCGAGGGCGATGGTCGACTTGCCGCCGCCGGACCCCACGCTGGTCAGGTAGACGCTGCGGGCCACGCCCCCACCCTAGGAGATCACGTCGTCCCCCGCCCGGGACCTTCGTCCCGTACCGGTGCCGCCAAGCGGTGCCGGCCGGCACCCGCCAGCGGCCGTCGGTGCGACCCGAGTCTCATTCGTGGGACGCGCTAGGAGCTGAGTGATCCTCGTGCCTAAACTCGCATCCCATGACTGCCGACCCTCTGAGCAGGAAAAATGCTCCCTCCGAGAGATCGAAGCCTGAGGGCGCAATTGGCGGTCAGTCGGCTCAGGATCCACATCGTACCAACGGCGTGACGGGCCTCGATGGGCCGACCGTGACGATCAGCCGCGCCGACGGGCCCACCGCGACGATCGCCGCCGTACCCCAGCTGACCCCCGTCTTCGTCGACCCCAGCGGCCGACGTCACTCCCGACTGCGCTGGCTGGCGTACGCCCTCGGGTTGGTGGGCCTGATCTACACCGGGCTGGTGGGCGTCAGCTTCGCGGGCGGCATCGCGCCGCACGCGGTGCTCCCCTTCGTCGACGAGGTCGCGCAACCCGAACGGTCGCCGTCGCCCTCCCCGTCGCCCGCGACGGGCACCCCGCCCGCCCCCGCCACCACCGTGCCGCCGGCCGTCGCCCCCCGCACGCCCGGGGCGGGCACACGCGCCGCCGTCCCGGTCACCCCGTCCACGGTCCGCCCCACCACCGGCACCGCCTCGCCGTCGCCGAGCGCCACCGGTTCGCCGAGCCGCAGCCCGGCCTCCGCGTCGGCCTCACCCCGGCCCACCCGGCCCGGCCCGGAACCGACGACGCCGAACCCCCCGGACCCGACCGACGAACCACCGTCCCTGCCCGACCCGCTGCCCGGCGGCGTCGACGGCGCACGCCTCGATGGTTGAGCCGGCCGGCCGTCCGGGGCGCCGTCGCGTCGTCCGGTCCGCCAGGCGACGCCGGGCGGTGCCACCACCGAGCTGGATCCTGCTGGGTACGGTGCTGGCCCTGCTGGCCGGCGTGCTGCTCGTCGGCGCGTACGCCAACGCGTCCTTCGCCCCGGACCGCCGGGAGAGCACCGCCGGGCAACGGGAAGTGCCCACCTCGGTGGTGACCGGTGGCCCGATCATCAGCGCCAGCAGCGACATGGTCCGCTCCTACCGGCTGCCGCCGCGCACCATCGCGTTGACCTTCGACGACGGCCCCGACCCGGTCTGGACCCGGGAGGTGCTGCGGGTCCTGGACGCCCACCAGGTCAAGGGCACGTTCTTCGTGCTGGGCACCCAGGTCGCCCGGCACCCCGAGGTGGCCCGTGAGCTGGCCGACGGCGGTCACCAGCTCGGTGTGCACACCTTCACCCACCCCGACCTCGCCGAGCTGCCAGCGTGGCGGCAACGCCTGGAGTACGCCCAGACCCAGCTCGCCGTGGCCAGCGCCACCGGCCTGCGGACCTCGCTGGTCCGCTTCCCCTACTCCTCACACCCGGGCGCCATCGACAACCGGGACTGGCCGGTGATGACCGCCGCCGGTGACCTGGGCTACCTGACGTTGCTCAACGACACCGACAGCCAGGACTGGTCGCTGCCCGGGGTGGACCGGATCATCGACAACGCCACCCCCGACGACGGGGCCGGTGCGATCACCCTCTGGCACGACGCCGGTGGTGACCGGGCGCAGACCGTCGCCGCCCTCGACCGGTTCATCCCGATGATGAAGCAGCGGGGGTACCGGTTCGTCACCGCCACCGAGGGGTTGAACCTCGCCTTCGCCGCCGCCGGGGCGGACCACCGGGTGGACGCCGCCGTGCCCGCCACCGCCGCCGACCGGTGGCGCGGCCGGATGTTGATCTGGGCGGTGCAGGGCGCCGACAGCATGCTGACCGTGTTCGGCGGGCTCTTCGTCGTCGTCGGCCTGCTCACCGTGGGCCGCACGTTCGTGCTGTTCGTGCTGGCTGGGCGGCACGCCCGACGACGGCGGGCCAAGGGTTGGAGCTGGGGGCCGCCGGTCACCGCGCCGGTCTCGGTGATCGTCCCGGCGTACAACGAGAAGGAGGGGATCGCCGCCGCGGTCCGTTCCCTCGCCGGTGGCGACCACCCCGGTGGGATCGAGGTGGTGGTCGTCGACGACGGCTCCACCGACGGCACCGCCGACATCGTCGACGCGCTCGGCCTGCCCAACGTCCGGGTCGTCCGCAAGCCCAACGGCGGCAAACCCAGCGCCCTGAACACCGGCCTGGCGCTGGCCCGGCACGACCTGATCGTGATGGTCGACGGGGACACCGTGTTCGAGCCCGACGCGGTCCGCCGGCTGGTGCAGCCCTTCGCCGACCCGCAGGTCGGCGCGGTGGCCGGCAACGTCAAGGTCGGCAACCGGCGCAGCCTGATCGCCAAGTGGCAGCACATCGAGTACGTCATCGGGTTCAACCTGGACCGGCGGCTCTACGAGACGCTGCGCTGCATGTCCACGGTGCCGGGCGCGATCGGCGGGTTCCGGCGGGAGGCGCTGCGCTACGCCGGGGGGATGACCGACGACACCCTGGCCGAGGACACCGACATCACCATCGCCCTGGGCCGGGCCGGCTGGAAAGTGGTCTACGAGGAGACCGCCCGCGCCTGGACGGAGGCCCCGGCGACCATCGGCCAACTGTGGAAGCAGCGTTACCGGTGGAGCTACGGCACCATGCAGGCGATGTGGAAGCACCGGCGTTCGGTCTTCGACCGGGGCGCGTCCGGCCGGTTCACCAGGCGCTGCCTGTTCTTCCTCAGCCTGTTCGGGGTGCTGCTGCCCCTGCTCGCGCCGGTGATCGACCTGCTGGCCCTGTACGGCCTGTTCTTCCTCGACCGTAAGGCCACGGCGGTGGCCTGGCTGGCCATGCTCGGGGTGCAGGCGGCCACCGCGGTGGTGGCGTTCCGGCTGGACCGGGAGAAGCTGGGGGTGCTGTGGGTGCTGCCCCTGCAACAGTTCGTCTACCGGCAGCTGATGTACCTGGTGATGGTCCAGGCGGTGGTCACCGCGCTGACCGGTGGTCGGCTGGGCTGGCAGAAGCTGCGCCGCACCGGCCTGGAACCGGCCGTCCGCAACGGCTGACCGCCGCCGGTCCCCGGTACGGGGTGGGTCGTCCGCGTCCCGCGTTCCGCCCGCCCCGGGGCCTGCCCGGGGCGGCCCCGGTCAGTCCTCGTCGAGGTCGTCGAGGCGGGCCAGCCAGGTGGCGAAGCGCTCGATCGGCGTCTCGAACTCGGGGTTGAGGTCGACGAAGTCGCGCAGTCGTTCCCCGAGCCACTCCAGGGTCACCTGCTCGTCGCCGCGCCGCTGCACCAGTTCCTCGATGCCACGATCGGTGAAGTACACCGGGGCTCCTCGTTCCTTGCTGACGGGCCCGGCCCGCCCCCCTGACAGGGGGGCGGGCCGGGTGGGTCGGAATGGGTCAGGGGCGGGGCAGGGCGGCGTCGATCAGCCCGGTCTGCTCCACCTCGTGCATCTTGGCCGAGCCGACCGCCGGGGCGGCGGCGGCGGGGCGGGAGATGCGACGTAGCCGGACGTCGGCCAGGTGCTCCAGCAGGTTGAGCGCGACGAAGCTCCACGCCCCCTGGTTGGCCGGCTCCTCCTGCACCCAGGCGAAGTCCTCCGCATTCGGGTACGCCGCGAGCGCGTCGCGGATCTCCTGCACCGGCAGCGGGTAGAGCTGCTCGATCCGGATGATCGCGGTGTCGGTGACGCCCCGCTCCTGCCGGGCGGAGAACAGGTCGTAGTAGACCTTGCCCGAGCAGAGCAGCACCCGCTTGACCTGCTCCCGCGCGGGTGCGGCGGTGTCGGCCAGCACCGGGGCGAAGGTGCCGGTGGTGAAGTCCTCCACCGGGCTGACGCAGAGCTTGTGCCGCAGCAGCGACTTCGGCGTGAACACCACCAGCGGCTTGCGCTTGGGCGACAGGGCCTGCCGGCGCAGCAGGTGGAAGTAGTTCGCCGGGGTGGTCGGGATCGCCACCCGCATGTTGTCCTCGGCGCACATCTGCAGGAACCGCTCGGGACGACCGGAGGTGTGGTCCGGGCCCTGCCCCTCGTGGCCGTGCGGCAGCAGCAGGGTCACCGCGGAACGCTGGCCCCACTTCACCTCGCCGGAGGAGATGAACTCGTCGATCACCGACTGGGCGCCGTTGACGAAGTCACCGAACTGCGCCTCCCAGCAGACCAGCGCGTTGACGTTCTCCACCGAGTAGCCGTACTCGAAGCCCATCGCCGCGTACTCGCTCAGCAGCGAGTCGTGCACGAAGAACCGGGACCGCTCGCCGTCGGCGGTGAGCGACTTGAGCGGCAGGTGGTCCTCGCCGGTCTTGGCGTCGACGATCGAGGCGTGCCGCTGGACGAAGGTGCCCCGGCGGGAGTCCTGGCCGGCGAGCCGGACGGTGACCCCGTCGTGCAGCAGCGAGCCGAAGGCGATGATCTCGCCGTACCCCCAGTCGATGTTGCCCTCGGCGGACATCCTGGCCCGCCGGTCGAGCAACTGCTGGATGCGCTTGTGTGGGGTGAAGCCCTCGGGGAGGTTGACGTGCGCCTCGCCGATCGCCTTGACCACGGCGGCGTCGGTGGCGGTCGCCACCTGCGGCTCCGGCTCGGCCTCGCGGCTGGGCCGGCTGACCTGGCGCGGGGTGGTGGCGGCGTCGCGGGTGGCCTTGAAGACCCGCTCCAGCTGCGACTGGTAGTCGCGCAGCAGCTCCTCGGCGTCCTCGACGGTGATGTCGCCCCGGCCGATCAGCTCCTCGGTGTAGAGCTTGCGGACCGACCGCTTCGAGTCGATGATCTTGTACATCTGCGGGTTGGACATCGACGGGTCGTCGCCCTCGTTGTGCCCGCGCCGCCGGTAGCAGACCATGTCGATCACGACGTCCTTGTTGAACGCCTGGCGGTACTCGAAGGCCAGCCGGGCGACCCGGACCACGGTCTCCGGGTCGTCGCCGTTGACGTGGAAGATCGGCGCCTGGATCATCCGGGCCACGTCGGTGCTGTAGAGGCTGGACCGGCTGTACTCCGGGGCGGTGGTGAAGCCGACCTGGTTGTTGACCACCACGTGCACGGTCCCGCCGGTGCGGTAACCGCGCAGCTGGGACAGGTTGAGCGTCTCGGCGACGACCCCCTGGCCGGCGAACGCGGCGTCACCGTGCACCGCCAACGGCAGCACGGTGTAACCCTCCAGCTTGAGGTCGATCCGGTCCTGCTTGGCCCGGACGATGCCCTCCAGCACCGGGTCCACCGCCTCCAGGTGCGACGGGTTCGCCACCAACGACACCTTGACCGAGTGGTCGCCGGCCGGGGTGGTGAACTTGCCGTTCTGGCCCAGGTGGTATTTCACGTCGCCGGAGCCCTGGGTGGAGCGCGGGTCGAGGTGCCCCTCGAACTCCGAGAAGATCTTCTCGTACGGCTTGCCGACGATGTTGGCCAGCACGTTGAGCCGGCCCCGGTGCGCCATACCGATGACGACCTCGTCCAGCCCGTCCTCGGCGGACGCCTCCAGCACCTCGCCGAGCAGTGGGATCAGCGACTCGCCGCCCTCCAGCGAGAACCGCTTCTGGCCGACGTACTTGGTCTGCAGGAACGTCTCGAACGCCTCGGCGGCGTTGAGCCGGTTGAGCACGTGCTTCTGCTCGTCGGCGGCCGGCTTCTCGTAGCGGCGCTCGATCCGTTCCTGGATCCAGCGGCGCTCCTCCGGGTCCTGGATGTGCATGTACTCGATGCCGAGCCGACGGCAGTACGAGTCGCGCAGCACGCCGAGGATCTCGCGCAGCTTCATCCGCTGCTTGCCGGCGAAGCCGTTGACCGGGAAGGTGCGGTCCAGGTCCCACAGGGTCAGCCCGTGCTGGAGGACGTCCAGGTCGGGGTGCTTGCGGATGGTGAATTCCAGCGGGTCGGTGTCGGCCATCAGGTGGCCCCGGACCCGGTAGGCGTGGATCAGCTCGTGCACCCGCGCGGTCTTGTTGATCTGGCCCTCGGAGTCGACGGCCACGTCCCGCATCCAGCGCACCGGCTCGTACGGGATGCGCAGCGAGGTGAAGACCTCGTCGTAGAAGCCGCGTTCGCCGAGCAGCAGCTCGTGCATGACCTTGAGGAACTCGCCGGACTGCGCGCCCTGGATGATCCGGTGGTCGTACGTGCTGGTCAGCGTGATGATCTTGCTGACCGCCAGCTCGGCCAGGGTCGCCTCGCTCATCCCCTGGTAGGGCGCGGGGTACTCCATCGCGCCGACCCCGATGATCGCACTCTGCCCCTGCATCAGCCGGGGGATCGAGTGCACCGTGCCGATGCCGCCCGGGTTGGTCAGCGAGATCGTGGTGCCGCTGTGGTCCTCCATGGTCAGCTCGTTGCGGCGGGCCCGCCGGACCACGTCCTCGTACGCCTGCCAGAACTGCCGGAAGTCCATCTGCTCGCAGCCCTTGATGGACGGCACCACCAGGTTGCGGGAGCCGTCGGGCTTGGTCAGGTCGATGGCGATGCCCAGGTTGACGTGCTCGGGGCGGACCATCGCCGGCTTGCCGTCGACCTCGGCGAAGGAGTTGTTCAGCTCCGGGTGCTCGACCACGGCCCGGACCAGCGCGTACCCGATCAGGTGGGTGAAGCTCACCTTGCCACCGCGCCCCCGGGCGAGGTGGTTGTTGATCACGATGCGGTTGTCGACCAGCAGCTTGGCCGGCACGGCGCGCACGCTGGTGGCGGTCGGCACGGACAGCGAGGCGTCCATGTTCTGCACGATCCGGGCGGCCACCCCGCGCAGCGGCGTGGTGCCCGCGGAGCTGGCCGCCGGTGCCTTCGCCGGGGCGGGCTTCTCGGTCGACGCCGGCTTGCCGGCGGACCTGGTGGCCGACTTCGTGGCGGTGGCCGGCTTGGGGGCGGTGGCCGGCTTCGTGGTCGCGGTCGGTGCGGCAGCGGCGGTCGGCTTCGCGGTCGTGGTCGGCTTCGCGCCGGCCGCCGGAGCCTTCGCTGCCGGTTCGGCCTTGGTGGCTGCGGCCGGCTCCGGCGCTGCGGCCGGTTGGGGCGACGCGGCCCTACCGTCGGCCGGGCGCGGTGTCGCGGCGCCCGGGGCAGGTCGGTAGTCGGTGAAGAAGTCGTGCCAGGCCGAGTCGACGCTTGATGGGTCGGCGAGGTAGCGCTGGTACATCTCCTCGACGATCCACTCGTTCGGGCCGAAACCCGCCAGTGGGTTCTCCTGCGAAGTCTGCTGGGTCGACACGGCCGGTAATCGCCTCTTTCACGCGGTTTTGTGTGTCACGCGGTGCCGCCGTCATGCGAAGTGTCGTGGGACGGAGACGAGTCCCAGGCTACGCCGTGAAAATACGATAGGCATTTCCGCCTCGGCCAGGTGGTCCTTTTCACAAAAATTGTAGGAAGTCAAACAGCTCTTCGTGTCCACCTGGCTCCGGACTGTTCTGATGATCCGGATCGGAGTCAGCTGGTCACCCGCGCCGGGCGGGCCACCGGCTCCCACCCGGGCCTCCCGGTTTCCATCCGGGCCTCCCGGATGGGGGCACCGGGCGGAGACGGAACGGCCCGGCGTGACGGTCGTCACGCCGGGCCGGGCCGGTCGGAGCACGGTCGGTCAGGAGATGTCCCGCCGCCGCATGGTGAGCGTGCCGATCGCGCCGGCCACCACCGCGTACCCGATCAGGACCACCGCGCCCGCCCAGCGGGGCGGGTTGCCGGGGATCTCGGTCCCGCTGACCATCAGCGACGACGCCAGCGACGGCACCAGCACCTGGAGGTCGTTGATCCAGTCACCCCAGCGGGCGGCCAGGATGCTGATCGCGATGGCCGCGCCGACCGCGCCACCCAGGTAGAGCAGGATGCCGGTGACCGTGGCACCGATCTGGCTGCGGATCAGCACCCCGATCCCGACGCCGAGCACCGACCAGAGCAGATAGGCCAGGCCGTTGAGCGCGGTGGCCCGCCAGACCGCGCCGCTGCCGAGCTGGGAGCCCAGGTCGACGCTGCTCATCACCAGTGCCCCGAAGATCAGGTTGAACCCGGTGGTGACCAGCCAGAACAGCACGGCCAGGACGGCCGCGGCGGCCAGCTTGGCCAACATCACCGCGGTGCGGTGCGGCACGGTGAGGAAGGTGGTGGTGACCGTCTGGTGGAAGAACTCGCTGGTCACCACGATGATGCCGAGCAGCATCACGATCATCAGACCGAAGAACTGCCCGTTGGTGTAGACGTTGGCGGCCAGGCTGTCCACCGACTGCGCGGCCTGGATCTGGTCGGCCTGGTCGGCCGGCACGTCGCCGAAGTTGTTGTTGGCCAGCGCGTCGGTCTGCAACCAGTTGATCAGGGCGGTGAGTGCCCACAGCGGCACCGTGATCAGGCCGAAGATCCACCACGTGCTGGTGGTGCGGATCTTCAACAGCTCGGATCGGACCAGGTTCATCGGATGCCCGCCTTCCCGGCCGTCAGCTCCAGGAAGACCCGTTCCAGGTCGGGTCGTTCCGGGGTCAGTTCGTGCAGCTCGACCTTCGCGGCCAGCGCGGCCCGGCCGATCGCCGGGGCCTCCAGCCCGCTGACCAGCAGCACACCGTGCTCGTCGGTCTCCACCGTCGCGGACTGCTCACGCAGCGCCACGGTCAACTCCTCGGCCTGCGGGGTACGCACCCGAACCCGGCCGCCCTGCGCCATCGAGCCGAGTACCTGCTCCACCGGCCCCTGCCGGATCAGCTTGCCGGCCGCGATGATCACCACGTCGTCGGCGAGGAGCTGCATCTCGGACAGCAGGTGGCTGGAGACCAGCACCGTACGCCCCTCGTGGGCCAGCCCCTTGAGGAAGCCCCGCATCCAGCGGATGCCCTCCGGGTCCAGACCGTTGGCCGGCTCGTCGAGGATCAGCACCCGGGGGTTGCCGAGCATCGCGGCGGCGATACCGAGCCGCTGCTTCATGCCCAGCGAGTACCCCTTGAACTTGCGCTTCGCCGCCGGAGTGAGCCCGACCAGGGCCAGCGCCTCGTCGGCCCGGCTCTTCGGCAGGCCCGCCGCCGCACAGATCACCCGCAGGTGATTGATCCCGGTACGACCCTTGTGCGCGCTGGACGCCTCCAGCACCGCGCCCACGTGCCGCAGCGGGTCGGTCAGGTCGGCGTACCGCTGGCCGCCGATCGTCGCCGTGCCACCGCTCGGGGTGACCAGGTTCAGCAGCATCCGCAGAGTGGTCGTCTTACCCGCCCCGTTCGGGCCGAGGAAGCCGGTCACCCGGCCGGATTCGACCGTGAAGGACAGGTTGTCGACCGCCCGTACGTTCTTGTACTGCTTGGTCAGTCCGGACACGACGATCTGGCCGGTGCTGGGGCTCCACTGCCCGTCGGACATCGTTCTCCTCCCGTGCGGCGGCGCCTCGCGCGCCGCAGTCTGCGGCGTCGTTACGCAACGCGCCGCTGACCAGCCTGACTGGCCTGGTCAAGATATGCCATCAGCCCGGGTCGGTAAGTCGTGCTCCGTCTCAGGCAGGAGGCGGTCGTCCTCAGGGACGAGACACGGGCGGCAGCGCCACCCAGGTGGCGCGGGCCCGACCGAGCAGCGCGCCGGCGCTGCCGTAGAGGCTGGTGTGCACCACCGCCAGCCGTCCCTCCGCGGTGATCACCTTACCGGTGACCACGCACTCCTCACCGGGTTCGGGAAGCGCGTCGAGCGCCACGGCGATCCGGCCCAGCACGTACGGCCGGCCGGGGGCGATCACCGCCCAGCCCCCGGGGCAGTCCAGCGCCGCCCAGGCGGTCGGCGCGGTCACCCGTCGGGGGGTACGCCACGACGCGGCGGTCCGGCCGTCGGGCAGCCGACCGGGAAAGATCCGCAGCCCGTCCGGGTGCTCCGGGCCGCAGACGTAACAGCCGGGGAAGGGGTGGTCCACCAGTCCCGGGTAGCCGGCCGAGGCGGCACGCGCGGTCACCGGGTCCACCGGGGCGACCGGGTCGGGCAGGTCGCCGGCCGGGCGTACCTCGGCGACCAGGTGCCCGTCGGGGTCGTACACGTCGCCGTCGGTGAGGGTGAGCGGGATGTCCAGCGGCGGCGGACGACGCAGCGTCACCTCGACCGGCCGGTCCGTGTCGTACGCCCCGGCGAAGACCCCGGCGCTCCACCCGCCGTTGCCCGAACCGGGCGGGCCGTTGTACCGGGATTCGATGATCATCGCCACTCCGCACGTCGTCGTCCGCCCCGGATGGCCGGACGCCCGCAGGCAGCCTCGCACGCCCCACCCGCACCACTGCACGCGCCGCCGGACCCGGGCCCACCCGACTGCCGACCGACATCCGGGCCGGCCCCGGCGGCCCCGCAGGTCACTGCGGGGGCGGCCCGCCGACCGGCGTTCACCGGATCGACACCCGTCAGGCGGGGACCCGGCCACCCGGGGCACCTACACAGGTCCCATGGCTGTTCTGCATGCCGCTGGCGCACCCCTGACGACCAGTGGATACACCCTGCTGATCGCCGACGACCCGACCCAGGTCGCGGCAGCGCAACGCCTGCGCCACGAGGTGTTCGCCACCGAACTCGGCGCGACCCTGCGTCCGGATGCCGCCGGACTGGACACCGACGACCTCGACGCCCACTGCGACCACCTGATCGTCCGTGAGGAGCGCACCGGCGCGGTGGTCGGCACCTACCGGCTGCTGCCACCGGGCCGCACCGGGCGTCGGTACGCCGCCGGGGAGTTCGACCTGACCGCGTTGGACCCGCTGCGTGACCTGCTGGTCGAGACCGGGCGTTCCTGCGTCCACCCGGACCACCGCTCCGGCGCGGTGATCAACCTGATGTGGGCCGGGCTGACCCGCTACCTGCACCTGCGCGGCTCCAACTGGCTGGGCGGCTGCGCCTCGGTGCCGGTCGACGACGGTGGCCGGGCCGCCGCGCAGGCGTGGGCGCTGGGCCGCGCCGGTCACCTGGCCCCGCCGCTGCTGCGGGTCCGTCCGCTGCGGCCCTGGTTCGCCGAGCCGGGCGCGGCGGCGGCGGAGACCGCCACCGGGGACTCCGCCGGGCGGGCACTGGTCCCGCCGCTGCTGCGCGGCTACCTGCGGCTGGGCGCGTGGATCGCCGGGGAACCGGCGTACGACCCCGACTTTCGCTGCGCCGACTTCTACGTGCTGTTCGCGCTGGACCGGATGAACCCGCGCTACCTGCGGCACTTCCTGGGCGGGGCGGCACGGTGAGCGCCGAACTGTGGCGTCCGACCGCCGGCTGCGGCCCGGACTGCCTGCCGGGAGCGCGGCGGGTGGAGGTGTCGCCCGGGCGACAGGTGGCCCGACTGCTGGGCGTGCTCGGGATGCTGCTGGTCGGGGCCGTCCTGGTCGTACTGCTGCCGGTGCTGCCGACGGCGGGGCGGGCGGCGGCACTGCGGGGCTGGGCCCGGTGGACCGCCGGTGCGCTCGGGGTGCGGCTGGCGGTACGCGGGCGGCTGCCCCGGCGGCGGGCGCTGCTGGTCGCCAACCACGTCTCCTGGCTGGACATCCTCGCGGTGCTGACGGTCGCTCCGGCCCGGCTGCTGGCCAAGCGGGAGGTGCGGAACTGGCCGCTGCTCGGGCTGCTGGCCCGCGCCGGGGGCGCACTCTTCGTGGACCGGTCGCGACCCCGGGACCTGCCCCGCACGGTGGACCGGCTCGCGGCGACGCTGCGGGCCGGTCACCCGGTCGCGGTCTTCCCCGAGGGTACGACCTGGTGCGGCGTCGCTCCCTCGGCCGGCTGTCGACCGTCGCGGGGATTCCGGCCGGCGGTCTTCCAGGCGGCGATCGACGCCCGGGTCCCCGTGGTGCCGCTGCGGATCAGCTACCGCTCTGCTGCCACCGGGGCGACGACCACCACCGCCGCCTTCCTCGGCGACGAGACCCTGTGGCGCTCGGTGCGTCGGGTGCTGGCCGCCCGGGACCTGGTGGTGCACGTCGCGGTGACCGCCGCCCTGCATCCGGCCCCCGGCGCGGACCGTCGGCTGCTGGCCCGCGCCGCCGAGTCGGCCGTGCACCTGCTCCCGCCCCGCCCGGTCGTCAGCCGGCCCACCCTGGCCGCTGTGCCCGGGGTCGCCCCGCCCGGGTCCGCGTCCGCGCCGGCCGCCGGGAAGGGCCTCGGCCTGGCCGCCTGACCCGATCTCATCCGAGGGCTGCTTCGACGGCATGATCCACTCGGGTGGGCCGTTGTTGCGGCGCCCTGGCGACCGGTTACCGCAACATCGGCCCAAGTGAGTGAAGCGGAGGTGGGGGCGAGGCGGGGGTGGGCATTGGTGGGTTTGCGACTCGCGACAGTCTTGTTCTATCGCGATGTATCGCGTTACGCTTCCTCCGTGCAGTGGCGCGGCCGTCGGCCGCGACCCCGGAGGGAGACGTCATGACCAACTGGACGGTCGACAGACCACAACGGATCACCATCGAGGGGCCGGTCACCCAACTCGACGTACGACTGATCACCGGCCGGCTCAACGTGGTCGGCACCGACGGCCCGGCCCGGGTCGACGTCACCCGGGTCAGCAGCCGGCCGGTCATCGTCGAACACCGCGACGGCGTGCTCCGGGTCGGCCACGAGCGCCACCCGCGCTGGCCCGGGTTCCTCTGGTGGCTCGGCCAGCTCGGTCGCCGGTTCCGGGCCGAGGTGTCCATCGCCGTCCCGGCCGCCGTCCTGGCCGACCTGCACCTGGTCGACGGCGCACTGGTCGCCTCCGGGCTGGTCAACGACACCACCGTCAACGTGACCTCCGGGCAGATCACCCTGATGGGGCTGGCCGGGCGAACCAACGCGCGGATCGTCTCCGGCCCGGTCGAGGCCCTCGGGGTCACCGGTGACCTCACCCTGGACACGGTCTCCGGCGAGGTGACCCTCGCCGAGAGCGCGGCGGGCCGGGTGCACGCCAACACCATCTCCGGGGCGATCACCTGCGACCTGGACAACCCCCGGCGCAGCGAGATCCGGCTCACCACCATCTCCGGGCCGATCACCGTACGGGTCCGTGAGGACAGCGACCTCGCCGTCCACCTGCACACCACCTCCGGGCGGATCACCAGCGGCTTCCCGCAGGTCGGCGGCGGGGTCGGCGTCGGCCCGGTCAAGGACAGCCACGGGGTGCTCGGGGCGGGCGAGGGTAAGCTCTGGGCGTCCGCGACGTCCGGCAGCATCGCGCTGCTCGCCCGGCCGGTGGACGCCGACCAGGAGGAGCTGCCGTGACCGCCGTGTTCAGTCACGGGCGGCTGCGGCTCTATCTGCTCCGGCTGCTCGACGACGGCCCCAAGCACGGCTACGAGCTGATCCGGCTGCTGGAGGAGCGCTTTCTCGGCCTCTACGTCCCCAGCGCCGGCACCATCTATCCCCGGCTGCAACGGCTGGAGGCCGACGGCCTGGTCACCCACACCGCCGCCGGGGGCCGCAAGGTCTACGAGATCACCGAGGCGGGCCGGGCCGAGCTGCGCCAGCGCGCCGACGAGGTGACCACCCTGGAATCCGACATCACCGCCTCGGTGGAGGATCTCTCCGCCCTGGCCGGGGAGATCCAGACCGAGGTACGCGGCTCGGTGCGCGACCTCAAACGCGAACTGCGCGAGGCCACCCGGCAGACCCGGCTGACCCGCTGGGACCGCCCGACCCCGACCCCGCAGCCCCGCCCGGCGACCCCCACCTCGCCGTCGCGTCCGGCGGCCCCCGCCGACGGCGACTCCCCACTGCTGGCGGAGTTCGACCAGCGGCTGGCCGCGTTCACCGTCGAGGTCGGGGCGCTGGTCCGGGCCGGACGGCTCAGCGACACCCAGCTCCGTACCGCGATCCGGGTCCTCGACGGCGCGTTGGACGGGCTGAGCCGGCTACTGCGCTGACGGCCACGTGTCGCGGGCGTCGCCCCGGTCGTCGTGCTCTCCGCCGGCCGCGACCGGGGCACCGGACGGCTTCACAGGATTTTTGCAGCAACCGTCCAGCGCCGCCGCAGCGACATCACGGATGATGGCCAGCATGGCCGCTACCCAGACTGAGGCGCGACTGCTCGTCGTCGAGGACGACCCCAACATCCTCGAACTGCTCTCCGCCAGCCTCCGCTTCGCGGGGTTCGACGTGGCGACCGCCACCAGCGGCAGCGCGGCCCTGCACGCGGCCAAGGACCACCGCCCCGACCTGGTGGTGCTCGACGTGATGCTGCCCGACCTGGACGGCTTCGAGGTCATCCGGATGCTCCGGGAGGGCGGCACGCGTACCCCGGTGGTGTTCCTGACCGCCCGGGACGCCACCGACGACAAGATCCGGGGGCTCACCCTGGGCGGCGACGACTACGTCACCAAGCCGTTCAGCCTGGAGGAGCTGACCGCCCGCATCCGGGCGGTGCTGCGACGCACCGCGACCGGCGAGCAGGCCCCGTCCCGGCTCACCTTCGCCGACCTGGAGCTGGACGAGGAGACCCACGAGGTGCACCGGGCCGGCCAGCGGGTGCAGCTCTCGCCGACCGAGTTCAAGCTGCTGCGTTACCTGATGCTCAACGCCAACCGGGTGCTGTCCAAGGCGCAGATCCTCGACCACGTGTGGAACTACGACTTCCGGGGCGACGACAACATCGTCGAGTCCTACATCTCCTACCTGCGCCGCAAGGTCGACAACACCCAGCCCCGCCTGATCCACACCCTGCGCGGCGTGGGCTACGTCCTGCGCAAGCCGGCGGCGTGAATCCGCTCGACGAGGCGAAGGGACGGATCCGGAGCGTTCCGCTGCGGGTCAAGCTGGTCGCGGCGGTCCTCACCCTGGTCGCCGTCGCGCTCGTGGTGATCAGCTCGCTCACCACGTACTTCCTGCGGGAGTACCTGATCGGGCAGGTCGACGGCGAGTTGCAGTCGGCCAGCGTCCAGGTCGGCCGGGCGCTGCCGGACCTGGAGAGCGGACGGGTCAAGGCCGCGCTGCCCACCGACTACGTCGTCGCGCTCGCCGACGAGGACACCTCCCGGTTCATCGGGTACGACCCGGCGCTCGAACCGGACGACCTTCCCCCGGTCCCGGCGGACCTGCCCGGGTTCCGGGCTGACGAGGGCGAACCGTTCACGGTCCGCTCGCAGGACGGCCGGGAACGGTGGCGGATGCTCTACCGGGAGCTGTCCGACGGCCGGGTCCTCGCCGTCGGGCAGCACCTCACCGACGTCGACCTGGCCGTCAAGCGGCTGATCTGGATAGACATGCTGGTCGGCGGGGCGGTGCTGATCCTGCTCGCCTCGATCGGCGCGGCCATCGTGCGGACCAGCCTGAAACCGCTCGTGGAGATCGAACGGACGGCTGCGGCGATCGCCGGTGGCGACCTGACCCGCCGGGTGCCCGACCCGGAGGAGGGGCAGGAGTGCGCCACCTCCGAGCTGGGCCGGCTCTCCCGGGCGTTGAACGCGATGCTGGCCCAGATCGAGGCCGCCTTCACCGCCCGCGCCGCCTCGGAGATGGCCGCCCGTACGGCCGAGGCCGGCGCCCGGGACGCGGCGCACGCCGCGCTGGCGTCGGAGGCCCGCGCCCGGCGGTCGGAGGAGCGGATGCGGCAGTTCGTCGCGGACGCCTCGCACGAACTGCGTACCCCGCTGACCACCATCCGGGGCTTCGCCGAGCTGTACCGGCAGGGCGCGGCCCGCGCCCCCGAGCAGACCGCCGACCTGCTGCGCCGCATTGAGGACGAGGCGGCCCGGATGGGGCTGCTGGTGGAGGACCTGCTGCTGCTCGCCCGGCTGGACCGGGAACGCCCGCTGTCGCTGGCCCCGGTGGAGCTACCGGTGCTCGCCTCCGACGCGGTCGAGGCGGCCCGGGTGGTCGCTCCGCAACGGCGCATCGAGCTGGAGATCGCGCCGGGCTCCGGCCCGCTGGTGGTGCACGCCGACGACGCCCGGCTGCGGCAGGTGATCGGCAACCTGATGACCAACGCGCTGACCCACACCCCGCCGGAGGCGTCGGTGACCCTGCGGCTGCGTTCCGAGGCCGGGAACCTGGCCGTGGTGGAGGTGGCCGACACCGGGCCGGGGCTCGCCCCGGAGCAGGCCGAGCGGGTCTTCGAGCGGTTCTACCGGGCCGACGCGGCCCGGACCCGCCGGGCCAGCGGGATCACCAGCACCGGGCTGGGGCTGGCCATCGTCGCCGCCCTGGTCACCGCGCACCAGGGCACGGTGGAGGTGGCCGAGACGCCCGGCGGCGGGGCGACCTTCCGGGTCCGGCTGCCGCTGCTGTCCGAGTCCGGCGGTGACGGTGAGTGATCCCGCTCCGGGCCGGGAGTGGCTTTCAGAAAACTTCCAGGGGGATTCCAGGCTGGTGACAGTGGCACAGGGAAAACTAGTGGCATGACCGAGTTCGAGACCGACCCGCAGCGTCGGCCGGCTGCCACCGACGCCGAGCCGTCGCACCCCTCCGCCGAGCCGTCCCGCGTCGAGCGCGGCGAGTCCGACACCACCGCCTCTCCGGGCGACGCCGCCGGCACCGCGGGGGCGCCGGCCGGCACATCCCACCCCGGATCGCCGTACGCGCCACCGTCGTCGCCGTACGCGCCGCCCGCCGCGAGCGCGTACCCGCAGTCGTCGTACCAGCCTGCGGCGGCCTCCGGTGACCAGGCGTACCGGCCCGGCTATCCGGCGTCCACCGGCTACCCGCAGGCGGGGCAGTACCCGTCGGCCGGTTACCCGCAGCCCGGCCAGCACCAGTCCGGCTGGGCCGGCGGCTACCCCGGCCAGCACCGCCCCGGCCAGCCGGGCGCGGCGGCGCAGTCCGCCGGTTATCCCGGTCAGCCCGGTTCCGCCGTCGGCGGTCAGCCGGGTGCCGGTTACCCCGGCCAGCCCGGCGCGCAGTCGTCGGGGGGTTACCCGGGGCAGCCGTCCGCCGGCTACCCGGGTCAGCCCGGCCCCGGCGGGCCGCAGCAGCCCGGCCAGCCGGCCCCGCCGTGGGCGTCCGGCCCGGCGCCGCAGGCCGGCAGGGTGGCCAAGTTCGTCGGCGCGGGGGTGGCGGTCTTCGCCCTGATGCTCGGTTCGGGCGTGGCCGGCGGGGCGCTCGCCCTGGCGGTCGACGGCGACGGGGGCGGCATCACCCGCAACTACTCGGCCGCCCCCGTGATCAACAGCGCCGACCTGCCGAAGATCGCCGCCTCGGTGCAGGACAGCGTGGTCTCGATCATGACCGACAGCGGTGAGGGATCGGGCGTGGTCCTCAGCTCCGACGGCTTCGTGCTGACCAACAACCACGTGGTCGCGTCCGCCTCCGGCAAGACCGTCCGGGTGGTGTTCGCCAACGGCCAGTCCGCCTCCGCCGAGATCCGCGGCACCGACCCGAAGACCGACCTCGCGGTGGTCAAGACCAGCGGCCTGGACAACCTCAAGGCGGCGAAGTTCGGCGACAGCGACGCCATGCAGGTGGGCGACCAGGTGCTCGCCCTGGGTAGCCCGCTCGGTCTGCAGGGTTCGGTGACGGCCGGCATCCTCAGCGCCCGGGACCGCACCATCCAGGCCGGCAGCGGCGACAGCCCGCAGCAGGCCCCGCAGGGTGGCGCCAGCTCGATCTCCGGCCTGCTCCAGACCGACGCCCCGATCAACCCGGGCAACTCCGGCGGCGCGCTGGTCAACACCCGGGGCGAGGTGATCGGCATCAACACCGCCATCGCCACCGCCGGGCAGGGCAGCACCGGCAACATCGGGGTCGGCTTCGCCATCCCGAGCAACAAGGCCAAGAACGTCGCCGAGAAGCTCCAGCGGGGTGAGAAGGTCAGCCACCCGTCCCTCGGCGTCAGCGTCAACGCGGCCGAGGACGGCGGGGCCCTGGTGGCCGCCGTCACCGGGGGCAGCGCCGCCGAGAAGGCCGGCATCCAGCGGGGAGACGTGATCACCAGGTTCGGCGACAAGGTGATCAACGACTCCAACGATCTGGTCGGCGCGGTGCAGGCCGGCAAGGTCGGCGACCGGGTCCAGGTGACCTACAAGCGAAATGGTACGGAGGCGACTGCAACCGTGACGCTCGCCGAGACGTCATAGTCCTCAGACCTACCTCCTCCGGGCGGCGGGCGGCGGAGCCAAGGGGGTTGGCTCCACCGCCCGTCGCCGTACGCACCCCGGCCGGGCCCCACCCGACCGGGGTGCGTTTGGTTGTCCGGCCAGCGGGAAATCGCCGCCGATCCCGGGTCGGGACGAGGTTCCGTAGCGGGACAACGGGGGAGGATTCGTGGCCGTGACCCACCGTCCGTCGGAACGCCCACCGTCCGGGCCGCCACTGCGGATCGCGATGCTCGTTCCGCCCTGGCTGTCGGTGCCGCCGCCCGGTTACGGCGGGCTGGAGCAGGTGGTGCACGGGCTGGTCGACATGCTGGCCAGCCACGGCCACCAGGTGACCCTCTTCGGGGCGGGCCGGCAGCACGGCACCGCCGCCGACTTCGTCTCCACCATCGACGAGGTGCAGTACGACCGGCTCGGTGAGTCGCTGCCGGAGCTCGCCCACCTGGCGCGGGCCAACCAGTTGATCTCTGCCGCCGACTTCGACGTGATCCACGACCACACCACGATCGGGCCGCTGGTCGCCGGCCGGCGTGCGGTGCCCACCGTGGCGACCGTGCACGGCAACCCGGTCGGCGAGTACGGCGCGGTGCTCAGCGACACCGACCACGGGGTGGGCCTGGTGGCGATCTCCCACGCCCAACGGCGGGCCAACCCCGGCCTGCCCTGGGTCGGCACGGTGCACAACGCCCTCAACGCCCGGGACGTGCCGACCAAGCGGCAACCCGGCCGGGGCCCGGTGCTCTGGCTGGCCCGGTTCAGCCCGGACAAGGGCCCCGACACGGCGATCCGGGCCTGCCGGGCGGCCGGCCTGCCGCTCACCCTGGCCGGCAAGTGCAACGAACCGGCCGAGCGCCACTACTTCGCCGAGGTGGTCCAGCCGATGCTGGGCGACGACGTCGACGTGATCATGAACGCCGACCGGGAGGCGACCCTGCGGTTACTGGTCGACGCCCGCTGCCTGATCATGCCGATCCAGTGGGAGGAACCGTTCGGCATGGTGATGGTGGAGGCCATGGCGACCGGCACACCGGTGGTGGCGCTGCGCCGGGGCGCGGTGCCGGAGGTGGTGGTCGACGGGGTGACCGGACTGGTCCGCGACCGGGCCGAGGAGCTGCCGGCGGCTCTGCGCGAGGTGGTCCGGCTCGACCCGGCGGCCTGCACCGCCCACGTGGCCGACAACTTCTCCACCGGGCGGATGGCGCGCGGCTACGAGGCGATCTACCGGGCCGTGGCACTCGGCGTGGCCCCGCCCGTGCACCGGCCCGTCGCACTGCGTACCCGCTGAGCGGGGTGCGGGGCGGTGCAGCGGACGGTGGTTCCGGTGCCGGCGCGGGGTGTCAGACGGCGGTCGCGGCCAGTTTCCGGGCGGCGGCTTCGAGTTGCCGGCCGTACGCCGCGGTGATGCCACCCTCGTCGATCCGGCGGGTGACCTTCTCGCGGAGCGCGGTCGCCTGCGCGGGCACGTCGGCCTGGCCCTCGGCGGCGGACCGGGTCAGGTTGGCGAGCACGTTGCGCAGGTCCAGGCCGACGTCCTCGCGGACCTCGCCGGTGCGGACCCCGTCGTCGATCAGCTGACGCATCCGGTCGGCCGCCTCGGTCAACCCGCCGCCGCCCTGCCCGCCGTCGGGGGTGGTGGTGGGCTGTGGGCGGGGCGGTGTGGGCGTCGTGGTGGCCCGCCGGGGCGCCGGCTGCGCGGTGGGGCCCGCCGGTGGCTGGGTGCGCGGCGGCGACGGCTCCGTCGCCGGGGCCTCGGTCTGCCGGGCGACCGGCGGGGTGGTGTGGGTCCCCGGCTCCAGTAGCGGGGCGAGCAGGAGGACCGCCGCGACGGTGAACACCACCAGCGCGCCCACCGCCACCAACGGCCGCCGCGACGGCGGCAGCTCCGGCTCCGGCTCGTCGGGCCCGGTCGCCGCACCACCGTTACCCGCGCCGCCGGCACCTGCGCCACCGTTGGCCGTGCCACCTGTGCCACCTGCGCCGTTGTTCGCCGCGCCGTAGGCGGTGTGCCGGCCGGCCGCCGCGCCAGGGCCCGGCGGCCCGCCTGCGGGGGACCGGTCGCCGGCTGCGCCGCCGGACCCCGCCCCGGCCAGCTCGGCCCCCGGGATGCCGGTGCCGGCCGCACCGACGCCGGCCACTGCGCCCACCCCCGAAGCCGCGCCGACGCCGCCCGCCGCACCGACCCCCGACGCCGTGCCCGGCGTGCCGGCCAGTGCGGGCAGGGTGACCGTGGGGGAGAGCATGGTGGCCGCCTGCGGATCACCGGGCAGCAGCTGGTCCCGCAGCGCGGTGGCGACCTGGTGCGCGGTCGGCCGGTCGTGCGGGTCCCGGGCCAGGCAGCGCAGGCAGACGTCCACCACCACCGGAGGCAGCCCCGGTACGCCGTCCAGCGACGGTGGTGTCTCGTCGACGATCGCGTCGGCGAGCTGTTCCCAGGTCTCCGCCGGGTACGGCGGATGGCCGGTCAGCGTCTCGTAGAGCAGCACGCCGAGGGAGTAGACGTCGGTCGACGGCTGGGCCGGCGCCCCGTCCAGGCGTTCCGGGGCCACGTACGCCGGGGTGCCGAAGGTGCCCCCGTCCTCGTCGTCGTCGGGGGTGCCGACCTGGGTGGCGATGCCGAAGTCGAGCACCTTCGCCCCGGTCCGGGTCATCATCACGTTCGCCGGGGTGATGTCCCGGTGCACGATGCCCAGCCGGTGCGCCGCCGCCAACGCCTCGGCGACCTGGGCGCCCACCTCGACCGCCTCCGGCCAGGGCAGCGGGCCCTCGCTCAGCCGGTGCTCCAGCTCCTCGCCGGTGAGCAGCTCCATCACCACGAACGAGGTGATCTCGCCGTCCGGGGCGAGCGCCTCGCCGTAGTCGTGCACCGCGGTCACGTGCGGGTGGACCAGTTGGGCGGCCGACCGGGCCTCCTCGCGGACCATGTCCCGGAAGCGGGCGTCGGCGGCCAGCGACGGCGCGAGCACCTTGACCGCGACGACCCGGTCCAGCACCTCGTCGCGGGCCCGCCAGATCACCGACATCCCGCCGGCCCCGATCCTGTCGAGGAGCCGGTACCTGCGGGCCAGCAACCTACCGGCGTTCAGGGCTGCCATCAGTGTTCGCACCTGCCTGGGGTTCGGGGTGGTGTCAGGTTGCGCGAATGTGTCCCCCCTGTCAACGGTTGTCCATTTGTCCGGTGACCCTCTGCAGTGGCCGTTTCGCCCACCGCCACCGGTTCCTGATCGACGCCGGTGACCAGCGGCTGCGCCGGCAGGCACGGGCGGTGGCGTGCCAGGATGAACGACATGAGTGGCGGTCCGGTGGCGTTCGTGCTCGGCGGCGGGGGAGTGCTCGGCGCGGTCGAGGTGGGCATGCTGCGTGCCCTGTTCCGGGCCCGGATCCGCCCCGACGTCGTGCTCGGCACCTCGATCGGCGCGGTCAACGGCGCTTTGGTCGCCGCCGACCCGTCCGAGGCGGTCACCGACCGGCTGGTCCGGCTGTGGGCGTCCCCGGAGGCGAGCGAGGTGTACGGCGACTCGGTCGCCCGGCAACTGCGCCGCTTCGCCGCCCGTACCCACCTGCACTCGCCCCGGCCGCTGCGCAAGCTGCTGGAGGGGGAGCTGGGCGCGGACACCACCTTCGCCGACCTGAAGGTGCCGTTCCGCTGCTGCGCGGCCAACATCGAGCGGGCCGCCGAACACTGGTTCCACACCGGACCGCTGGTGCCGGCGGTGCTCGCCTCCGCCTCCGTACCGGGGCTGCTGCCGCCGGCACAGATCGACGGCCAGCACTACATAGACGGCGGGATCGTCAACTCCATCCCGATCGGCGAGGCGGTCGCGGTCGGCGCGACGCAGATCTTCGTCCTCCAGGTGGGGCGGATCGAGCGGGAGCTGACGCCGCCCCGCCGACCGTGGGAGATCGCCCAGGTCGCATTCGAGATCGCCCGCCGGCACCGGTTCGCCCGGGAGATGGCGGCCCTGCCCGAGGGGGTACGGGTGCACGTGCTGCCGACCGGCGGGCTGGAACCACGCGACGACAGCCCGTGGGCCTACCGGGACATGGCGGCGGTGGGACGGCGGATCAGCCGCGCCTACACCGCCTCCCGGCACTACCTGGCGAGCCTGGACCGCTGATGCCGCTGCCCCCTCGGTGGGTACGCCGGCTGTTGTTCGCACCCGGGGTGATCCTGCTCGCGGTCACGGTGCTGACCGCGGTGCCGGTCTGGGCGCTGCTCGCGCTGGCCGCGTCGCCGTTCGTGCCGGGCCGGTTGCGCCCGCTGCGGCTGCTCTGGATCGGGTGCGTCTACCTGGTCTGGGACGCCGCCGCACTGGTCGCCCTCTTCGTGCTGTGGCTGGCCTCCGGGTTCGGTCGGTGGAAGCGCACGCCGTCCTTCCAGCGGGCACACTACGTGCTCGCCGGCTGGTTCCTGCGGGTGCTGTTCTGGCAGGCCCGGTGGACGCTGCGGCTGAGCATCGACGTGGTCGGCACCGACCCGGACACCGCCCTGCCGGGCCGGCCGGAGCTGGTGCTCTGCCGGCACGCCGGCCCGGGTGACTCGTTCATCCTGATCCACTCCCTGGTCAACTGGTTCCAGCGGGAGCCCCGGATCGTGCTCAAGGAGGCGCTCCAGTGGGACCCGGCGATCGACGTGCTGCTCAACCGCCTGCCCAACCGGTTCGTCGCCGCCGGTGACGGCCGGGACGCGGCGGTCCGGCAGATCGGCCACCTCGCCACCGGCCTGGACGACGACGACGCCTTCGTGATCTTCCCGGAGGGCGGCAACTTCACCCCCGGCCGACGCGTACGGGCCATCGACCGGCTCCGCGCGCTCGGGCTGGAGCGGATGGCGGTGCGCGCCGAGCGGATGCAGCACGTGCTCGCCCCGCAGCCCGGCGGGGTGCTCGCCGCCCTGGACGCCGCACCCGAGGCCGGCGTGATCTTCGTGGCGCACACCGGCCTGGACCGGATGCTCACCGTCGCCGACGTGTGGCGGGAGCTGCCGATGGACAAACGGATCGTGATGCGGTTCTGGTCGGTGCCGCCCGAGGACGTCCCGACCGGCCGGCAGGAACGGATCGACTGGCTCTTCGACTGGTGGGACCGGATCGACAGGTGGATCGCCGCCAACCGGGACGGCGTGACCGCTGAGTGAACGCACCGTGACGGTCGACCGTTTCGCCGCCGATCCCACGTAGGGTGCGCAGGTGGACCAGATCTGCGTGGTGACGACGGTGGTGGACTCGCGCTCCGTCGCGGACCTGATGGCGGCTGCCGCGGTGGCCGGGCGGCTGGCCGCCTGCGCCCAGGTCGGCGGCCAGGTCGACAGCACGTACTGGTGGCGGGCCGGGGTGGAGACCAGCACCGAATGGTCGGTGCAGTTCAAGACCGCCCCGGACCGGGCCACCGCGCTGGTCGGCCAGATCCGGGCCAACCATCCCTACGAGGTGCCCGAGATCCTGGTCACCCGGGTGGACAGCGGCGACCCGGCGTACGCGCTCTGGGTGCACGAGAACACCCGTACCTAGGTACGGGCACTCTGGCCAGGGGTTGCCGCCCACCGGCAGGATGGCCGGGTGCAGAACACCGGTTACCCCTGCCCCCGCTGCGGTGCGCCCGCCGAACTGACCCGCGGGTGCGTCGGTTGTGGGTTCGGGCCGTACCCGCCCGCCGCCGAGGTGGTCCGGCTGGACCGGGAGATCGTTTCGCTCGGCCGGGAGGTGGAGCGGGCCCGGGAGGCGTACCAGGGGCTCGGCGCGCGCCTGCTCGCGGCGCAGCGCCAGCGGGCGGAACTGGCGGCCCGGATCCGCCGGGAGATCCCCGCGCCGGTCCCGGTCGGTGCGGCGGTCCGCGTACCCGCGCCGGCCGGACGTCCCGTCCCGCCGGCTGTTCGTCCGGCAGGCCACCCGGTCGTCCCGGCCGCGCGCCCGGTGGTCCCGGTGCGTCCCGGCGGTGTCGTCGGGTCCGGCGGGTCCGTGCCGCCCGCCGGGTCCGGACCCCCACCCGTGGGTACGCCGGGCCGCCCGGAGACCTCGACCCGGACGATCCAGTGGCTGCTGTTCGTCCTCGGTGGCCTGCTGCTGGGCACGGCGGCGGTGGTCTTCACCGCGGTCGCCTGGGCGGCGGTGGGGGTGGCGGGCCGGGCGCTGATCCTGGCCGGGTTCACCGCGCTCGCCCTGGCGGTGCCGCTGGTGGCGAAGTGGCGCGGCCTGCGCGGCACCGCCGAGACGTTCGCGGCGGTGGGTCTGCTGCTGGTGGTCCTCGACGGGTACGCCGCCTGGTCGGTGAACCTGCTCGGCACCGCCGACTGGTCGGGCACCCGGTACGCCGCCCTGGTCACCGGGCTCAGCGCGGCGGTCGCCACCGGGTACGCCCTGCTCAGCCGGCTCACCGTGCCGTGGTTCGCGGCGCTGTTCGTCGTCCAGCCGGTGCTGCCGCTGGCGGTGGCGCAGTCCCGGCCCGGAGCCACCGGTTGGACGCTGACGTTCCTCGGGGTGGCGCTGCTCGACCTCGCGGTGGTGGTCGCGCTGCGCCGCCGCTCGCCGGCCCCGCTCGCCGTCCCGACCGGCCCGGTTCCGCTCGCCGTTCCGACCGGCCCGGCCCCGCTCGCCGTTCCGACCGGCCCGGTTCCGACCGGCCCGGTCCCGGCGGTCACCGGGTCGGCAGCGAACCGCCCGGTGCCGGCCGGGCCTGATCCCGCCGCTCCGCCACTGGCCGGAGCGGTGCCACCCGGGGCGGCTCCGGCCGCTGCGGGTCCCGGGGAAGCGGTGGTGGTGCCCGCCGGGGGGTCGGGCGCCACCACCGTCCCGGCGGACGGGGGACCGGCGGCCGGCGGGGGGCCGGTCGCCGGACCGCCCGGTTCCACCGCTGTGCTCGCTGGCCGGGTGCTCGGTTGGCTCGGCTTCGGTGCCGCGACGACGGTCGCCGCGAGCTGCGCGCTGGTGCCGCTGGTGCTCGGCCGGGCCGGCGGTCAGCCGCTGCTGGCCGGCCTGCCGATGCTGCTCGTCGGCCTGGTCCTGGCCGGTGCGGCCCGGGTCGCGGGTGCCGGGGTGTTCCGCCAGCTCACCACCGGGCTGCTGGTGCCGTTGCTCGCCGTCGCGATGCTGCGGCCGGTGGCCGAGCTGCGGGCCGGGTTCCTGCTGCTCGCCGTCGGCCTGGTGGCGGCCGCTCTGGCCGGCGGCGTCCGGCTGCTGCCGCAGCGGCACCGCACCGGCCCCCGGGTCGGCGCGCTGCTGGTGGCGGCCGGTGCGGCCCAGGTCACCGTGCTCGCCACCGGTTCCCTCGCGGCGCTCGCGGTGGGCCGGTCGCTGCCCGCCTGGCAGGGGGCCGCCGCGGGTCCCGATCTCCCGTGGGGCTGGCAGCTCCCGCTCACCGCCCTGCTCACCGTCGGCGCCGGCCTCCTGCTGCTGTCGAGGACGGCCCGTCCGGTGACCGTACTGCTGGGCGTGGTGGTCACCGCCGCCGCGCTACCGGCGGCCACGGCCGCCGCCCGCCGGCCGATCACGTCACAGCGTGCCGTTGGGGGGCCCGCTCCCCGGGCCGTGTCGCCGTGCTGTCGGGCCGGTCCTCG
>NZ_JBFAQU010000034.1:0-61221 GCF_040678915.1 Micromonospora sp. NPDC049257
CCCGGCGGCACCCCATACGCCAACACCTCCACCACCCCACCCAGCGTGTCAGCAGCCTTCTTCGCAGCATCCACCTCAGCGACCATCCGGACACTCGCGTCCGGATCGAGACACCGCAACGGGTCCGCGTCGATCCGCTCAGCATCCTCCGGCACCGGCCGCAAACCGGGCTTCGCGGCCACCGAGCCGAGCTCCACCACGTGCGACACGATCTCGATGCCGAGGGCCTGCTTCACCAGGGCCTTCGCCACGGTGCCCACGGCCACCCGCGCAGCCGTCTCCCGGGCGCTGGCCCGCTCCAGAATCGGCCGCGCATCCGTGTGACCGTACTTCTGCATGCCGGCCAGGTCGGCGTGGCCGGGCCGGGGACGGGTCAGCGGAGCGTTCCGGGCCTGACTCGCCAACTCGTCCGCATCCACCGGGTCGGCGGCCATCACCGTCTGCCACTTCGGCCACTCCGAGTTCCCCACCCGGATCGCGACCGGACTGCCCAGCGTGACGCCGTGCCGCAGACCACCGACGACCTCGACCTCATCCTGCTCGAACGCCATCCGCGCACCCCGGCCATAACCCAACCGACGACGCGCCAACTCACCCACGATGTCACCAGAAGTCACCACCACCCCGGCGGGAACCCCCTCCAACAACGCCACCAGAGCCGGACCATGCGATTCACCTGCAGTCAGCCAACGCAACACGACGGTCAGTCTGTCACGCCCGGTGCCGGCGTCGGCACCCTGTCCGGTCCGTCCCGCCCTGCGGACGCCGAGCTGCGCCGGGCGGGCCGCCGACCGGGTTCACGACCAGTCGAAGCGCATACCCAGTCGTTGTTCCAACGCCGCGTTGTGCGGGGCGAAGTGCACGCTCAACTCTTCCCGTACCTGCTCGGGCATGGCGCTGCTGCGGCGGTGGTTGTGCGCCTCGTACGCGGCGAGCTGGTGCGGGGGCAGACCGAGGAAGTCCAACACCCGGGCGTACGTGGCGGCCGGCTCGGCGTACAGCGTCTCGCTGGGCAGGATCAGCAGCTGGGAACGGTCGAACCGGTCCAGCCACGGCGTCAGGTGCTCCAGGTAGCGGCCCCGGGCCCGGTAGGTGTACCAGTCGTACGCCTCGCTGAAGTACGTCGGGTCGGCGATCAGCTTCTCCCGCTCCCCCGCCGTCCGCTCCTCCTCCCGGGCCAGCGCCTCGACGAAGTCCAACGGCTCCTTGCCCTCCGTGCGCCGCTCCTTCCAGTGCGAGTACGCCCGCTCCACGGGGTCCCGGAGCAGGAAGATCAACCGGACGTCGGGCATCAGCTCGGCTACCCGCTGCGCGGCGAGCGGGTGGAACATGTACAGCGGGGCGGCCTCACCGACGCGGACCGGCCCGCCGTGCCGACGTTCCAGGGCCTGCCGGTGCCGCACGGTCGGGAAGTGCGAGCGGTACCACGCCTCGCCCCGACCCCAGTTCTCCTCGAAGTAGTGCGAGGTCTTGGTGTTCCAGGCCGGGAAGAGCCGGGGCACCAGGGGGTGCGCCAGCAGGTAGCGCCACAGCGAGGTGGTGCCGCCCCGCTTGGTGCCGGTGATCAGGAAGTCGGGCAGCGGCCGACGGTCGCTGGTGCGTTCGCCGTACCGGACCAGCGAGCTGCGTACCTGGTGGGTGACCTGGTGCGGGACCACACCCTTGAGGCGGTCGCGGATCGTCATCGTCTCCCTCTCGTCACGCCGGTTTCGGCCTGAGCATCGTCACGGCGGCCCGGACCGTACCCCGGACCCGCCGGTCCAGCAGCAGCCCGGCGGCGACGACCGCCAGCACCGCCAGGGCCAGCGCCAGACCGGCCACGCCCCGGCCGGCGACCAGCGCGCTGAGCACCGCCACCACGGCCGCACCGCCGCCGGCCCCGAGCGCCGCCCAACCCACCGACCGGGTGAGCAGCGGCTCGCCGATCGCCACCCGGGCGGCGATCGCGGCCAGCACGTTCTCGGCGACCACGCCGGCCGTCCAGGCGTACGCCGCGCCGAGCGCCCCGTGGTCGGGGATGAGCAGGAAACCCAGGCCGACGGTGAGCGCCAGCCCCACCACGGTGGCCTGGAGGTGCCGGGTGCTGTTGCCGCTCATCAGCAGCATGGTCTGCACGATCCCCACCCCGGAGTTGACGAGCATCGCGAAGGCGAGCACCGCCAGCGGGGCGGCCCCGACGGTGAACCCGTCACCGAAGAGGCTGAGGAACCCGGGCGCGAACACCGCCAGCAGCAGGTACGCCGGCCAGGACAGCAGGATGATCACGACGGTGACCCGCCGGTAGACCAGCGCCGCGTCGGCGGTGCGCCCCTGCCCGAGCAGCCGGGAGAGCTGGGGCGCGACGGCCACCCGCAACCCCTGCATGATCAGCAGCCCGGCCAGGGCATACCGGCCGACCGCGCCGAAGACACCTGACTCGTCCGCACCGGCCAGCGCCGCGGTGAGCAACACCCCGACCCACATGCTGCTCGCGTCGATCGCCGCCGACACCGCCCGGGGCAGCGCGAAGCCCCAGAGGGTACGCCAGTCCGCGCCGTCCGGCCGCAGCCGCGCCCCCGCCAGCACCCCGAGCGGACGCAGCAGCAGGACGGCGGCGGCGACCACGGCCAACGCCACCGGCAGCAGCCAACCGCCGAACCCGACGGCCACCCCGGCCCCGGTGGCGACCGTCGCCAGCAGCAGTACGGGTCGGGCCAGCGGCACCAGCACGTACTGGATGCCGATCACGGCGGTCACCGGGCGGACCGCCCGGACGGCGGCGAGCAGCACGGTCATCGCCACGGTGACCGGCAGGGCGAGGAACGCCAGCCGCAGCAGTGTCGGCCCGTCCGACCGCTCGAAGAAGACCGGGGCGAGCCGGTCGGCGGTGAACGCGCCCACCGTCGCGACGACCCCGGTGAGCAGCAGCACCGGCAGCAACGCCACCGGCAGCAGCCGGGCGGCGTCACCGTCGACACCGGTGCGGCGTCGGGGCAGCGCCCAGACCAGCGCGGTGTCCGCACCGGCGCAGCAGATCGCGCCCAGAATGGAGACCACACCGATGGCGGTGAACAGCGCACCCGATCCGTCGGTGCCGAAACCGCGCACGATGACCACGGTGAGCAGGAAACCCAGCGCGCCGTTGACCGCCGCGCCGACCAGCCCCACCGCGCCGCTGCGGGCGCTGCGGCGGACCTCCCCGGCGCCGCTCGCCGCGTCGGAGGTGTCCGCCACCGGCCCGGCCGGTGCGTCGGCCGCCGTGGCACGGCGGTCGACCTGCCGAGGAGCCGCGGGTGTGGTCCCGGTCCCGGTGCCCGGATGGCTCATGTCCGCTCCCTGCCGTCCTCGGTGCCGGTCTGGTCTGCGGTCCGGGTGGCGGTCCGGACCGGTGGGGTGGGCCCGTCGGGCCGGGCCGGTTGCACCACGGTGGGTGCGTCCACCCCGCCACCCGGCCGGGACCCGCCGCCCGGAGCCGGGGCCAAGGTCGGCGATGGGACCGACGGCCGGGCCGAAGCCTGGGCGGCAGCGGGCAGCGGCGGTGAAAGCGGCCGGGGCGAAGCCTGGGTAGCGGCCGACACCGACGGTGGGACCGACGGCCGGACCGAAGCCTGGGTGGCGGCCGGCACCGGGTGCGGCGCAGCAGCGGAAGCCGGAGCGGGAGCGGGAGCCGGAGCCGGAGCGGAAGCGGGAGCCGGAGCCGGAGCGGAAGCGGGAGCCGGAGCCGGAGCGGAAGCGGGAGCCGGAGCCGGAGCGGAAGCGGGAGCCGGAGCGGGAGCCGGAGCCGGAGCCGGAGCCGGAGCCGGAGCCGGAACGGAAGCGGGAGCCGGGAGCGGGGGCCAGGCCGGGGCCGGGGCCGACGGCGACGCGCTCCGGCCGGCGGGAGCGGGAGCCGGGTCCGCAGCGGGTGCCGAAGCCGGACCTGGGGCCGGATTCGGAACCGGACTCGGGCCCGGGGTTGGAACTCGGCTCGGGGCCGGGGCCAGGGCTGGGGCCGCAGGGCGGGGCGGGACCGGGGTCGGGGGTGGGGTCGCGCCCCGGGGGGCGGACGGGGAAGCGCTGGCCGTGACCCTGGTGGGCGGGGACGGGACGCTGGCGGTGGCTCGGCCACGCGTGGCCGGGGCGGTGCCGGTGGCGCTGGGGGGCGGGACGGTGGCCGATGCCCTGGTCGGCACGGATGCCGTTCCGGTCGCCGCCGTCGGCGGGCCGGTGAGCGCCGCCGTCGGCGGGCCGGAGGCCGCCGCGGTGGGGCGGGGTGCGCGGGGCTCGACGACTCCGGGCGCGAGGGTCACCGGGCGGTTCACCGGCCCGCTGACCGCCGCCAACCCGACCCCGACCGCATAGAAGATCACCGACATGTTGGGGTCGATGTAGGCGTACACGGGGATCACCACCAGGGCGATCACCGGGATGGTGCTCAGCCACTGCCCGGCCGGGGAGACCGCGCCGGCGAGCCGCTTGGCGATCAGCACCAGCCAGGCCAGGAAGGCGACCAGGGCCGGGATGCCGTGGCTGTAGAGCACCTGCCAGATCATGCCCTGGGTGCCCAGCGGCTCCTCGGCGAGCGTGGTGTCGACGCTGTTGGGTGCGCCGTACCCGAGCAGCGGCGAGCGTTCGACGGCCTGGAGGGTACGCACGTAGAGGTCCATCCGGTCGACGTTGGTGTCGGTGCTGCTGACCCGGTTGTCGATCAGCTCCTGCACGGGCACCACCAGGCTGACCACCCAGACCAGCAGCACCAGCCCGCCGATCGAGGCGATCAGCTTGGCGTTGCCCCGTACCAGCGCCCGCAGGCCCAGGTAGGTCAGTCCCGCGCCGAGGCCGAGGAACATGCCCCGGTTGAGGGTCATGAACGCCGGCACCATCGACAGCGGCAACGACACCAGCAGCGCCACCCGGAACTTGCCGGTACGCACCGACGTCAGGTACGCCAGCACACACGGCACCAGCAGCGCGTACGCCGTGCCCCAGTTGTTGGTGTACGGGTAGGGCGCAGCGGTCCGGTAGATCGGGGCGCGCGAGACCGGGTTGAACTCGTTGGCCCGCACGTGGGTCAGCGCCTGGATGAACCGCTCCCCCGACATGCTGCCCGGCAGCAGCAGTTCCATCGGGGTGGTGAGCTGGAAGCGGGGTGCCAGCACCGCCAGCCAGCCCAGGGCGACCACGCCCAGCCAGTACCAGCCGAGGGGGCGGAGCACCTGGGCCCAGGGGACGCCGTCGCGGACCAGGTTGTAGACGTACACGCAGACGATCAGGGCGGTGACCATGAAGCCGAGCCGCAACCCGGAGGTGAGGTAGGCGGTGGCCCGGTCCAGCCGGGTGAAGCTGAGCAGCACCAGCGCCAGCAGCACCATCCAGCAGGCCGTGCCGGCGGGCAACGCCACCCGGCCCCGGGTGACCATCAGGCCCAGCAGCACCAGTCCGAACGCCGACCAGCCGAGGTAGAAGCCGCCGAGCGCCCACCACAGCGGCATCAACCCGAACATGGCCAACAGCGGCCAGGTGGGCAGCGGCGGCAGTCCGGTCGGCGACGTGCCGGCCCGACGCCGCCGGTCAGACACCTCGACCCCGACGCTGGGCCAGTCGGAGCACCCGTTCCCCGGAGAGCAGCCCGAGCACCACCGGGACGGTCACCAGCACCCGCTTCTCCCGGGGGTTGAGCCGGACCACCCGGCCGAGTTCCCGGACCGCCTCCCGCCGCCGTCGGCCGGAGGCGAGCGCGAAGGCGATCTGGCCGTGCAGCCGGGCCAGGCCGGTCCGGCTGCCCGCCAGCTCGGGGTGCTTGTCCAGCAGGTAGCGGGTGGCCTCGACGATGGTCGCCCAGCGGCCGAAGAAGAACGATCCGCCGTGCCAGTCGACCACCACCAGCACCTCGGGCACGATCACCACCGGGCCGTGCGCGGCGATCCGCAGCAGCCACTCGTAGTCCTCGCCGTAGCCGCCGGGCAGCTCCTCGTCGACCGGGCCGATGGCGTCCCAGGTCGAGCGGCGGATCAGGATGGTGCTGGAGTGCACCTCCATGATCCGGTCCTCGACGAAGTCGGGGAGGGTGACCTCGGCCCGGTCGAGTTGGCGTTCCTTGGCGATGCCGGGGCCCTCCAGCCGGATGCCGCAGCTCGCGGCGGCGGCGTCGGGGCGCTGCGCCAGCAGCTCGACCTGCCGGCGCAGCTTCGCCGGCAGCCAGAAGTCGTCGTCGTCGCAGAACGCGACCAGGTCGGCGGTGGCCTCGTCGGCGCCGGTGTTGCGACCGCCGGGCAGGCCCTGCCGGTGGGCGTTGTTGACATAGCGGAGGCTACGGCCGGCCGGGACGTCCACGGCCAGCTCGCGCAGGTCGGTGTGGTCGTAGACGACGATGCACTCCACCGGGCCGGGGTAGTCCTGGCCGAGCACGGCACCCACGGCCCGTTCCAGCAGGCCGGGCCGGTCCCGGGTGGCGATCACCACGGTCACCGGCGGGTGCTGCCCGACGGCCGTCGACTCAGTCACGTTTCTCTCCCGTCACCACGAATCCGACCGGCTCGACGCCCACCGCGCGCAGCCGTTCCACCAGTTGGCTCAGCCGGCCGGTGCGGGTCTTGTCCCGGGCGGCGACCAGCACGGCCCGGCCCTCCCGGGCGGCTCGCACGCCCCGCTCGTCGTGCAGGGCGGGAGGCGCGTCGATCACGGTGACGCCACCGCCGGTCGGGGCGTCCAGCGGGACCAGGTGCACCGCGCCGGACCCGATGCGCAGCTCCTCACCGTCGACCGTGGGGGTCTCCTTGGGCAGCACCCGGGGGATGATCTCGGTCTTGTCCGCCGAGGTGGTGGTGGAGCGGTAGACCCCGCCGTTCTTCGGGTCCTCGGTGGGGAACGGCCGGGGCTTGCGGACCGGCTGGATGATCATGGTGTCTTCCGGGCTGCCCATCGGGGCGGTGGCCGCCGGTGCCGGGACGGCGCTGGGCGCCGGGCGCGGGCGGGGCACCCGGGGGCGGGTCGGTTCGGTGGCCGGGTGGCGGCGCTGGGCGTCCTGGAGCAACGGCCGGATCCGGTCCCGGCTCTCTGGGGCCACCCCGAGCCGCACCTCGTGCCCGCCCTGGGCGAGCGCCGCGGCGATCCCGGCGGTGACCTGTTCGCGTCGCTCGTCGGCGGCGCTGGACAGCAGTACCAGCGGCAGCGGTCTCGGCCCGTCCACCCAGCGGCTCAGGGCCAGCACCAGGTAACGCAGGTCGGTGTCGGAGAGCCGCCCGGAGCGGTCCCGCCCGACGGTCCCCAGCAGCGGGGCGCCGACCAGCGCGGACGCCTCGTCGGCGGTACGCACCCGGCGGTCCATGGACTCCCGGACGAAGGCGACCAGACCGCCGACCAGCAGCCCGCCGAGCAGCCCGGCGACCAGGATCAGCGGGGCGGCGTCCCGGCTCGACGGGACGGGGGCGCGGGCGGCGCTGGTGACCGATCCGGGGCTCAGATCCGCCGAGCCGATCTTGGAACGCTGCTCGGCGAGGGTCGCCAGCTGGTCGTTGAGCGCCCGCAGCTGGTCCAGCAGGGCGCTGGTGCGCGGCGACGGGGTGGAGGAGTTCTGGTTGGCCGGCAACGACCGTTGGGTGGTGGTGCGCTGGCTGGTGACCAGGGCGATCGTGTCGTCGTACGACTTGAGCACAGCGGCGCGCTGGTTCTCGTACATCCCCTTGCGCAGTTCGAGGTACGCCTCGGCGGCGCCGTTCGCGCCGTCCACCGCCTCGGCCTCGCTGTGCCCGGAGTAGCTGAACCGCATCACCTGTCCACCGACCGGGGTTTCCACGGTGAGCGCGTCGGCCACGCCGGTGGTGTCCCGGCCGGTGATCGAGGCGACCTTGTCGATGACCCCGTTGCTGGTGGCGATCCCGCTCTCCGCGGTCATGTTGACCGCCCGGTCGGCACCACCGGAGGGCACCGAGAACGGGTCGGTGACCACCGGGCGGACCACCACGGCCGTGGTGGCGGTGTAGGTGGCGGGAAAGACCAGCAGGTAGGCGGCCACCAGTAACAGCACCAACCCGGTGGCGGCGAGCACCGTGCGCCACCGCCGCACCGGGATACGGGCCAACTCGGCCAGGCCGACCGGGCGCTGCCGGGCGGGAGTGACGTCGGTCACGTCCATCAGTCAGGTCCTCTAGCGATGAGGGGGGTGGGCAGGTCGGCGTGGGCCGGACGTCGGCCCCGGTGCGAGCCGCCGGTCGTCCTATTGTCGCCGACCGTTCACTTATGGTCGACAGCCGACCGGTCCCCTGCGCGACGGGCGGCCCGCCGGTGCCTCGGGGACACCGGCGGACCGCCCGTACCAAAGGTGGGTCAGGAGGTGGCGAAGAACAGCGTCTTGCTCGACCAGTCCACGCCGGCACCGGCCGGCGCGATCTCCACCGAGGCGGCGCCGTCGACGGCGACCTCGTCGAACGGCACGGCGCGCAGCGAGCCGTTGGTGTTGCCATAGACGATCTTGCCGTTGACCCAGGCCATCCCCCGCACGGAGCCCCAGTTCAGGCCCACGCTCGGCAGGGTGAACTCGGTGCAGCCCACCACGTAGCCGTCCGGCTCCAGGTAGCGGTAGAACAACTTGTTGGTGCCGGCCTTGGTGTAGTACATCCGGCCGTCGAGGTAGAACGCGCCGGCCATGGTCGCCGGGTTGAACCAGTCGTTGTAGCCGCTGCTGACCCAGGGTGCGCCCACCGAACCGCCGGTGAACATCGACACACCCAGGTAGCTGCCACCGGCGGCGGTCGCGTCGGTCTTGGACCAGTAGAGCTTGTTGCCGACCGAGAAGGCCGCGCCGGCCGCGGTGAGGTTCGCCTGCGCGCTGCCCGCCGGCGTGCCCAGCGTGCTGCCGTCGAACGGCACCCGGGTGGTCTGCCCGTTGCCGGTGCCGACGTACAGGTAACCCGACGACGCCGTCGGCGCGTTGGTCGCCGCGACCGTACGCCCACCGGCGAGCGGGAACAGGCCCATCCGCCCGTGGTACTCGTTGCCCAGCCCGTCGGAGTCGAAGCCGGCGTACAGGCCGGTGCTGCCCCGCCACAGCTCCCACATGATCGGGCCCCAGGTGGTGGTGCCCGCCGGGGCGCCCGACCGGGTCGGGTTCCAGACCAGCGGCAGGCCGTTGATCGGGTCCAGCGCGCCCAGGCCGAACCGGTTGACCGCGCCACTGCCGGCCGAGTCGTTGCCGTTGGCGTTGCTCAGCCAGCGGAAGTGACCGCCGACGTAGACCACGTTGTCGGCCACCTCGAGGGAGGTCACCGAGTCGGTGCCGGTGTAGTTGACCCAGGTGGCGTCCAGGGCCGTACCCCGGTCAGCGGTCTCGAACCGGGCGATGGCGTCGCAGTACGCCCCGTCGCCCCGGCCACCGTCGGCGATGATCACGAAGTATGAGCCGTCGTCGGAGAAGTCGACGTCCCGGGCGTAGAACGGGAACGAGCCGCTGTAGCAGGGCGCCACGTAGCGCTGGGTGCTCCAGTTGGCGACCGCCGGGGTGCCGTCCAGGTCGACGACCACCACCTGGTTGCGGGGCTGGCCGTTGACCTCGGTGAAGTTGCCCACCGCGACCAGGGTCTTGTTGTCGGGTGCGACGGCGAGACCCCAGACCAGCTCACTGCTGGCCCGGGCGACGCTGGCGTCGATCTGGAAGCTCGGGTCGATCGCACCGGTGGTCGCGTCGAGCCGGGCCAGCAGCGAGTGCTCGGTGCCGTTGACCCAGTGGAACGCGCCCGCGATGTAGAGCTTGTTGCCGACCACGACGGTCCGGCGGACCAGTCCGCCGTCACTGCGGCCGACCCAGCCGGTGATCGTCGCGCCGGTGGCCGGGTCCAGCTGGACGAGGTTCTTGCGGCTGACCCCGTTGACGTTCTTGAACGCGCCGCCGACGATCAGCTTGCCGTCCGGGCTCACCGCGAGGGCGTGCACCGCACCGTCCAGGGTCGGGGCGAAGTCGGCCTTCAACGCCCCGCTGCTGCGGTCGTAGGCGAACAGGTAGTTGCGGGAGGTCCAGCTCGTGCCCCCGGCGGCCTTGACCGAGGTGAACGAGCCACCCACGTAGATCGTGTTACCGATCTCGGCGAACGCCTTGGTGTCGCCGTCCTGCGCGTGCGGAATGTTGTCCGCCGGGTTCGCCGACGTGAGAGTGCTGGTCACCGGGGTGAGGTCCGCCGCGTGGGCGGGCGCGGCCAGCAGGCTGACCGCGAGCACCGGTACGGCGAGAGCGGCGAACCACCGCCGCCACACCGGTCGAGACGTTCTGTGAAGCACTGGCGCCCCCAAAAATGAAGTGAGATCACGCGTAGCTTGCTCTGCCCGGACATTTCGCACCATCAACCGACCGGTCCACTCGACCACCGGCTCGGTCCGGTCCTGCCGTACGGGTCGCGTCCGGGCGACCCACGGAGGACGAGGATTGCGCATCGACCGGCGGGACCCGTCACCGGCCTGCCCGGTCCCGGCCGGCCTCACGCCGGCTCCGCCCACCGGAACGGCGGGACCGTGCCGGTGGTGGTGACCGTCCAGGACGCCGCGCTGGCCAGGTCGTCGGCCGTGACGGCGTCGGCCTCCCGGGCCAGCACCAGGCCCCGCCGGTCGAGTTCCCGGGCCATCTCGACCTGGTGGTCGTCGACGTGTTCGCCGTGCCGGGCCCGGCGCGGCACGTAGACGGCACGGCGGCCGGCCCGCATCGCGGCCAGCGCCGAACCGACCCCGGCGTGGGTGACGATCACGTCGGCCTCCCGCATGGCCTGCTGCATCTCGGCGTGCGGCACCTGCCGGCGGGCCCCGGCCGGCATCCGGGGGATGCGGGTCGACCCCACCTGCCAGAGCACCTCCGCCTCGGGGGGCACCACGTCGACCAGGCGTTGCAGCAGGCGCGGAAAGCCGAAGCGGGACTGGGTGCCGAGGGTCACCACGATCCGGGAGACCGGGCGCGGGGCGGCGGGTGCGGGCAGGTAGCCGTCGAAGATGGAACCGCCGTAGCGCCACCGGCCGCCCGCCCAACCCGGGTACTGGGTGTAGAGCCGGGTCCGGGGCACCCGGGCGACCAGCCGACCGGTCAGCGACGGGCCCTCGGTGCGGGTGGCGCTCTCGATGTAGTGGCAGTCGAGGCCGTGCCGCACGGCGGGCAGGAAGAACGACATGGCGACGCTGGCACCGGTGCTGACCACCCGGCGGAACCGTCCGCCGCAGAGCACCCGGCGGGCGGCCAGCAGATCGCGCAGCGCACCGACCGGGTCCCGGGTGGCGGCCGGCGGCACGTGGATGACCTCGTGTCCGTGGAGCAGCGAGCGGCTCTGCGGGGAGTCGAACGTCGCCCAGACGCAGTCGTCCTGCACCCCGAGCCGGGGCAGCAGATCGTGCAGCTCGGCGAGGTGCCCACCGGTGGAGGCGACGAGGAGGGTGGTCACGGTGGTGGCCCAACTTCCGTTCGAGGAGTGGTGGGGGCCGGGTCCGTCGCGGCGCGGGGAGGGGTAGCGCCGGTCCGGACGGGGGAGGGGGTCAGGTACCGGTGGTCAGCCGGTCGGCGTTGCGCGGTGCCGGGTCGGCAGGCGTCCCCGGCGGGCGGACCCGGCCGTCGGCGACCAGCACGGCGAGCACCATCACGCCGGTCAGCAGGGTGCCGAAGAACCAGCCGCCGAAGACGTCGGTGAGCCAGTGCTTCTCGGCGTAGATGCGGGTGTAGCCCTCCACCGTGACCAGCACCGCCAGGGCGGTGACCAGGCCGATCAGCACCCGACGGGGGATCCGCCAGGTCAGCGCGGCCAGCACCAGGATGGTGCCGAAGGTCATCAGCACCCGGGCGCAGCCGCCGGAGGGGTAGGTGCCCAGGTCGGTCGGCGGGTGGCCCCGGTCGACGACCTTCGCGAGGATCGTCTGGGTGTACTGCTCGACGACGAACTGCAACGGCATCGCCACCAGCGGAATCCACCAGCGGCGGCGACGCCAGGCGATAGCGAAGCCGATCGCGGCCACCACGGTCACCCACTTGAGCGGGTAGCGGTCGCCGATCGGGGAGATGAACAGGTTGACGTCTTCCCAGAAGCCGACCCGGTGGGCGTGCACGTAGTCGAAGACGGGGTGGTCGACGTGGGGTTCGAGCCGGGAGATCGCCTCACCGAGCGGCCAGCAGACGGCGACGACCGCCGCCGCACCGGCCAGCAGCACCACCAGCGCCGCCCCGGTCCGACCGAACGCGGCGGTCAGCCCGGCGAGGGCGATCCGGAAGCGTTCGGCCGTCCGGCCGGTGTCGACGGCCGACGCCCACCGGGCCGCCAGCACCGGAACTGTCAGCAGGGGCACCAGCACGGCCAACACGGCTAACACGTAGACGATGGTCACCTGGGGTCACCGCCGCCCGAACGGCCGGCGGCCGGGGCGCAGGTGACCCCGAACTGATTGACGCGTGACGATCCCATCGTGCTCCCTGATTGTGCCGGCCATCGGCCGGGCCTCCCCACACCCCGGACGAGGTCCCCACGCCGTCCCGGGCCGCACCGACCACGCCGTCGCCGGCCAGTGGTCATCGAGTGGGGCCACCCTAATGGAACGTGAGCCGGCTTCGGTAGCGGCGGTGACGGCAGTGTGGGCTTTTCGCCGTTTTTCCGGTCGGGACCCCGACACTTGTCCCATTCACCGGGAGAAACCGCCGGTCAGGGGCGGGGTGAGCCCAGCCGGTCGGCGAGCGTGTGCAGCAGTGCGGGATGCAACTTCGCACTCCAGCCGCCCCCGCCGGCTGCCAGTTCCGCCGTCCGCAACCACAGCTCGACGAGATATGCGTCGGCGACGAATTGACGCCCCGCCGGGTCCAGGCCGAACGCCGGGCCGTGCCGGTCCAACAGCTCGACCATCTCGCCGGTCGCCCCCGCCACGTCCCGGCCGGCCAGCGACAACGCGCTCTGGAAACCCTGGTGGGCGAGGTCGAACCCGAGGGGCCGGTCGGCACCGCTGTTCTCCCAGTCCCAGACGACCAACCGGCCCCGGTGCCGGCCGAGGTTCCACGGCACCCAGTCGCCGTGCCAGTGCCCGAACTCCACCGGCCGGTCGCCGTCACGGTCGACGAGGGCGGCCAGCGCCCCGACCACCGGACCACCGGCGGTCGCGGCCCGCGCGGTCACATCGGCCAGGAACGCCGAGCCGCGCAATGGGCGGCGGGCCGCCGCCGGGCCACCGCGCCGGGCCACCGCCAGCATCGCGGCCACCTCCGGGCGCAGCGGGTGACGCGGCCTGCGGATCCGGGCCGGCATCGGCTCGACCAGGGTCACCGCCAGGTCACCCCAGCTCACCTCGTCCAGCAGCCGGGGCACGTCCGGGAAGTCACCGCCGTCGCGGGGCAGATCCCGCAGCGCGGCGGCCTCCGCGCGGACCATCGCCCGGGTCGCGTCGTTCCACCCGATCTTCGCGTACGCCCGCGCGGCGCCCCGGTCGTCGAAGAGCTGCAACGTCGGCTTGTGGTGCGGGTCCGGCGGCCGGATGCCGATCGCGGCGTGCAGCGGTCGGCCAGCCAGCCGGCCCAGGTGCTCGGCGAGCAGCAACTCGGCCGGATCGGCGTCGGTGGGCACCGCGACGGTCAGCACCGGCATCCGGGCCAGCCCGGTCGCCCCGAGCCCGGCCAGCATCCCGACGGCCAACCGGTTGGCCCGCACCCGGGGCGGGCGCAGCGCGTTGTACGCCAGGGTCGACGCCGCGCCGACCCGGCGGGAGACGAGCGGGAGCAGGAACCTGGCCCGCTCCACCGAGGGCACCACGGCGTACCGGACGGCCGGGCGGTGGGTGGCGGGCACCGGGTCGGGCGGGCTGCCGAGCCAGAGCCGGGGGTCACCGAAGATGGCCCGGGTCACCCAGCCCAGGCCGTCCTGCCGGGTCCGCGGGTCCGTCGCCACCGTCATGCCCTCCCCCTGTCCCGCCCGACCGCCGCGCGCTGGCGGACACGATAGGGGCAGCGGGCAAGCAGCCGCCCGGCGGGCCGAGGCCCACCGGGCGGCGTACGGTGCCCGGTCCGGGTCAGCGCTGCCAGACGCGGACGTAGTCGACCCGGAAGTCGGCCGGGAAGCGGGTGGCCGCGTCGGGGTCGCCCAGCCAGCCGCCGACCTGGAAGTTCAGCCGCAGGTTGAACGGCTTGTTGAACGCCTCGTCGAACCACGGGGTGGTGCTGCGGTCGCGCTGCCAGACCTGCCGGCCGTCGATGTACCAGCGGATCACCCCCGGCTCCCACTCCGTGGTGTACGTGTGGAAGCCGTCACCCGGGTAGCCGGTCGGGAAGTCCCACCGCTGGTCCTGCTTGACCGGCGTGTAGTCGTAGAAGATCGCCTGGGTGGCGGCCCCGTGCAGGGACGACCCTCCGGGCAGCTCCACCACGTCGATCTCGCCCTTGCCGCCGTCGTCAGGGCGCAGCCAGAACGCCGGCCAGAGGCCCTTGGAGTCGGTCGGCCCGTTGGGCGACTTGGCCCGCATCTCGAACCGGCCGTAGGTGAACGACGCCTTGCCGATGGTGTCCAGGTAACTCTGGGTGTACTGCCGGGTCTGCGAGCTGCACACCGCGGTCTCCCGCTGGGCGCGCAGGGTCAGCACCCCGTCGGCGACGAAGGTGTTGTCCGCGTCGTCGACGTTGCAGCCCTTGTCGATGTCGCGGCCCTCGTTGTCGCGCAGGTTCCACCGTTTCAGGTCGACGGTGGGCCCGGTGAACTCGTCGGACCAGACCAGCCGCCAGCCGGGCACGTCCGTGCCGGGGCGGACCGTCGGCGTGGGGCGGGGGGCGGCCGTGGTCGGCGCGGGCGGGCCGACCGTCCGGGTCGGCGACGGCGCCACCGTACGCGTCGGCGTGGGCTTCGGGGCGGCGGTGGTCGGCGGGGCCGTGGTGGCCGGTGGCCGGGTCGGCGGCCGGCCGCCCCGCTGGTAGGTCACCACCAGGCTGGGCCGGATGGTGGCCTTCGTGTTCTCCCGGGACGCCCAGTAGATGCGGGTGTTCCAGTTCTCCTGGGTCAGGGCGAAGGTGACCTGGCCGTTGCCGCTGACCGCGCCGGAGACGTCCCACTCGTTGTAGCCCTGGGCGACCCGGTCGACGGTGGCCAGCGCCGGGCCGAGGACGGGCCGTTCGTGCCACGCGCCGGTACCGACCGCGGTGCCCTCGGCGGCGTGCGCCCGGACCCGGGAGGTGAACTGCTGCCAGGCGTACACCCGCAGGGACGCCTTGACCTTCACCGCGTCGGCGGGCAGGCCACGCACCTGGAACTCCAGGACGGCGTCGCGCTGGCCGACCCGGTTGCCGTCGCAGAGTTGCGGGCAGCTGGCCAGGGTGGTCTTGACCCCGTTGTCGCCGTCCTGCGGGACCTGGGTGGCCGTGGTGTCCGCGACGGCGGAGAGCACGATCGGCGGCACCTCGGCGGCGATCAGCGGCATCATCGTGGCCACGATGCCGCCGACTGCGGTGACGCTCAGGACACTGAGGACGACCGCCTTGCGTCGGCCGGTGATGGCCGGAAGGGCGCGGTGGATTCCGTGCCTGCTCAAGGAACTCTCCCCGGGTGGGCGACGATTACCGGCAGCAGCGTAACCACCACGGGCGGCTGTGGCAGGGGTGAAATCAAGGTGGCGACAGGACTTAACCAAAGAATAAGGCAGCCGGGGTTGCTTTTCGGCGGGCGAGCCAACGAATGCCGGCTTCCCGAGGTTACGCCTGATTGACCGGAAAGTCGGCGATGCGGTTCGCCGTCATCCTGGCCGCTCCTGACCGGCCGGGCAGGGTCGCGGGGAACGCCCGCCGGACCGGCCGGCCCGACGGGAGGGCGGGTCAGCGGCGGGCCGCCGCCAGCGCCGCGCGCATCGCCTCGACCGGTGCCGGCACCCCGGTGAACTGGGTGAACTGGCCGACGGCCTGGGCCAGCAGCAGATCCAGCCCGGAGAGCACCTGACGGCCGGCGGCCAGCGCCGAGGCGGCCAGCGGGGTCGGCCACGGGTCGTACAACGCGTCGAAGAACACCGTGGACGGTCCCCAGTCGACCCCGTCCGCCAACGGGTCGGCGACCCCCTTCGGCACGGTGGAGACGACCAGGTCGGCGCGCAGGTACGCGGCGGCGTCGGCCCAGGCCACGGGGACCAGGTCCACCCCGACGGCCGCCGCCACCGGCCGCAGCTGCGCCACCGCCGCCGGGCGGCGGGCCACCACGGTCACCGTGGTCACGCCGAGCCCACCGGCGGCGGCCAGGGCGGCCCGGGCGGTGCCCCCGGCGCCGAGCACCGTGACGGCGGCCCCGGCCGGCACCCCGGTCGAGGTCAGCACGGTCACCATGCCGGAGACGTCGGTGTTGTCGGCGTACCAGGAGCCGTCGGGACGCCGTACCAGCGTGTTGGCCGCGCCGACGGCGGTGGCGACCGGCGACGCCCGGTCGGCCACCGCGAGCGCGGCCTCCTTGCCCGGCATGGTCACCGACAACCCGGCCCACTCCGGTCCCAGGCCGGCGACCAGGGCCGGCAGCTCCTGCGCCCCGCACTCGATCCGGGTGTACGACCAGCCGTCGAGCCCGGCTGCGGCGTAACCGGCGTTGTGGATCACCGGGGAGAGGGAGTGCGCGATCGGCCGGCCGAGCACCGCAGCCCTCACCGGCAGTTCTCTCCGCTCAGCACGCCGTTGGTGCACATCTGGCGTTGCAGGTCACGGAAGTCGGCGTCGGTCGTCCCGTAGCCCATGGTGCCCTTCTTGTCGACGGTCATGAAATAGACCCAGGTGCCGTTGGGCGGGCTCATCGCCCCCTTGAGGGCGTCCTCGCCGGGGTTGCTGATCGGGGTGATGGTCAGCCCGTCCGCGCCGTGCGTCCGGTACGGGTTCTTCGGGTCGTTCAGCTCGGACTGCTTGAGGATGTCGGAATCCTTCGGGTTCTTGCCCTGCAACCGCAGCCAGTAGTTGATCGCGCTGTCGATCTCCAGACACTTGCAGTGGTAGCGGTCGGTGTAGACCCGGTTGTAGATCACCCGGGCCACCTTCGGCATGTCCACGTGGTTGACCGACTCGGCCTGCGCGATCGACGCCGTGATCAACGCCTCGTACGGGGAGATGCCCCGGTCGGCCTCGACCGTCTCGACGAACTTCATCTCCCCGGTCACGTCGAGGAACTTGTCCACCATCAGCGACAGGATCTGCGGGGCGGTCGCCTTCGGCGGCAGCTCGTAGGTGGCCGGGTAGAGGAAGCCCTCCAGGCTCCGTGGCCCCTTCTTGCCGTCCTTGCGGTTGAACCAGAACTCCGGCACGCCCAACTTGACCGGGTCCTTCGCGGCGGCCTTGAACTCGGCGACCGGGATCTTGGTCTCCTTGGCCAGCAGGTCGTAGATCGCCAGGGTGATCATGCCCTCGGGGATGGTGATCCCGTTGACCACCCGGCTCTTCGGATCCAGCAACAGGGCGAGCGCGTCGGAGGCGCGCATCTCCTTCTTGACCTTGTACCGGCCGACCTGGATGTTCTTGCTGAGCGCGTTGTCGTCGGCCGCCTCGACGAAGGCCTTGGTGCTCTTGACCACACCGGCGTCATAGAGGGAGTTGCCGATGTCGGTGGCCGTGTCGCCCTGCTTGACGTCGACCAGCGCCTCACCGGTGCCCGGGCCGTCGAAGTCCGGCGTGATGAAGTGGTTACGGATCCGGTCGAAGCCGTAGAAGGCCCCGCCCCCGATGCCACCCAGCAGCACCAGGGCCATGAACAGAGCGAAGATCGTCTTCAGGTGCCCGCCGCCCGACTTGCCGCCACCCGACGCGCCGTTGCGTCGGCTGACGAAGCCACGCCGGTGCCGGCCCTTCTCCCCCCTCTCCTGCTCGTCGAACCCGAGGTCCAGATCGTCGATCATTCCGTCCGCCTCCGCTGCGCTTCCAGCCAGCTCTGCAGGATCTCGACCGCGGCGGCCTGATCCACCACCGCACGTTGGCGCTTTCCCCGGACGCCACGCTCGGCAAGCCTACGAGACGCGACGACGGTTGACATCCTCTCGTCGGTGAGCGTCACCGGAACCGGCGCTATCACCTCGGTCAACCGGCGCACGTACGCCAACACGTGCTGGGCCGCCGGCCCCTGCCGGCCCGCCAGATTGACCGGCAGCCCGACGACGACCTCGACGGCCTCGTGCTCGGCCACCAGCTGCGCGAGCTGCGCAAGGTCACCGGGCACCGCGTCCGGGCCGGTGGTCAGATCCCGGGCCAGAGTGACCAGCGGAGTGGCCAGGATCCCGTGCGGATCGGAGCGGGCCACCCCCACCCGGACCTGCCCGACGTCGACACCCAACCGGACCCCCCGGGACAACTCACTCACCGTCGGTCACCCTCCCCGGTGACGAGCCAGGGCGGACCAGCTCTGGTCCGCCCTGGCTCGTGCGCTGATCCGTCACGCGTCGGCGATCGCCTTCTCGACCGTGAGCAGCAGCTTCGGCGCCTCGGCGGCGGGCAGGCCACCACCCTGCGCGACGTCCTGGCTGCCGCCACCCCGACCGGAGAAGGCCGCCTTCACCAGGTCGTTCGCCGCCAGACCACGGCCACGGGCCGCCGCGTTCACGGCCACCACCAGGGACGCCTTGCCGTTCGATCGGGCCGCCACCGCCACCACCGCCGGCCGCGCCGGATCGATCTTGCCGCGGATCTCCTGGGCCAGGGTCCGCACGTCGTTACCGGCCGCGCCCTCCGGCGCCTCGGTGCCGACGTACGCCACCCCGCCGACGTCCTTCGCCTGCCCGGCCAGCGCCGCCGCCCCGCCCAGCACCAGCTGGGCGCGGAGCTTCTCCAGCTCCTTCTCGGCGTCACGCAGCTGCGTCACGGTCTGCTCGACCCGGTCGGCGACCTGCTCACCGGGCACCCGGAACAACTCGGCGAGGCGGGACACCAGCAGGTGCTCACGGGCCAGGAAACCGAACGCGTCCATCCCGACCAGCGCCTCGATCCGGCGCACGCCCGAACCCACCGACGCCTCGGAGAGGATCTTCACCAGGCCGAGCTGGGCCGAACGGGCCACGTGGGTGCCGCCGCACAGCTCCCGGGCGTAGTCGCCGACCTCGACGACCCGGACCCGCTCGCCGTACTTCTCGCCGAACAGCGCCATCGCGCCGATCCGCCGCGCCTCCTCCTGGGTGGTGATGAAGGCGTTGACCTCCAGATCCGCCAACAACACCTCGTTGACCTGCTGCTCCACGTCGTGCAGCACGCTCGGCGACACCCCGGTCGGGGTGTTGAAGTCGAACCGCAGCCGCCCCGGGGCGTTCAGCGAGCCCGCCTGGGTCGCCGACTCGCCGAGGAAGTTGCGCATCGTCTGGTGCACCAGGTGGGTGGCGGTGTGCGACCGCGAGATCGCCCGCCGCCGGGTCACGTCGATCTCCGCGTAGCCGGTCTCGCCGGCCCGCACCTCACCCCGGACCACCTTCGCCCGGTGCACGATCAGACCCGGCACCGGCTGCTGCACGTCGAAGACCTCGACCTGACCGGCACCGACCGTGATCAGCCCCTGGTCGGGCTGCTGACCGCCACCCTCGGCATAGAACGGGGTGGTGTCGAGCACCAGCTCGACGGTGTCACCCTCGACCGCCGCGCCGACAGTGACGCCACCGCTGAGCAGCGCCCGCACCCGGGACTCCCGGCTCAGCTCGGTGTAGCCGGTGAACTCCACCGCACCACCGTCGTCACGCACCGACCGGTATGCCGACACGTCGGTGTGCCCGGTCTTGCGGGCCTGCGCGTCGGCCTTGGCCCGGTTGCGCTGGTCGGCCATCAACCGGCGGAAACCCTCCGCATCGACCTGGAGGCCCTGCTCGGCGGCGATCTCCAACGTCAGGTCGATCGGGAAACCGTACGTGTCGTGCAGCTGGAACGCCTGCTCACCCGACAGGGCCGGCTTGCCCGCCGACCGGGTCTGCGCGATCGCCGTGTCCAGGATCGTCGTCCCCGCCCGCAACGTCGACAGGAACGCGTCCTCCTCCGCGTACGCGTACTGCGAGATCCGGTCGAACTCGGCCGCCAGCTCCGGGTACGACGGGGACATGCAGTCCCGGGCCACCGGCAGCAGCTCCGGCAACGCCCGCTCCTGCCAGCCCAGCAGGCGCACCGCCCGGATCGCCCGCCGCATGATCCGGCGCAGCACGTAGCCGCGCCCCTCGTTGCTCGGGGTCACCCCGTCACCGATCAGCATCAACGCGGTCCGCACGTGGTCGGCGACCACCCGCAGCCGTACGTCGTCCGGGTGCGACTCGCTCGCCACGTGACCCGAGTGCGCGCCGTACCGCTTGCCGGTCAGCTCCGCCGCCCGGTCCAGGATCGGCCGCACCTCGTCGATCTCGTAGAGGTTGTCGACGCCCTGCAGGATCGAGGCCATCCGCTCCAGGCCCATGCCGGTGTCGATGTTCTGCGCCGGCAGGTCACCCAGGATCGGGAAGTCCTCCTTCCCGCTGCCCGGACCCCGCTCGTACTGCATGAAGACCAGGTTCCAGAACTCCATGTAGCGGTCCTCGTCGACCGCCGGGCCGCCCTCGCGGCCGTACTCCGGACCCCGGTCGTAGAACAGCTCCGAGCACGGGCCGCACGGCCCCGGAATGCCCATCGACCAGAAGTTGTCCGCCTTGCCCCGGCGCACGATCCGCTCGGCCGGCACCCCCACCGACCGCCAGATCTCGAACGCCTCGTCGTCGTCGAGGTAGACCGTCGGCCAGACCCGCTCCCCGTCCAGCCCGTAACCGCCCTCGGCGACCGGCTTGGTGACCAGGTCCCAGGCCAGCGGGATCGCCCCGGACTTGAAGTAGTCACCGAAGGAGAAGTTGCCGTTCATCTGGAAGAACGTGCCGTGCCGGCTGGTCTTGCCGACCTCGTCGATGTCCGGCGTACGCAGACACTTCTGCACACTCACCGCCCGCCGGTACGCCGGGGTCTGCTGCCCCAGGAAGTACGGAACGAACTGCACCATGCCGGCGTTGACGAACAGCAGGTTCGGATCACTGATGGCGGGCAGCGGAGCGGACGGCACCACGGTGTGCCCGTTCGCCTCGAAATGGGCGAGGTACCGCCGCTTGATCTCCGCCGTCTTCATCGCTGGTGCTCCTCCGGAAAGATCTCTCGGTCACCGATACGCGGGTCCTCCCGCAGCTCGGCGAACTGGTCGTCGAACGCCTCACCCCGGGCGAACGCCTCGTGGATCTCCTGTTCGCGCTCGGCCATCCCGATCCGTACGTCCTCCACGAAGCTACGCAGCGACTCGACCAGACCGCCAGCGGATTCGGACAGCCCACTGGCGATCCCGGCCGGGGTGTACGCCTGGGCGGTCCGGGTGGCCTTGCGGACCACCACCACGCCCACGGCCAGCCCGATGCCGAGCCAGAAAAGTCGCCTCATGTGTCATGCCTCCTGTGCGACCCGGGCCGGGTCAGCTGTTGCCGCGCCGGGCGGCCCGACGCTGCTGCTTGATGGTGTCGCGCACCTCACGCTCGGTCTCCGCGGTACGCCGCGCCGAGGCGGCCCGGCGGACGCCGTACCCGAACGCCGCCACCTTCACCAGCGGGTTCGCCGCGGCGGCGGAGACGACGGTGGCCAGGTTCGCCACGTTGGCGGTGACGTTCTGCGCGTGGTTGGTCATCGTGTCGACCTTGGCGAGTTGCAGGTTCACCCCGTCGAGGGAGGTCTGCACCTGCTCCAGGGCGACGTTGACGTTCTTGACCGTGGTGTTCACGTCCCCCAGCAACGGGGCGGTCTGCTCGTTGAGGTCGTTGATCATCCGGGTCGTCGCGTCCACGGTGTGCCGCAGCCGCAGGATCGGTACCGCCAGCACGAGCACCAGCATCAGGAACGCGCCGGCCGCGATCAGCGCAGCGATCTGTCCACCATCCACGCATGTCCTCCTCAAGCAGGGTTCCGGGGCCCGACGCCCCGGAACACGCGACCCGGGTCGCGGCGTGACCCGCACCGGGTCGATCGGGAGCAGGCGGGCCTGCCAGCCCCAGACCCTACCGTCCGTGATGGAAGCCGGCTCAGGATGGTGAAGGTGTCGGGCTGCCGAGCGGATCGTCGGTGATCGTCGGGAACGGGTCCTCACCGGTCAGTGACGGGTCGGTGCTCGGCTGTGGCCGGGTCCGCTCGTCGTCGATCGCGTTGCGGACCTTCACCGACACCAACGAGCCGGTGCACTCCCCCGCCGCGGGCGGGACCGGGGTGGCCGGCGGTACCGCCGGGTCACCGCTGGCCTGCGGTGCCGCACAGGTCGGCTCCCGCACCCACAGGTCGAGGGTCAACTCGTCGCGCCGCCAGCAGGTGTAGCTGCCCTTGGCCGGCTGTTCCGGGCACCGGGTCACCTTCCACGGCCGCCAGCCCTGCGCGCGCAGGGCCTGTTCGTAGACCTGGGTGGTCTCCTGCGGCGCGCGGTCGGACTCCACGGTGCGCTCCCGCAGCCGGCAGTCCTGCAGGCACCAGCGGCTGCCACTGACGTTGTCCACCGTCTCCACCGTCGCCCAACCCGGCACGCCCAACTCGTCGAGGGTGCCGAAGACCGGGTCCCGGCTCAAGGTCCGCATCCCGAAGAAGGCCGGGAGCGCCCCGAGGAGCAACGCGCTGGCCAGCACCAGGATTCCCAGCCGCAGGCGACGCCGGTGCCCGGTCCGGCGACGCGGTTCGCCACCGGTGTCGTCGGCGCCGTCGGGCTCGTCCTGCGTGGGCGAACGCAACGGCGCCCCGGCCGACCCGTCCGGATCAGACCGGGCCCCCTGCGGTGGCGTCACCCGGGCCACCCCGGGGCCGTCGACCCGACCGGAGGACGGGCCGGCCGGAGCACCTGCCGGCTCCGTCCGATCGGGGGGGCGCACCGGAGGTGCTGCCCGGCCCACGGCGTCCTGCGGGCCGGCGACCGGTCGTCCGCCCGGCGCGGTGGCCCGGGCGACAGCCGCCGCCGCGACGGCCCCACCCGTACCGGCGGGTCGGGCAGCGGACCGTGGCCCGGCGGGCCGGCCGCCGTCCGCACCAGCCGCCCGATGCGGATCGTCGGTGATGGCGGGCGGTCGGGCGACGCCGGTGACCGGGCCGGTGGCGGGACCGTCCGGGCGGGCGGTGCCGGTGACCGACCCCTCCGCACGGGCGGTGCCCCGCGACGACGTGCCGGGACGGGGTGCGACCTGGTCGGACGCGCCGGGCTTGGCCGCCCTCGGGTCAGGCTGCGCCGCCCTCGGGTCGGACGCGCCCGGTCGGCGTGCGCCCGGTTCGGGTGCCCCCGGCTGCGGGGCCGGCGGGGCGGGGGCGTCCGGACGTGGCCCGCCCCCGGCGCGTACCTCGTTGCGGGGCGCGGCGGCAGCGTTCGGACCCGGTGCGCCGAAGCGGGGAGCGCCGGAGGTCGGTGCCGTCGCGGCACCGTCCGGACCGGCGTCGCGGGACGGTCGGGCCACCGGCGGCGGGCCTGCCGGGCGCGACCCGCCCGGGACCGGCGCGGTGCCGGGCACCGGGGCCGAGCCGCCGACCCGGGGGCCACCGGACACCGGACCGGGACCGGCGGGGCGCGCAGCCCCCGCAACCGGCGGGGTGCCAGGAACCGGTACGGAAGCGGTACCACCGGCCCGGGGGCCGCCGGACCCGGGATCGGAGCCACCGGGACGCGGACCCCGAGCCGGGTCGGGCCCGGGGCGGGCTGCACGGACCGGACCGGGGTCATCGCCCACCGGCCCGGGACCGGCCGGCCGCTCGGGCGGGACCGGCCGTGCCGTCCCCCGAGCCGGCCCAGCCTGCTCCGGCCGATGCGGGTCACCGTGCTCCGGCCGGCGTGGGCCAGCCTGCTCCGGCCGATGCGGGTCACCGTGCTCCGGCCGGCGTGGGCCAGCCTGCTCCGGCCGGTGCGGGTCACCCGGTCGCCCCCGACCAGCCGGGTCGGCCGGACCAACGCCGCCCGGCGGGGTCGGCCGACCACCCGGTGGGGTCGATCGGTTGAGCACCCGCAGGGCGGGGTCGGTGTGTGAGGTGCGACCGGCCTGCCGCAGCCAGTCCGCCGGCCGATCCGGCCGGTCGCCACGGGGCCGCTCGTCCTGGGCGGGACCGGTCGGGACCGGTCGACCAGCCGCCGTACCCTCGTCCGGCCGACTCCGCCGGCCGCGCGACTCGTCGATGGGCGGGCGACCCTGGGGATCGGACTCGTTCCCGGTCCGGACATGCCACTGCCCTGACGGCTCCTCACCGTCCGGGCGGTTCCGCCGCCCCCCGGGCCCGTCGCCGTCCGACCCGGGACGGTGGGCCGCCGGCCCGCCGTCCGGACCGGACCGTCGGCCCGGTGGGGGGGCGATGTCGGTGGGCGGGCGGCGACGCCCGTTGTCGTCGTGGGCAGCCGGACCGGACCGGCCGGTGCCGGGAACGGACGGCGACGACGGAACATCGGGTGGGGTCGGCGCGGCCCCGGGTAGCGGTGGCGCGTTGCCGGTCAGCGGCACCACCGGTTGGTCCGGTTCGGCGGCACGACGACGGCCTGCCCGCTCGCCGGCCGGCCGGCCACCGGGATCGCGCACTGGGGTGGGCGGCGCCTCGGCGCGGCGGACCCCCCCGGCCCTCTCGGGCGGAGGGTTACCGCCCGGCGGGGCCGTCGGGGCGGTACGGGGGCCGCCGGCAGTCGGGTCCGGTAGTACTCCGGCGCCGGTCGGGGCACCCACCCCGGCGCGGGGTGTGCCCGCCGGCTGCGCCGCAGCGGGCGCGGGACCACCGGGCCCGGGGCCGGGCCGGTTCGCCGGTTCGACCGGACCGGGACGTCGCTCTCTCGGCCGGTCGTCCGGCACGGTCCGGCGACCCCGCAGGGAAGGACCATCCGCTGCTGCCGCCCCCGACCGGTCGTCGGGTACCGCCCGACGGCCCAGGGGTGGCCCGGCGGGTGTCGGGGCACCGTGCGAAGGCCCGGCAGGCGTCGGGGCACCGGGACCGACCCATCCGACAGGTGGTGCCTGACCGGGTGGCACCGGCCGGCCGGGAGCGGCGCCGGGGACCGTCGCCCGGCCGGGGGCCGGGACCGCAGCCCGGCCCGGACCGGAACCACCGGCGGTGGCGTCCGGGTGGGATGCCTGTCCGGGCCGCTGCGGGCCGGGGTGATCGGCGGACGCCTGGCCCGGCCAGGGCCCGGCACCCGGACGCGGATGCTGCCCGGAGGGTGCGGACCAGCCCGGCCCGCGCACCGGTGGGGCAGCCTGGGTAGCGGGGTGTGCCGGCCCCGGTGGAGGTCCGTCGGGGCGGGCGGGACGGGGCGAATCGGTGCCGGCTGACGCCGACCCGGGCCGGGCGGGGCCGACCGGCGGCAGCGGGGACGGCCCACCCGGCTGCGGCGGGCGGGGGCCACCGGATGTCGGCGTCTCCCGCCGCGGACCCGGTGAACCGGCCGGCGGACCTGTCGGAGGTCCGGACTCCGGTCGGGCGCCCGGCTGCTGCTGCGGCCGAGGCTCCGGCGGGGCCGGCTGCGGCCGGAGAGCCGGCGGCGCCTGCTGCGGCCGGGGGTCCGGCTGCGGTGGGCGGACGCCGGCCGAGGGGGGCCCGTCGGGACGGGACACCGGCTGACCGACGCGCGGCGCGACCGGCCCCCCCGGGGCGTCCTGCGGGGCGACCGGTCCCCGTCCGGCAACCGGCGGCACCGGGCGGACCGGCGGCACGGGACCACCGTCCGGGCCGAGTTCGGTGCGCTGCTGTTTCGCCGTACGCAGGTCGTCGATCCAACCGAACTCTTCGCCGGCCGGCTCGGGCGGGGTGTCGTCGCCGCCCCGCCCCCGACCCCACCGACGTCCCTTGGCGCGAGGTTCACGCCGCTCGTCGGGACCGTCCTGCGGTTGCTCCCCACCTCGCGATGTCACTGCTGAACCTCCCCGGCGTCGCCGCCGTCCTCATCCGCCCCACCGGCGTGTCCCGGGCCCGACGGGTGACGGCCGTTGACCACCGGCACCGGCCCGTCGGGTCGTGACACCGGGGTGGACAGCCCCCGGACGATCCGGCGCAGCAGGGGCAGCCGGGCGGCCACCGACCGCTCGGCACCGTGCCCGCTGGGCCGGTAGTAGTCGGTCCCGACGAGGTCGTCGGGAGCGTACTGCTGGGTGACCACTCCGCGTTGGTCGTCGTGCGGGTAGCGGTAGCCCGTGCCGTGCCCGAGCCCCCGGGCGCCGGAGTAGTGCGCGTCGCGCAGCCCACGCGGCACCGCGCCGCCCCGACCGGCCCGTACGTCGGCCATCGCCGCGCCGAGGGCCGTGGTGGCCGAGTTGGACTTCGGCGCGGTCGCCAGGTGGATGACCGCCTGGGCGAGGTTGAGCTGGGCCTCGGGCAGGCCGACGTACTCCACCGCGTGCGCGGCGGCGGTGGCCACCGACAGGGCGGACGGGTCGGCCAGGCCGACGTCCTCGCTGGCGAAGATGACCATGCGGCGGGCGATGAACCGGGCGTCCTCCCCGGCGACCAGCATCCGGGCCAGCCAGTGCAACGCGGCGTCGACGTCCGAGCCGCGCATGCTCTTGATGAAGGCGCTGGTGACGTCGTAGTGCGCGTCGCCGTCGCGGTCGTAACGCACGGCCGCCACGTCCACCGCCTGTTCGGTGGTGGCCAGGTCGATCCGGTCGACGTCGAGCGCGGTCGCCGAGGCCGCCGCCGCCTCCAGCGCGGTGAGCGCCTTGCGGACGTCACCGCCGGCCAGGCGCACCAGGTGGTCCTCGGCGTCGGTGGCCAGGGTCAGCGCGCCGGCGAGGCCGCGCGGGTCGGTCACCGCGCGCCGTAGCAGCGCCCGCACGGCCGCGTCGTCCAGCGGCTGGAGGGTGAGCAGCACGCACCGGGACAGCAGCGGCGAGATGACGGAGAAGTACGGATTCTCGGTGGTCGCCGCGAGCAGGGTGACCGTACGGTCCTCGACGGCGGCGAGCAGCGAATCCTGTTGGGTCTTGCTGAACCGGTGCACCTCGTCGATGAAGAGCACGGTCTGCGGGCCGCCGGAGCGGCGCTGCCGACGGGCGGCCTCGATGACGGCCCGGACATCCTTGACCCCGGCGGTCAGCGCCGACATCGCCACGAAGCGACGGTCGGTGGCCCGGGCCACCAGGTGGGCGATGGTGGTCTTGCCGCTGCCCGGCGGGCCCCAGAGGATGACCGACAGCGCCGCGCCGCCGCCGACGAGCTGACGCAGCGGGGCGCCGGGCGCGAGGAGGTGTTCCTGCCCGACCAGCTCGTCGATGCTCGCGGGCCGCATCCGCACCGGAAGGGGGGCGTCCTGCCCCACCGAGGCGAAGTCGTCGACGCCGACGGTGCCCGCGGGGGCGCTGGGCGCCGCGGCGGGTGCACCGAGGGAGAAGAGGGCGTCGGAATCCATCAGGAAGACAGTACCGGGCGGGGCCGACGACGCCGGAATCGCGCCGTCGGCCCCGCCCGTTCTGATCCGATGCGGTCAGGTGCGGTCAGCCGCGACCCGGCCGACGGCCCCGGTACCACCGGCCGCCGCCACCGCCGCGCGGGCCGCTGCCGACGCCGGCCAGGTAGAGCGAGAGCAGCAGCAGGCCGATCAGGACCAGGGTGTTCCAGTTGAACAGGTCGGGGGCGCCGAAGTTGGTGTTGAGCAGGTCCAGCAGGAGCGCGAAGCCGAAGACGACGGCCGCGAGGATGGCGAGCATGTGTATGTCCTCCGGTAGGGGGTCCCAGTAGGTCGGCCCCGATGTACCCAATCGGTCGACTCGTCAATCTCCACCGTGGAGATCGTCGTCGCCGGGGCGTCTCGACCGGCCGGGTTCTAGGCTGCTGGCATGATCGACACCGACCGGGAACTTGCCGGCCGGGCGGCAGTCCTCGCCGCCACCGACAACCATCCGTACGTACGGCACGCGTTGCGGCGCGACGACCGGCCCCGCGGCTGGGTCCGCGACGGCGCGGTGGCCTGGGTGCTCCCGGCGGCGGAGAACGACCGGGCGGGTGGTGTGGTCGGTCCGGTCGACGCGGCGGTGGAGCTGGTCGCGGCGCTGGTCACCGACGGGTTCGTGCGCCCGGGGCAGTACCTGCAGCTGCCCCGGGCCGACCGGAGGCTGCTGGTCGACCGGTTCGGCGCGACCCGGGTCGACGACTGGGACTTCCTCTGGACCGCCGCCGCCCCGCCACGGCAACCCGGGCAGGAGCGGGTGGTCCGCCTCGGCCCGGCGGACCACCCGGCACTGTCCGCGCTGATCGACGACGCCTTCCCCACCTCCTCGTCGCGCCCCGAGGACCCGACGGTCGTCGACTGGTACGGCAGGTGGGAGGCCGAGCGACTGGTCGCCTGTGGGGCGGACCGTAGTCGCGGCGACATCGGCTTCCTCGCCGGGCTGACCGTGGCCCGCGACCGACGGGGGCGGGGGCTGGGCGCGGCGCTGACCGTCGGGATGACCCGGGCCCTGCTCATCCGGTACGACCAGGTCGGGCTCGGCGTCTACGCCGACAACCTCGCCGCACTGCGGCTCTACCGCCGGCTCGGCTTCACCGGCACCCTACGGCGCAGCTCGGTGTGGCTCGGCTGAGGCCGCCGACCCGGCCGACTGGGCGCCCCGGTGGTCGGCCCCGGCGGGCACAGCCGGAAGTCCGGCCCCGGCCGGTGTGGCCGGAACGTTCCCGGGTCCGGCTTCGAGCGGGACGTTCCCCGGCTCGGCTTCGACCGGGACATCGCCGGGTGGGGCTGCGGCCGGGGCGGCCCGCCGGCCGGCCCACCAGGCGGGCAGGTAGAGCGGGGCGGCCACCGCCAGCGCGACCGCGCCGACCACCATCGCCGGGCCGACCCCGTTACGGTCGGCCAGCGCGGTGAGCAGCACCGCGCCGAGGGCGAACCCCGGTTGCCCCATCATCGAGTTGAGCGAGATGACGCTGGTCCGGTAGGGCCCGTCGACCTGCCGGTGCAGCAGCCCCAGGTGCAGCGGGTTGGATGCGCCGTGCACCGCATAGCAGGCCAGGTAGGCGACCAGCACCCCGACCGGCCCGGCGAACAGCCCCATACCGAGCACGGTGACACCCTGGAGGATGCGCAGCAGCCCGGCGGCGGGGGCGGCACCGAGCCAGCGCAGCAGCAGCGGGGTGGCCGCCGCACCGGCCGCCGAGACCAGCCAGGCCGCCGAGTTGGCCGGGCCGAGCAGTGCCGCCGCCCGCTCGGGGTCGCCGACCACGTCGGCGAGCCGGATCGGCAGCAGCGACTCGAAGGTGACCATGCCGAAACCCCAGAACAGCTCCACCGAGACCAGGGCGAGCAGCACCCGGGAGCGGCGCAACAGGCCGACGGCCCGACCCACCATCCGGGGTGCCGCCACGACCGAGGCACGCAGCGTGCCGGGGCCCCGGGCCGGGCCGGTCTCGACCAGCAGGATCAGCAGGACGACCAGGGCGACGGCCTGGAGGGCGGCGGCGACCAGCACCGGCACCGTCAGGGCGCTCACCGGCCCGACCGGGCCGAGCGCGATGAGACCGCCGCTGAGCAGCGCACCGCCGGCGATGGTGACGCCCGCGACGGTGCCGGCGAAGCCGAGGCCGGGCTCGTAGTCGGCGTCCCGGTCGGCGGCGAGCGTGGACTCGACGTACCAGGAGTCGAGCGGGCCGCTGTCGAGCGCCCGGTAGACCCCCTGTAGGGCCCAGACCAGGAAGAACAGGGCGAACGAGTCCGCCACCGCGAACAGCCCGAGCGACAGCAGGCTCACCGACCAGGCGGTGACCAGGACCACCCGGCTGCCGAGCGCGTCGGCCAGGCCACCGGTCGGCAGCTCCAGCACCAGCACGACCAGGCCCTGGGCGGTGGCGACCAGACCGATCTGGGACAGCGACAGGCCGCGTTCCTGCATCAGCAGGATCAGCACCGGAATGGTCAGGCCGGTGGGCAGCCACCGCAGGCCGTAGAGGGTGAGATAACGGAACCGGACCTGGCGTACGGTCAGCGCGGCCATCACTGCTGCTCGATCATCGGGAACGCGGCCACGAAGACGTGCACCCGCTCGGCGTCCGGCTGCGCCGGGTCCGCCTCGGTGCGGTAGCGCTCCAGCACCTGCCACAGCTCGTCCTCCAGGGCCTGGAGCCGGTCGGCGGGGAGGCTGAGGAAGGCGTCGCTCATCCCGAACGCGTCCCGCCAGGCCGGTGACCAGTCCTGCTGGACGGCGAACCAGCGTTCGGCCCGCTCAGCCAGGAGGCGCACCTGGTCGCCCTGGATCCACTCGATCGCGGCCCGGGCGTCGGGGTCGTCGTCGAAGTCGCTCGGCTCCCAGTCGGTCACCTCGTGCGCGGCCCGCCACCAGCGCTGCCGCCCGGCGCTGCGGTCCGGGTCCTCGACCACCAGCCCCACGTCGGCGAGCTGGCGCAGGTGGTAGCTGGTGGCGCCGGTGTTGGTGGCGAGCAGGCCGGCGAGGGTGGTGGCGGTGGCCGGTCCCTGCACCCGCAGCGCGCCGAGCAGCCGCAGCCGCAGCGGGTGGGCCAGGACGCGGACCTGCCGGTGGTCGATCCGGACGGAGCTGGTCGCGGGTCGCCCGCCGGTGTCGTCGTTCTCCATGCATGCACAATAACTGTGCACAGAATCTATGCACAATATTTGTGCATAGATTCTGTGCAAGATCTCCTGTGGGGCCCGACACGGCCGACCCGACGGTCTCCCGTCAGTCGGCGAGCAACTCGGTCGCGCCGCGCAGCCGGGTCCGCAGCAGGGTGACGGCGCGGGACGAGTCCAGCCGCACGTCGGTGGGGCGCCGCAGCCCGGCCGCCGTGGTCGTGGCGGTCGTCATCCCGGCCGGATCGATCCCGTGCCGACGGGCCACCAGCAGTCCCAGCCCGGCCCGGCTGACCGGCTCCGGGCCGGCCACGTTGAGCGGGCCGGCGACTGTCGAGTCGGCCAGTTCCAGCACCGCGTCGGCCAGGTCGCCGACGTCGACCGGGCAGCGCAACTCGTCGGTGAACAGGGTGGCCCGACCCGCCAACGCATCCCGGCAGAGCTGTATCTGCTTGCTGCCCTCCCCCAGGATCAGCGAGGTCCGCACCAGCACCGCTCCCGGGTCGACCACCCGTACGGCGGTCTCCGCCGCCGCCTTCGCCGCACCGTAGGGATGCACCGGGGTCGGCACGTCGTCGTCGAGATAGGGGGTCGGACGGCCGGCGTGCAGCGCGTCACTGGACAGGTGCACCAACCGCGCCCCGACCTCGGCCGCCGCATACGCGACGTGCGCCGCCCCGTCGGCGGTGACCGTCCAGTCGTCGGTGCGGTACGCGGTCGCGACGACGACGTCCGGGCGTACCTCGGCGACCAGCCGGCGCACCGCCTCCCGATCGGTCACGTCGAGCCGACGCGCCGCCACCCCGGGCACCCCGACCGCACCCGACCAGCACGTCCCCACCACCGACCACCCGGCAGCAACCCCCCGCCGACACACCTCACCCCCGAGAAACCCACTACCCCCCACCACCAACGCCCGCATCCCACCACTCCCCTTACAGCGATCAAGAGGTTCACGTCACCTCACGGCGTGATGATGACGTAAACCTCTTGATCAACGATCCGGGGTAGGGCGGCCGGGCGGGCCGGCCGGGGTGGGGTGGGGTGGGAGTTAGGCCGGGTCGGCTACCGGGGCGGCGGGGCCGGCGGTGCCGGGGGACGCGGCCGGGGGCTTGGGCTTGGCGTCGATGCCGGCCTCGGTGCGCTGCTGGGTGGTGATCGGGGTCGGGGCGCCGGTCAGCGGGTCGAAGCCGCCCCGGGTCTTGGGGAAGGCGATCACCTCGCGGATCGAGTCGGCCCCGGCCAGCAGCATGCAGACCCGGTCCCAGCCGAACGCGATGCCGCCGTGCGGCGGGGCGCCGTACTTGAACGCCTCCAGCAGGAAGCCGAACTTGTCCTGCGCCTCGGCGGGGGTGATGCCGAGCAGGTCGAAGACCCGCTGCTGCACGTCGCCCCGGTGGATACGGATCGAGCCGCCGCCGATCTCGTTGCCGTTGCAGACGATGTCGTACGCGTAGGCCAGGGCCCGGTCCGGGGCCTCCTCGAACCGGCCGACCCAGTCGGCGTTCGGCGAGGTGAACGGGTGGTGCACGGCCGTCCAGCCGCCCTCGTCCGTGCGCTCGAACATCGGCGCGTCGACCACCCAGCAGAACGCCCAGGCGCTCTCGTCGATCAGCTTGGCCCGCTTGGCGATCTCGATCCGGGCCGCGCCGAGCAGTTCCTGCGCCTCCCGGGTGTTCGTGCCGGCGGCGAAGAAGACCGCGTCGCCCGGCTTGGCCCCGACCGCGTCGGCCAGGCCACCCAGGTGCTCGGCGGAGAGGTTCTTGGCCACCGGCCCACGCGCCTCGCCGGTCTCGGCGTCCAGCACCACGTACGCCAGGCCGCGCGCGCCACGCGCCTTGGCCCAGTCCTGCCAGCCGTCCAGCTCCTTGCGGGTCTGCGCCGCACCGCCGGGCATGACCACCGCGCCGACGTAGCCGCCCGCGTCGATCGCACCGGCGAACACCCGGAACTCGGTGCCGCGCAGGTACTCGGTCAGCTCGGTCAGCTCCAGGCCGTAACGCAGGTCGGGCTTGTCGGAGCCGTACCGGGCCATCGCGTCGTGCCAGGTGATCCGGGGGATCGGCCGGGAGATCTCGTGCCCGGCCAGGTCCTTCCAGAGTGCCGCGACGATCGCCTCGCCGAGGTCGATCACGTCGTCCTCGGTGACGAAGGACATCTCGATGTCGAGCTGGGTGAACTCCGGCTGCCGGTCGGCGCGGAAGTCCTCGTCGCGGTAGCAGCGGGCGATCTGGTAGTACCGCTCCATGCCGCCGACCATGAGCAGCTGCTTGAACAGCTGCGGCGACTGCGGCAGCGCGTACCAGCTGCCGGGCTGGAGCCGGACCGGGACCAGGAAGTCGCGGGCGCCCTCGGGGGTGGACCGGGTCAGCGTCGGGGTCTCGATCTCCAGGAAGTCCCGCTCGTGCAGCACGGTGCGGGCGAGCTGGTTGGCCCGGGAGCGCAGCCGCATCGCGTTGGCCGGGCCACTGCGGCGCAGGTCCAGGTAGCGGTAGCGCAGCCGGATGTCGTCGCCCGCCTCGACCTGGTCGTCGACCGGCAGCGGCAGCGGCGCGGCCTCGGAGAGCACCTCCAGCGCGCTGGCGGTCACCTCGATCTCACCGGTGGGCAGCTCCGGGTTCTCGTTGCCCTCGGGGCGGCGGGTCACCTCGCCGGTGACCTTGACGCAGAACTCGTTGCGCAGCGCGTGCGCGTCCTCTTCGCGGAACACCACCTGGACCACGCCGGAGCCGTCGCGCAGGTCGACGAAGATGACACCGCCGTGGTCGCGCCGGCGGGCCACCCACCCGGCGAGCGTCACCGTGGTGCCGGCGTCCGTCGCGCGCAGGCTGCCGGCGTCATGGGTACGGATCACGACTTGCGTCTCCTCATCTGCGGTACGGCTGTTCCCCCGCATTGTGTCAGCCGCCCGGTCCGCCCGGTTGCGGGGTGAGCAAGGCCGGCCCGCCCACCGGACGCGCGGAACGGGCCGCCGGTGTTCCCGACGGCCCGTTCACGCAAGGTGGATCAGCGGATCCGGTGGTGCATCAGAGGATGCGGCAGATCGGTCAGATGATGCTGACGCCGTAGACGCTCAGCGGCTCGGTGACCGGCTGGAAGTAGGTGGTGCCACCGCGGGTGCAGTTGCCGCTGCCGCCGGAGGTGAGGCCGACCGCGCTGCTGCCGCTGAACAGCGAACCGCCGCTGTCGCCCGGCTCGGCGCAGACGTTGGTCCGGATCAGGCCGGAGACCGAGCCCTCGGCGTAGTTCACGGTGGCGTTGATGGCGCTCACCGAGCCGCTCTTGAGGCCGGTGGTGCTGCCGGAGCGCTGCACGCTCTGGCCGACGTACGCGTTGGCGGCACCGGTGACGTCCCGGAAGCTGCCGTTGTAGAGGGAGACGTTGCCGGTCGCGTTGGCGGCGTTGCTGTGCCGGACGATGCCGTAGTCGTTGCCCGGGAAGCTGGTGCCGGTACGGGTACCGAGCACGCTGGTCTGGCCGGAGTTCGAGTACCAGGTCGAGCCGATGTTGGTGCAGTGCCCGGCGGTCAGGAAGAAGGTCTGACCGGCGCTGTTGCGGACGTTGAAGCCGAGCGAGCAGCGACCGCCGCCGGTGTAGATGGCCTGGCCGCCGGAGATCTTGGTGCTGAGCACGCCGGTCTCGGCCTCGACCCGGACGGTGCCACCGGTGCGCGCGGCGGCGGCCTTGACCCGCTCCAGCTTGGCGCCGGTGACGGTGCTGTCGACCGACACGACGACCTGGTTGGTGGCGGTGTCGGTCCACCACGCGGTGCCGGGGATCTTGGCCGACCGCTCCAGCTCGGCGGTGGCGGAGCGGAGCTGGGCCGCGCCCCGGGTGACCAGCTTCGGGACGGCACCGGCGGCGCGGACCTGCTTGGCGGCGGCGGTGTCGGTGACGGTGACGACCATCTTGCCGGCGGCGTCGGCGTAGGTGCCGGCGGCGCGGTCACCGAGACGCTCGGCCAGGCTGGCGGCGGCGTCGGGGGATGCGGGTGAGGCGGGGGCCGCCTGGGCGGGGGCACCCATGAGCGCGCCGGTGACCAGGGTTCCGGCCATGGCGACGGCGGCGGCGTGTCGGAGTGAGGACCTCGTGGGTCGCATGCAACAACCTCCGGAAGGGGGTGACGGGCGGCGTCATGAAGACGCGCCCGGGGACAACCGGCCGACCTGGGGAAACCGGCCGAGAGACTGAAGTATTCACATATTTAAGATCGTTATCAAGACATGCGTTTGCCCGGATTCACCCCACCAGCGGTTATGACGGTCAGGCAACATCGTGGACACATCCATGTCAGACCCTCCGCCAACCTGCCCCGCCCCCACAGCGGGCCGGGCCCGAAGCGGCCACCGCCGACAGCCCGAAGCGGCCCCCGCCGGGGGTCCGACGCCGCGGTCCCGACCCGGCGTTGAGTGGTTCGCAGGCGGCCCGGTTGCGCGCCGCACCCGGTCCCGCAGGCACCGCAGCCGATCCCGCAGGCACCGCAGCCGATCCCGTGGACGCACCGACCGGAGCCGACCCGCCCCCCGCACCGTCCGACGAGACCGGTGGCACCGGGGTGGTCCGGCCACAGCCGGGACGGCACGACACGACCGGGCCGCCGACCAGGACGTCCCGTGCCGGCAGGCCCGATGGCGGCGAGAACGGCAACACTCGGCACCCGTCACCGGGAGTCATCATCAGTCGACCCCGCCGCCTGACGGTCGTCCCCTTTGCTCTGCCGCCCTCACCGCGACAGTTACCTCAGGTAGCCATGCATGAGAAGACCAGCGAATCACACGCCGCAAGGAAGGGCAGCTCAGGTCGGTGGCGCTCCGAGGGCAGCAGAGCAAAGCGCGGAAGGGTAGGAGCACGAGGGAGGAGCCGTTGTCACGGCGCGTCACACCCGCCGACCTGTCACCGAAAGTCACCGACTTCGAGGGACGGACGGAGTAACCGGGTGACGCATGACGTCGGCACGACCCCGGGCGAAGCGGCGGGGGCCGGAAGAGCCGTCCCCACCCGCGCGGCACACCCGACGCGCCCGCCGCGCGGCACACCCGACGCGCCCGCCGCGCGGCACACCCGACGCGCCCGCCGCAGGGGGTGGCGACGTGGTTGCAGCACACCCCCGTGCCTGCGGGCAGGCACGGGGGTGGTGAAACGCCGGAGGGGACGGTCAGGTCAGGCGCGGGCGGCCAGCTTGGCGGCGCGCGCGTCGCGCTTCTCCTCGAACCGGGACGCGGCCTGCTCCAGGCCGTCCAGGTGGGCGGCGATCCGGTCGCGGGCGGCCTCGCCCTCGGCGTCCAGACCGACGACGTTGAACACGTCCCACTGGCGCAGCACCGGGGCCACCACGTCGTCGCGGTGCTGACGCAGGTCGTAGATGCCGGCGAGGGCGATCGTCACCGACTTGCGGGCGAACCCCTCGATACCCACCCCGGGCATCTGGAAGTCTGCCAGCACCTCGTCAATGGCTCGCATGGTCTGGTTCGGGTCCACCTCGAGGGCCGCGCCGAGCAGATTGCGATAAAAGATCATGTGCAGGTTCTCGTCGGCCGCGACGCGACCCAGCAACGCCTCGCAGACCGGGTCACCGGTGATCCGGCCGGTGTTGCGGTGCGAGATGCGGGTCGCCAGCTCCTGGAACGACACGTACGCCAACGAGCGCAGCATCGACGTGTCGTGCGAGTTGCTGTAGCCGGCGGTCATGTGCACCATCCGGGCCCGCTCCAGGGCCACCGGGTCGACCGCCCGGGACACCGTGAGGTAGTCCCGGATGGCGGTACCGTGCCGACCCTCCTCGGCGGTCCACCGACCCACCCACGTCCCCCACGCCCCGTCCGGACCGAACAGGGTGGCGATCTGATGGTGGTACGACGGCAGGTTGTCCTCGGTGAGCAGGTTGACGATCAACGCCGTCCGGGCCACCTCGGGCAGCGTAGAGTCCCCCTCCGACCACGCCTCGCCGCCGAGCGGGCCGTCGAAGGTCCGCCCTTCGCTCCACGGCACGTACTCGTGCGGAAACCACTCCTTGGCCACCGAGAGGTGACGGTCGAGGTTCTTGGCGACCACGGGTTCGAGTTCGTGCAGCAGCGCGGTCTGGCTCAGCTCGGTCACAGGGCCCCTCCCTACGGTGGCGTAACTTACGCCACCGTAGGTCCCCGTCGGCGTACGCGCCAGTAACTGAGACTCAGCCGACCAGCGGCTTCAGGTCCGCGTGGGGCGGCGTCCACTCGGCCGGCACGGCGTTCACCTGCTCGCCCGAACGGATGTCCTTGACCTGGTCACCCTCGGCACCCCGGAACCACACGTACGGGATACCACGCCGCTCGGCGTAGCGGATCTGCTTGCCGAACTTCGCCGCGTTCGGCGACACCTCGGTCGGGATCCCCCGCGACCGCAGCACCGCGGCGACCGCGTTGCTGCCCGCCCGCTCCTCCTCGGCACCGACCGCGACCAGCACACAGGTCGGCACGCTGCGCGAGACCGACAGCGCCCCGGCGCCGAAGAGCAGACCGAGCAGCCGGGTCACCCCGATCGAGATGCCGACCCCCGGGTACGACACGGCACCGGCGCTGGCCAGGTTGTCGTACCGGCCACCGGAGCAGATCGAACCGAACCGCTCGTAGCCGAGCAGCTGGGTCTCGTAGACGGTGCCGGTGTAGTAGTCCAGGCCCCGGGCGATGCGCAGGTCGGCGACGCAGAGCCCCGGCGCGTGCGCGGCGGCGGTCTCCACCACCGCGACCAGCTCGGCGATGCCCTCGTCGAGCAGCGGGTCGCTCACCCCGAGGGCGCGCACCGCGTCGGCGAAGGAGGCATCCGGGGCGGAGATCCCGGCCAGCGCCAGGCACGCCTTCGCCTGGGCCGCGCTCGCTCCCGCCGTCTCGGCCAGCAGGTCGGCCACCTTGTCCGGGCCGATCTTGTCGAGCTTGTCGACCGCGCGCAGCGCCGCCTCCGGGTCGGTCAGCCCGATGCCCCGGTAGAACCCCTCACAGATCTTGCGGTTGTTCACCTGGATCAGCACCGGCGGGATCGGCAGCGACCGCAGCGCGTCCCCGATCACCAGCGGCATCTCCGCCTCGTAGTGCGCCGGCAGGGTGTCCCGGTCGACGATGTCGATGTCGGCCTGGAGGAACTCCCGGTAGCGCCCCTCCTGCGGGCGCTCACCCCGCCACACCTTCTGGATCTGGTAGCGGCGGAACGGGAACTGGAGCTTGCCGGCGTTCTCCAGCACGTACCGGGCGAACGGCACGGTCAGGTCGAAGTGCAGGCCGAGCGCATCGTCACCGGCCGGACCATCCGCGTCGGCCTGCAACCGGCGCAGCAGGTAGACCTCCTTCGAGGTCTCCCCCTTACGCAGCAACTGGTCCAGTGGCTCCACCGACCGGGTCTCCAGCGGCGCGAACCCGTACAGCTCGAAGGTGTGCCGGATCCGGTCGAGGACGAACTGCTCGATCATCCGCTGCGACGTGGTCCACTCCGGGAAGCCGGACAGGGGCGTGGGCTTGCTCATGGCGTACTCCTTGCGGGTCCGCGCCGGGCGCGGTGAGAGCGAAAGGTCCGCGCGCGGCGCGGAGGAGAAGCTAGAGGCCGCGGGTGGGCGCGGCCGGACGTGCGCCACCGGGGCCCGCCACGTCGACCAGGTACGGGTTGCGCACCCGCTCGCGGCCGATGGTGGTCCTCGGGCCGTGGCCGGGCAGCACGACCGTGTCGTCGGCCAACGGGAGGACCTTCTCCCGCAGGCTGGCCAGCATCCGGGGCATGCTGCCGCCGGGCAGGTCGGTGCGACCGATCGAGCCGGCGAAGAGCACGTCACCGGAGAGGCAGAGCTGGTCGGCCTCCCAGGGCGAGCCGGTGCCGGGCAGCCGGAACAGCACCGACCCGCCGGTATGGCCCGGCGCGTGGTCGACGGTGATCTCCAGGCCGGCCAGCGCCAGCGTCGCCCCGTCGGTCAGCTCCGCGACGTCGTCCGGCTCGGTGTACGGCAGCCGGCCGCCGAACAGCGCGGTGAGGTCCATCGACAGCGCCTTGGTCGGGTCGGCCAGCAGCTCCCGGTCCTCCGGGTGGACGTACGCCGGGATGCCGCGCGCGCCGCAGACCGGGGCGACGGAGAAGGTGTGGTCGAGATGGCCGTGGGTGAGCAGCACGGCGGCCGGGTGCAGGCGGTGCTCGGCGAGCACGGCGTCGAGCCGGTCGAGCACCCCGATACCGGGGTCGACCACCACGCACTGCTCCCCCGGCGCGGTCGCCACCACGTAGCAGTTGGTGCCGAAGGCGTCCGCGGGAAAGCCGGCCACGAGCACGTCCGCTCCCCTTTCGTTCGAGTCGTCCGTCTCCTGGGCAGCCTAGTCGTCGGCGCGAGCCGACATCCGCGCCCACCCGCACCACGGGCCTCGTACGGCACAGTGACGCACTTTGATAAACCCAGGCCGGCCCTCGTACACCACTTTCACAGCGGGTACCCGTACACTCTGGCGGGCGTGTGGCGTGGCGCACCTGCGGACATCGTGGCGCGTACGGCCCGACCGCCGGTGACGACCAGGGTAGAGGAGGGGAGCACGGGTGGCTTCCAGCAGGGACCGGCAGCGCAAGCTCGCGCGGGAGAAGCTCGACCGGCAGTTGGCCCGGCGGGCCGCCGCCGCCCGACGGCGTCGGCAGATCCAGGCCGGGGTCGGTGCGGCCGTGGTGCTGGTGCTGATCGTGGCCGGCGCGGCCTGGGGGCTGGGTGCCTTCGACAGCGACCCCGAGCAGAAGGCCGCCGAGGACGTCTGCCTCTGGACGCCGCAGGACGCGGCCGCCAACACCAACCTCAAGGACGTCGGCACCCCGGCCACCACCGGTCTGCCCACCACCGGGGTACGCACCATGACGATCGACACCGACCAGGGCGGCCCGGTCACCGCCGAGCTTGACCTCGCCGCGGCGCCGTGCGCCGGGGCGAGCATCGCCCACCTGGCCGGCAAGTCGTTCTACGACAACACCAAGTGCCACGAGATCACCACCGAGGGTGCGTTGCGTTGCGGCGACCCGAGCGGCACCGGCCTGGGCGGCCCCAGCTACTCGTTCTACAACGAGAACGTGCCGACCGCGCCCGAGGCGAGCCCCTCGGCCAGCCCGCCGCCCGGGCAGCCGCCGACCTACCCCAAGGGCACGGTCGCGATGATCAGCAACCCGCCGGGCGCCAACGGCAGCCAGTTCCTGATCTTCTTCAAGGACTCCAGCCCGGCCCAGCCGGCGTACCCGATCATCGGCCGGATCACCGGCGGCCTCGACGTGGTCGAGAAGATCGGCGCCCAGCCGACCGTGGACAACGGGGCGGGCGCCAAGGTCAAGCCCAAGACCGACGTGCTGATCCGCAAGCTGACCGTCGGCGAGGCGCAGGCCGCGCCGGCTCCGGCGACCGGTTCCCCGGCCGCGTCCCCGGCGGCCAGCCCCAGCGCCGGCTGAGCCGGCCCACCACCCGTACCTGCGGCCACGCCGCGCCAGAGAAAGCCCAGGAGGAGTGACCGTGACGTCCACGAGAGAGCGGCAGCGCGCGGCGGCGCGGGCCCGACTTGAGCGGGAGATGGCCGAACGTTCGGCCAAGGCCCGCAAGCGCCGGCAGACGCAGGCGATCGTCGGGGCCGCCGCGATCCTGGTGCTCGTGGTCGCCGGCACCGTCTGGTTGGCGACCAGCCTCGGCGGTGATGACGACGACAACAAGCAGCAGACCGCCAGCACCGAGGGCTTCTCGCAGTGCACCTATACCGAGGCGCCCAAGGAGGGCCGGCCCGCCCAGATCAAGGACGTCGGGCTGCCCCCCAACCAGCAGGCCAACAAGGGCACCCAGACGATGACCCTGGAGACCAACCTGGGCCCGATCGTCGCCAAGCTCGACCGGACCAAGGTGCCCTGCACCGCCGGCAGCTTCACCCACCTGGCCAGCAAGGGCTTCTTCGACAACACCAAGTGCCACCGGCTGGTGACCGAGGGCATCAAGGTGCTCCAGTGCGGTGACCCGAGCGCGACCGGCGCCGGCTGGCGGCAGACCGACGGCACCGGCGGGCCGAGCTACGGCCTCGCCGAGGAGAACCTGCCGACCGACAAGCGGCCCCCCTACCCGGAGGGCGTCATCGCGATGGCCAACTCCGGGCAGCCGGGCAGCACCGGCAGTCAGTTCTTCATCGTCTACGGCGACTCGCAGCTCGACGCGAAATACACAGTGCTGGGCACCGTCACCTCCGGAATGGACCTGGTCAAGCAGGTCGGGGCGGCCGGCGACGACAAGGCGTACGCCCAGCAGGCGGGGGGTGGCCACCCCAAGAAGGAGGTCACCATCACCAAGCTGACCATGAGCGACATCGAGGGCTGACCGCACCGTACGACGAAGCGCCCGCCGGCTGAGCCGGCGGGCGCTTTCGTTACCCCGGTGTCCGCAACACTCCCGGGGACCCTACGGACCCACGGATCCGGAGGCGGTCGGGTGGTCCGCCCGGTGGGGTCCCAGGCCCGTCAGGCGCCGGAGGTGACCCGGTAGGCGTCGAAGACCCCGTCGACCTTGCGGACGGCGGCCAGCAGGTGCCCCAGGTGCTTCGGGTCGGCCATCTCGAAGCTGAACCGGCTCACCGCCACCCGGTCCCGGGTGGTGGTGACCGTCGCCGACAGGATGTTGACCCGCTCCTCGGAGAGCACCCGGGTGACGTCGGCCAGCAGCTTGTGCCGGTCGAGTGCCTCCACCTGGATGGCCACCAGGAACGTGGAGGCGGAGGTGAGCTTCCAGCTGACCTCGACCACCCGCTCGGCCTGGGCCCGCAGGTCCTCGGCGTTGGCGCAGTCGTCGCGGTGCACGCTGACCCCGCCGGAACGGGTGACGAACCCGAAGACCGAATCCGGGGGCACCGGCGTGCAGCACCGGGCCAGCTTGATCCAGACGTCGCTGACGCCCCGCACCACCACCCCGGGATCGCTGCTGTTCTGCCGGCTGTGCGGCGGACGGGTGGCGACGGCGGTCTCGGCGATGTCCTCCGCCGCGCCCTCCTCGCCGCCGTACGCGGCCATCAGCTTCTGCACCACCGACTGCGCCGACACCTGGCTGTCGCCGACCGCCGCGTAGAGCGACGCGACGTCGGCGAGGTGCAGGTCCCGGGCGATCGCCATCAACGCGTCGGAGGTGAGCATCCGCTGCAACGGCATGCCCTGCTTGCGCATCGCCTTGACGATCGAGTCCTTACCGGCCTCGATCGCCTCCTCACGCCGCTCCTTGTTGAAATACTGGCGGATCTTGGTACGCGCCCGGGGGCTCTTGACGAAGCTCAGCCAGTCCTGCGTCGGACCGGCCGTGTCGGACTTCGAGGTGAAGATCTCGATCACGTCGCCGTTGGACAGCGCCGACTCCAACGGCACCAGCTTGCCGTTGACCCGTGCCCCGATGCACTTGTGCCCGACCTCGGTGTGCACCGCGTACGCGAAGTCCACAGGCGTCGACCCGGTCGGCAGCGGGATGACGTCCCCCTTGGGGGTGAAGACGTACACCTCCTGGCTGGACAGGTCGAAGCGCAACGCGTCGAGGAACTCCGACGGGTCGGCGGCCTCCCGCTGCCAGTCCAGCAGCTGCCGCAGCCAGGTCATCTCGTCGATGTGCGCGGGCGGGCCGACGATCTGGGTGCCCTTGTGCTCCTTGTACTTCCAGTGCGCGGCGATACCGAACTCGGCGGTGCGGTGCATCGCGTAGGTGCGGATCTGCATCTCCACCGGCTTGCCGGTGGGCCCGATGACCGTCGTGTGCAACGACTGGTACATGTTGAACTTGGGCATCGCGATGTAGTCCTTGAACCGGCCCGGCACCGGCTGCCAGTTGGCGTGGATGACCCCCAACGCCGCGTAGCAGTCCCGCACCGTGTCGACCAGGATGCGCACCCCGACCAGGTCGTAGATGTCGTTGAAGTCCCGCCCCCGCACGATCATCTTCTGGTAGATCGAGTAGAGGTGCTTCGGCCGGCCGGTCGTCTCCGCCTTGATCTTCGCGGCCTTGAGGTCGGTGCCGACCTTCTGGGTGACCTGCTTGAGCAGCGACTCCCGCTGCGGCTGGTGCTCCCCGATCAGCCGGAGGATCTCCTCGTAGCGCTTGGGGAACAGGGTGCCGAAGGCCAGGTCCTCCAGCTCCCACTTGATCGTGTTCATACCGAGGCGGTGGGCCAGCGGAGCCAGGATCTCCAGCGTCTCCTTGGCCTTCTGCTCCCGCTTGGGCGCCGGCAGGAAGGACAGCGTCCGCATGTTGTGCAGCCGGTCGGCCAGCTTGATCACCAGGACCCGGGGGTCCTTCGCCATCGCCACGACCATCTTGCGGATCGTCTCCGCCTTGGCTGCGTCGCCCAGCTTGACCTTGTCCAGCTTCGTCACGCCGTCGACGAGCAGGGTGACCTCGGGACCGAAGTCGGTGCGCATCTGGTCGAGGGTGTACTCGGTGTCCTCGATCGTGTCGTGCAGCAGCGCCGCCACCAGCGTGGTGGTGTCCATTCCCAGGTTGCCCAGGATGGTCGCCACCGCCAGCGGGTGGGTGATGTACGGGTCACCGGACTTGCGGTACTGACCGGAGTGCCACCGCGCGGCGGTGTCGAAGGCACGCTGGAGCAGCCGGGCATCCGCCTTGGGGTGGTTTTCCCGGTGGCTGGCGATCAGCGGTTCGAGCACCTCGCTGACCTGGGAACTCTGCCAGGGGGCGTTGAACCGGGCCAGCCGCGCCCGCACCCGACGCCCGGTCGGCGCGTTGGACAACGCGAAACCGGCGCTCGGGGACGGGTCGTCGTCGAGCGCCGCCCCGGCTGCCATGCCGTCGAGCGTGGCACCGACGTCGTCGCCGACCCCCGCCGGGCCGACCGGTGGGTCGTTCTTCCGAGCGGTCACCGCGCCGTCAGCGTCGCCTGTCGGGTGCACCGTGCCCTCCACCGGAGGGACGACATCGTGGGACACCGGCCTCCTCACCGATCGCCGGGACCACGCCGGCCGTGCGGCCGACGCCTGTCTTCCAACCGGCCGTCGCGCCGGCATGTTCCCATCGGCCGCCGTCGGGGCCGATGGCGTTACCCGCCGGCCCCCGGCCGACGCCCTGCCCGCCGCCCGGACGGGTGATCGCCCGGTCAGCAATGGGCAATGCTACCCGCACGGTAGGTGCCGTGCCGCTCCGCCGGACGGTCCGTCCCAGGTCGGCGGGACGACCGGGCGTCACACGGTCAGCAGGGCATGGACCGGACGCCCGGCGAGCCGCTCCCGCCCACCCAGGAAACCCAACTCCAGCAGTACGGTGAACCCGGCCACCGTGCCACCGGCCCGCTCGACCAGATCGAGGGTCGCCTCGGCGGTGCCACCGGTGGCCAGCACGTCGTCGACCACCAGCACCCGGTGCCCGGCGGTGAAGGCGTCCTGGTGCACCTCGAGCGTCGCCTCGCCGTACTCCAGGGCATAGGAGGCCGAGTACGCCGGCCGGGGCAGCTTGCCCGCCTTGCGCACCGGCACCACCCCCATCCCGGTCGCGTACGCGATCGCGGCGGCGATCACGAAGCCCCGGGCCTCGATGCCGACCACGATGTCGAAGCTGTCCCGCCCGTGGTGGTCGATGATGCCGTCGATCACCTCGCGGAACACGTCGCCGTCGGCGAACAACGGCATCAGGTCCTTGAACAGGACACCGGGCTTGGGGAAGTCCGGCACGTCCAGCACCCGGCTGGCGACCAGCCGGGCGACCTGCGGGCCGCTGTCTCCCCGTACCGCGGTGCTGTGGGTCTCCGTCACGATGGTCGATTCTCCTTCGCTACGACGACGGCGTCCGCCATGCTGCTCGCACAGCATGGCGGACGCCGTCGACTCGACGTGTGGCGGGTCGCCCGTCGGTCAGCGCCGCTTCGCGCCACCGGGGCGGTTGCCCCCGCCGCCGCTGGGACGACCACCCCGGGCACCGGTCGCCCGCTTGGCCGCCGGCCGGGAACCGACCTTCGGCGCGCTGCCGGCCAGGGCCGCCGCCTCGGGGTCGATCGGCTCGTCGGCAGCGTCGTCGCCGGCCGCCTGCCGGGCCGCGCCACGCGGGACGACCTCGCCCCGGGCGATCGCGCCCCGCCGGGCCAGCACCCGCTTGGTGTGCGCCTCGATGCGCGGGTCATAGTTCTTGAGCAGCACCAGCAACGGGGTGGACAGCAGGATCGAGGTCAGGAACGCCATCGCCATACCGACGAAGAGCACCAGGCCCAGGTCCTTCAGGGTGCCCGCGCCGAGCAGGCCGGCACCGATGAAGAGCAGACCGCCGACCGGGAGCAGGGCGACCACCGAGGTGTTCAACGACCGCATCAGGCTCTGGTTGAGCGCCAGGTTGGCCGCCTCGCCGTAGGTCTGGTTGTTGTTGGCCGTGATGCCCCGGGTGTTCTCCTGGACCTTGTCGAAGACCACCACCACGTCGTAGAGCGCGAAGCCCAGAATGGTGAGGAACCCGATGATCGTCGACGGGGTCACCTCGAAGCCGACCAGCGAGTAGATGCCGGCGGTGAGGATCAGGTTCATGAACAGCGAGATGATCGCCGCGACCGCCATCCGCCACTCGAAGCGCAGCACCAGGTAGGCCGCCACCACCAGGACGAAGATGATCAGGCCGAGCAGCGCCCGGGAGGTCACCTGGCTGCCCCAGGCCTCGCTGACCTGGCTGCCGCTGATCTGGTCGGCGTTGATGCCGAACTCCTGCGCCATCTCGGCCTTGACCGCGTTGGCCTGGTCGGCGCTGAGCTGCGAGGTGCGCAGCTCGTAGTACTCGCCGCTGGTGCTGCCGACCTTCTGCGCGGTCACCACCTCGGCGCCGCCGCCCTCGGCCGCCAGCGCGTCGTTGACCTTGCCCTCGGCCTGGTCCAGGGTGCCGACGCTGGCCGGCACCTGGAACGAGTTGCCGCCGGCGAACTCGATGCCCAGGCTGAAGCCGCGCACCGCGAAGCTGAGCACGGCGATCAGCACCAGCACGCCGGCGACGGTGAACCACAACTTGCGCCGGCCGACGATGTTGAGACCGGCCTCGCCCCGGTAGAGCCGGGACGCCAGACCACTCTTAGCCATCTCAGGCCTCCTTGACGCGCGAGTTGCGGGCGGTGGCCGGGTCGGCCGAACGGGCTGGCAGGGCCCGACCGAGGCCGCTGACCCGGGGCGACAGGAACGCCGGGGTCCGGGCGAACATCGTCATGATCGGGTGCCGGAAGAGGAAGACGACCACCAGGTCGAGGACGGTCGCCAGGCCGAGGGCGAAGGCGAAGCCCTTCACCGTGCCGACCGAGACGATGTAGAGGACCACGGCGGACATCAGGGTGATCGCGTTGGCCGAGATGATCGTCCGGCGGGCCCGGATCCAGGCCCGGCCCACCGCGCTACGCGGGCTGCGCCCCTCCCGGATCTCGTCCTTGAGCCGCTCGAAGTAGATGACGAACGAGTCCGCCGCCACACCGAGCGAGACGATCATGCCGGCGATGCCGGCGAGGGTGAGAGTGAAGCCGATCGACCGGCCGAGCACCACCAGCGCGCCGAAGACCAGCAACGCGGAGAGCACCAGGCTCAGGAAGATGACCGAGCCGAGCAGCCGGTAGTAGAAGAACGAGTAGATGATGACCAGCAGCATGCCGATGCCGGCGGCCAGCAGACCGGCCCGCAGGTGGCTGTCGCCCAGCGTCGCGGTGACGTTCTGCTGCTCCTGCGGCACGAAGGTGACCGGCAGCGCGCCGTAGCGCAGCTGGCTGGCCAGCGCGTTGGCCGACGTGTTGTCGAAGCTGCCGGTGATCTGCGAGTCGCCGGTCAGCACGCCCTGGATCTCGGGCGAGGAGACGATCTCGTTGTCCAGCACCACGGCCACCCGGCACTTGCCGTCCTGGCCCAGGGCCGTCTGGTCGCAGCCGCCGCCGGTGTTGTTGAACGCCTCCCGGGTCAGCTCGGTCCACTTGGACTGGCCGTCGCCGGTGAAGTTCAGGCTGACCACCCAGGTGCTGGCCTGGTCGAGGACGGCGTTGGCGTCCTTGACGTCGGTGCCGAGCACCTTGGCCTGGTCGAGCAGGTACTTCGCCGCACCACCCTCACAGGCGACCGCCTGCTGCTTCTCGTCCTTGATCGACGCGGGGGGCCGTTTGTCGAGCTGGGCGCAGGTGATGGTCGGCACGTTGAACTGCATCTGCGGGCTCAGCACCGCGATCTCCTGCGGGGAGAGCGTGCCGAACGGCTTGAGCGTCTCCGCCAGGGCCGGGTTGGTGGCCAGGTCGGCCGGAGCCTGGAGCCCGCTCGCGGCGGCCCAGGCCGGTGCACCGACCTTCTTCTCGACGGCCTTGCGCTGCTCCTCGATGCTCTGCGACACCGGCGCCTCGGTGGCGCTGGGCGAGGCGGCCGGGGCGCTCGGCGAGGCCGACCCGGACGGGGAGGCGCTCGGGCTGGCGCTCGGCGCGGGGGCGCCACCACCCTGCCCACCGGCGCTCGGCGAACCGGTCACCTTCGGCGCCGCACTGCCGGAGGCCTTCGGCGACGCGCTGCCCGACGGAGCCGGGGAGGCGCTACCCGACGGGGCCGGCGACGCACTGCCGGACGGAGCCGGAGCGGCGACCGTACCGCTGCCGTCGGCGGCCTTGAGCACCTTGCGGAAGCGCAGCTCCGCGGCGCTGCCGACGTCGGTCAGCTCCCGGTTCTCACCGGGCAGGGAGATGACGATGTTCCGGTTGCCCTCGGTGACCACCTCGGCCTCGGCCACCCCGTAGGCGTTGACCCGGCTCTCGATGATCTGCCGGGCCTCCTCCAGGTTGGCCGACGTCGGGGGCTTGCCGTCGATGCTGTTGGTCGCCTCCAGCGTCAGCCGGGTGCCACCGATGAGGTCCAGGCCGAGCCGTGGCTCCAACCGGTCCTTCCAGCTACCGCTGGCGCCGCCCGAGAAGAACACCAAGGAATAGAGGACGACGAAGATGATCCCGAGCACGGCGAGCTGCCGCCCGGGGCGCATCTGTCCCTGAGGTGGTGCCACGGCTGTCTGTCTCCCTGTAACGGTCGCGCCGCCGGCGCAGCGGCGACGAGGTCGGAGCGGGGTTCCCGCCCCGACGTGCTCTGCGCGGACCGCTCCCGACCGTGCGGCACGGCGTACCACCGCCGACGTGGGGGCGTCGGACGGCGGGGCGCGCGTGCCGGCCCCGGGGACCGGCCCACCTATCCAGTTGTCCTGTCACGCCCACCCCGGCGGGGCGGGCGGACACTCACTCCTTGACGGCTTCCGCGTCCTCGATGACCGGCTCGTCGGCCTCCGGACGCTCCGCCCGGGTGACCACCCGGGCGATGGCCGGCCGGGCGTAACGGGACTGCACGCCGGGGGCCACCTCCAGCAGCACGGTGTCGTCCTCGACGCCCACGACCGTGCCGTAGAGCCCGCCGATGGTGACGACCTCGTCACCGGGGCCGAGCGCGGACTGCATGGCCTCGGCCTCGCGGCGGCGCTTCTGCTGCGGCCGGATCATCATGAAGTACATGACCCCGAAGAGCAGGGCGATCATGATGATCGGCGTCAGACTGCCGGCGCCTCCGCCGGACTGTGCTGCGTAAAGCACGGTGTGCGACCTTCCCATTGGCCCCCGTTCGGCGCGGTGCGCGCCGGAGCGGAGGCGGATATTCACATCCTGTACAGACCGCGGCGAGTCTAATCCCTGCACCTGGGAACGCCGAATGCGGCGCAGATCACGTTCAGATCACGGTGGATCGGGCGCGTTCGAGAACAGATCAGGCACAGCGGGGGCTTCCATGCCAAATGTACCATTTGGTGGTGTCCGGCCGAGGTGCCGCCAGGCCGCCTCGGTGGCCACCCGCCCCCGGGGCGTACGGGCCAGCAGTCCAGCGCGGACGAGGAACGGCTCGCAGACCTCCTCCACCGTGTCCGGCTGCTCCCCCACCGCCACCGCCAGGGTGGACAGGCCCACCGGCCCGCCCCGGAACGAGTCGACCAGCGCGGTCAGCACCGCCCGGTCCAGCCGGTCCAGCCCCAGGGCGTCCACGTCGTAGACGGTCAGGGCAGCGCGCGCGGTCTCCAGGGTGACCACCCCCTCGGCCCGGACCTCGGCGTAGTCGCGCACCCGGCGCAGCAGCCGGTTGGCGATCCGGGGCGTGCCCCGGGACCGGCCGGAGATCTCCACCGCCCCCTCCGGGGTGATCGGCACGCCCAGGATGCGCGCCGACCGGTGCAGCAACGCCTCCAGGTCGGCCGGGGAGTAGAAGTCGAGGTGCGCGACGAAACCGAACCGGTCCCGCATCGGACCGGTCAGCAGGCCGGACCGGGTGGTGGCACCGACCAGGGTGAACGGCTCCACGTCCAGCGGGATCGCGGTGGCCCCCGGCCCCTTGCCGACGATCACGTCGACCCGGAAGTCCTCCATCGCGCTGTAGAGCAGCTCCTCGGCCGGCTTGGCGATCCGGTGGATCTCGTCGATGAACAGCACGTCGCCCTCGGCGAGGCTGGTCAGGATGGCGGCCAGGTCGCCGGAGCGCTCGATCACCGGCCCGCTGGTCACCCGGATACCGGAACCCAGCTCGGCGGCCACGATATTGGCCAACGTCGTTTTCCCGAGGCCAGGAGGCCCCGACAGGAGGATGTGGTCGGGTGGGGCGCCGCGCCGCATCGCGCCCTGCAACAGCAGGTCGAGCTGGTCGCGGACCCGGTGCTGGGCGATGAACTCGTCGAGCCGCTTCGGCCGGACGCTGACCTCGGCGTCCCGCTCCGCGTCGTCGGCGTACGCCGAGACGAGGCCGTCGCCGGTCATGCCGGCCACCCCGACCCCGACCGCGCCACGGCGGTCACCGGGTCCGACCGAGCAGTCGGATGGCCTGCTTGAGCAGGACCGGCACCGGCGGGGTGGGGCCGTCGACGGTCTCCGCCACCGCAGCCACCGCCTGGTCGGCCTGCCCGGCCGTCCAGCCGAGCCCGACCAGCGCCTGGCGGACCTGGTCCGGCCAGGCCCCGGCGGTCACCCCGGCCGCGCCGTCGGGCCCCACCGGCACCGGGCCGATCCGGTCACGCAGCTCCAGGACCAGCCGCTCGGCGCCCTTCTTGCCGATCCCCGGGACCCGGGTCAGGGCGGCGGTGTCGGCGTTGGCGATGGCCTTGCGCACCGCGTCCGGGGTGTGCACGGCCAGCACCGCCTGGGCCAGCCGCGGGCCGACCCCGCTGGCCGTCTGGAGCAGCTCGAACAGCTGCTTGGCGTCGTCGTCGGCGAAGCCGTAGAGGGTGAGCGAGTCCTCCCGGACCACCAGGCTGGTGGCGAGCCGGGCCGGCTGGCCGACCCGCAGCTCGGCCAGGGTGCCGGGGGCGCACTGCACCGCCAGGCCGATCCCCCCGACCTCCACCACGGCATGGTCCGGACCGGTCGCGGTCACCGTGCCGCGCACGCTGGCGATCATCGTGCTCCTCCTCGTCGTACCCGGTCGGCGGCCTCGGCCAGCTTGGACCGGGTGCCGCCCCGCCACACGTGGCAGATGGCCAGGGCCAGGGCGTCCGCCGCGTCGGCCGGCTTGGGCGGCTCGGCCAGCCGCAGCAGCCGGGTGACCATGGCGGTCATCTGCTTCTTGTCGGCCTGACCGGACCCGGTCACCGCGGCCTTGACCTCGCTCGGCGTGTAGGTCTGCACCGGCAGCCCGGCCCGCGCCCCGGCCAGCACGGCGATCCCGCTGGCCTGGGCGGTGCCCATCACGGTGCGCACGTTGTGCTGGCTGAACACCCGCTCCACGGCGACCGCGTCGGGCCGGTGCTCGGCCACCAGGTCGGTCAACGACCGGTCCAGGTGCAGCAGGCGCAGCGACAGGTCGTCGGCGGGATCGGTGTAGACGACGTAGTAGGCGACCAGCGAGCAGGGGCGGCCCGGCACGCCCTCGACCACGCCGACCCCGCACCGGGTCAGCCCCGGGTCGACGCCCAGCACACGCACGCCGTCTCCTCCAGGCCCCTCGACAGTACGGGTGTTCGACACCCTACTGGTCCACCCCGACACGCCGGTGGGCGGACACGCCGCCCGCCGGTGGGGCTCAGCGGGTACGCAGGCCGTCGAGCACGCCGTCGACGACCCGTTCGGGGAGCAACCGGTCGTCCAGCTCCGGATGCCAGCGCAGCAGCCGCTGGACCAGCATCGGCCCGGTGAGCAGCGCCATGGCCACCTCGATGTCGAGATCGGCGCGCAGTTCGCCGGTGGCCACGCCCCGGCGGAGCACCTCCCGCATGATCTTGCGGCGGGGCTCGATGATGTTCTGGTAGAGCTGGAAGTGGTCCGGGCTGCGGTTCACCTCGGGCACCAGGCACGGCATGATCCGCTCGGCCCGGGGGTCGATGTTGTGCCCGACCGCACCGACCAGCAGCACCAGGTCGTCGCGCACGGAGTGCCCGGCCGGCTGGGGGACCACCCCCTTGAGCCGGCGCAGGGCGTCGAGCAGCAGGGCGTCCTTGCCGGGCCAGCGGCGGTAGATGGTGGCCTTGCCCACCCCGGCGCGGGCCGCGATCGCCTCGATCGACAGTGCCTCGAGGGTGCTGCCCTCGGCGAGCAGGTCCAGGGTGGCCTCGATGATGGCCTCGTCCGCGCGGACGCTCCGCGGTCGCCCGGGCGACCGCGGAGCATCGGCGGTGGGGTTCATGTCAGACATTGTTCCCGGCCCTATGTGGTTGCGGCCAGTTCCCGCTCCGCCACCGGCGTCGCGTCGGTGGCCGTGGCGGTGCGGCCCGGCATCCAGCGCAGCACGATGAGGATGCCGAGGGCGGCCACCACCGCGGAGATCGCCGCCGCCCAGTGCATGGCCGAGACGAACGCGTCGTTGGCCGCCGCGATCAGCTTCGGTGCCGCCGGGCCGACCTGCGCCGCCGCCGCGTACGCCCCGGAGACCGACTCGGTGGCCGCCTCCCGGGCGGGGGCGGGCAGGCTGTCGACGGTCGCGGCGATGTCCTGCCGGTAGACGGCGGACAGCACCGAGCCGAGGACCGCGACGCCCAGCGCGCCGGCGACCTGGCGGACGGTGTTGCTGACCGCCGAGCCGACGCCGGCCTTCTCCCGGGGCAGCGCCGACATGATCGACTCGGTGGCCGGGGGCATGATGTTCGCCATCCCGACGCCCTGGAGGAAGAAGGCCACCAGCACCACCCAGATCGGCGTGTCGACGTCGATGAAGGCGAAGGCTGCCAGCGCCACGGAGGTCAGCACCAGGCCGACCGTGGCGACCGCCCGGCCGCCGTACCGGCGCACCATCGCGGCGCTGCGCGGCGCGAAGACCAGCTGGGCCCCGGCGAACGGCAGGAAGAACAGGCCGGTCTCCAACGGGCTGTAGCCCCGGACCAGCTGCATGTAGAACGAGCTGAAGAACATCACGCCCATCGCGGCGAAGAAGACCAGGCCGACGATCGCCACCGGCGCGGCGAACCGGGGCACCCGGAACAGCCGGACGTCCAGCGACGGGTGGTCGCTGCGCCGCTCGTGCTCGACGAACCAGGCCAGCACCGCCACTCCGCCCAGGATGGCGGCCCAGACCGTGGGCCGGCCGAAGCCGTGCTCGCCGCCGTCGATGATGCCGTAGGTCAGCGCGACCAGTCCGACGACCGACAGCAGCACGCCGAGGATGTCGACCCGGCCGGGCCGGGGGTCGCGGGACTCGGGCACCAGCAGGGCGACCAGCAGCACGCCGAGTACCACCACCGGCACGTTGATCAGGAAGACCGAGCCCCACCAGAAGTGCTCCAGCAGCACGCCGCCGAGGATCGGGCCGATCGCCACCGCCAGGCCGACCGCGCCGGCCCAGACGCCGATCGCGCGGCCCCGTTCCCGGGGGTCGAACACGTTGGAGATGATCGACAGGGTGACCGGCATGATCGCCGCGCCACCGATGCCCATCAGGGCGCGGGCCGCGATCAGCTGGCCGGGGCTCTGCGCGTACGCCGACAGCAGGGACGACAGGCCGAACAGGACCAGGCCGATGAGCAGGAACCGGCGGCGGCCGGCCCGGTCCCCGAGCACCCCGAAGGTGAACAGCAGGCCGGCGAAGACGAGGGTGTAGGAGTTGATCGCCCATTCCAGCTCGCCCTGGCTGGCCCCGAGACCGTGCACCGGGTCGGCCAGGGTACGCAGCGCGACGTTGAGGATGGTGTTGTCGAGGACGACGACGAGCAGGCTGACCACCAGCACGCCGAGGATCGCCCATCGTCTCGGATGTCCGGTGTTCTCGTGCGGTTGCATACGCTCCGGTGCTCCCCCCGGTTCACCCGTACCGGCAATACGATACGGGGCAGACTCGTAACGACACTCACCTTACGAGGGGGATGTTTCGATACGGCACCGGTTCGTATCGGATGTGGTGCGGGTCACGCCACCCTGGACGGTCGAAGCGCGACTCAGGCCGGCACACCGCACGCGGCCAGGGCAGCGGAGAAGCTGGTCAACCGGGTCGCCGGGGGTGGCAGGGGCCCGATCCAGCCCGGCCCGGCGGCGTACACGCGTACCCCCGGGACATCGCGGCCGAAGCGGACCAGACGGTACGCGCGGCCGGTGACCGGCGTCTGCGACCAGACCACCACGACCCGCGGACGGGCCCGCAGCACGGCGGAACGCAGCGCCGCCCAGGGCAGGTCCGGCCCCAGGTGCAGGCAGCCCCGACCCTGCTCGCGCAGCGCGGCGGCCACCGCGTGCAGGCCCAGGCAGTGCGCCTCGTGCTCGGCACCGGCGAGCAGCACACCGTCGGCGCGCAACCGCCGGACGGGAGCACGGCGGTGCACGTCCAGCCCGATCCGGATGCCCTCGGACAGGGCGTGCTCGACGGCGATCTCGGCGGCGTCGCGCCCCCGCAGCCCGGCCAGCATCGGCACGCAGAGCCGTTCCCAGGCCGCCCCCACCCCGGCGTCGGCGGCGAACTCCAGCACCAGCGCGGCGACCAGGTTGGCGTCGAGGTCCTCGGCGGCTGCCGCGAGCCGCCTGCGGGTCGTCTCGACGGCCTCCACCGGCATCGGATCTGTCAACACCAGACGCACCCCCGGGTAGCTCACCATTACCAGGGGATTCGCCCGGACGGCACGGTCTGGATGCGCCGTCGGTGGATTATCTGCGGCGGCTCAGTCCGTCAACGCCGTCAACGCCAGGTCCACGTCCGCCTCGGTGGTGTAGAGGTGGAACGCGACCCGGACCTGCCCGGCGCGCACCGCCGCCCGGACCCCGGCCCGCGCCAGCCGCTGCCGCGCGTCGGGCACCTCCACCGCGACGATCGCGCTGCGCCCCGGTGGTCTACCCAGCCCGGCCAGGAAGCGGTTAGCCAACCCCACGTCGTACGCGCCGATCACCGCCGGGCCGAGCGCGGCGACCAGTTCCAGGGCCGGCGCGGTGCCCACCCAGCTGAACCAGGCCGGGGAGATGTCGAACCGGCGGGCGTCGTCGGCCAACCGCAGCGGCGGACCGTAGTAGGTGGAGTGCGGGTCCTTACCCGCATACCAGCCGGCGGCGTCCGGCCGCATCCGCTCCCGCAGCGCCGGAGCCAGATAGGCCAACGCCGAGCCGCGCGGCGACATCAGCCACTTGTACGTCCCCACCGCGACCGCGTCGGCCAGCGACCCGTCGAACGGCAGCCACCCGCACGCCTGGGTGGCGTCCACCACCACCAACGCGTCGTGCACGCGGGCGGCGGCCACGATCTCGGCGTACGGGGCGACGGCCCCGTCGGCGGACTGCACCAGACTGAACGCCACCAGGTCGGTGCCGGCGTCGATCGCGTCCCGCAGACCAGCCAACGGCACGGTACGCACCCGCACCCCGCGCTCCTGCTGCACCAGCCAGGGGAACAGGTTGGAGGTGAACTCGACCTCCGGGACGACCACGGTGGCACCGGCGGGCAGGGCGGCGGCGATCGGCGCGAGCAGTTGCGACACGGTGCTGGCCACCGCGACGTCCGCCACCGGCACCCCGATCAGCCCGGCGAAGGCCTCCCGGGACCGCCCGGTCGCCTCTCCCCACCCCTCCCACGAGGTACGCCCCACCCGCCAGTCGGCCAGCGCGCCCTGCACCGCCGTCCAGACCGGCTCGGGTGGGAGCCCGTAGCTGGCGGTGTTCAACCAGCCCGGCTCCGGCTGCCACAGCTCGCGTGCCTGTTCCAGCTCCATGCCACCGACGCTAGCCACTCCCCCCGCCCGCGCGTCAGCGCCAATCCGGGCCGGGTGGCCCGGACCGGGCCCTGGTCCTGGTCCTGGTCCGCCCTGGCCCTGGGTCGGGCCCTGCTCCTGGCCGTGGTCCTGGGTCGGGCGCTGGTCCTGGCCGTGGTCCTGGGTCGGGCGCTGGTCCTGGCCGTGGTCCTGGGTCGGGCGGGACGGCAGTGGCGGGAGCCTCGGCAGGCCACAGTGCTGGTCCGGGCTTGACAGGGTGCCCTAGGTTGAAGATCAACATTGTGACCAACCCGGAAGGGTGATCCTCCATGCCGGTCGGCTTCACGTTCGCCGTCATTCTCGCCATCGGGCTGGCGATCGCCGGTGCGGTGCTGCTCATCGCCCGCAACCCGGGCGTCAAGCGCATCGCCGCGCTGGTCGCGCTCGGCTGCCTGGCCGGAACAGTGCTCTTCGGCGTGGGAGCGAGCGCGCACTCCGTGCCGATCCGCTCGGTCGGCATCGTCACCAGCTTCAACAAGCCGACCGGCGAGGTCACCGGCTCCGGTCTGAAGTGGGTCGCCCCCTGGCAGAAGGTCGGCGAGTGGGACGCCGGCCGGCAGAAGTACGACCACATCGGCGGCGACCAGTGTGTCCGGGTCCGCACCGGCACCCTCGCCGACGCCTGCGTGGAAGTGCTGATCGAGTGGCAGGTCAAGCCCGAGAACGCGCCGAAGCAGTTCATGGACTACAAGGGCGACTTCGAGAGCTTCCGGGGCCAGCGGGTGGGGGTGCAGCTGGACAGCGCGGTCAACGACGCCTTCGCCACCTACAACCCGCTGGAGAAGATCGACGCCCGGACGGGCAACCTGAACGTCGACCTGAAGCCGTTCGCCGAGGGCATCCGGGGCAACGCCGAGGGCCGGCTCTCCGGCGACGTCGACATCCTGTCCGTCACCATCACCCGGGTCAACCACGACGACAAGACCGAGGGCAACATCAAGGCCTTCCAGGACAAGCTCGCCCAGACCCGCAACCTCGAACAGGACCGCAAGAACGCCGAGATCCAGAAACAGATCACCGAGACCAACGCCAAGGTCGACAAGGTGTCCCGCTGCCTGGAGATCGCCGAGAAGAACGGCTCCACCCCCGGGCTGTGCATCAACCCGGGCATCGTCACCGGCGGCAAGTGACGACCGGCCGGTCTGTGCGACGAGCGCCGCGCTGTCGTGCGGGGACGACGCGCTGGCCGCTCGATCCTTGTTGTAGTGGCATCCGCGCAGGGGGAAACCACCGGAACAAGGATCGAGCACGATCTTGCCGCCGACCGACGTGGAGCTGACCTGCCAGCGGGTCAGCTGACGTTGGCGGGGCCGAGGACGCTCTTGAGGTCGCCCATCAGCGCGGTGGTGGCGGCCACCCGGAACGGTCCGAGCCGCAGGGTGGTCACCTTGCCGCCGTTGAGCAGCTTGACGTGCACCTCGGTGTCGCCCGGGTGCAGCACCAGGGTCTCCTTGAGCCGTTCCACCAGCGGTGGCGTGCAGCGGTGCACCGGGATGGTCAGCGTCACCGGTTTACTGCCGGGGGTGCTGCTGACGTCCGGCATGGACATGTCCATCGCCATGATCCGGGGGGTGTCGTCACGCCGGTCCACCCGGCCCTTGACCACCACGATCGCGTCCTCGGCGATGTACTGGCCGATCACCTCGTAGGTGTTCGGGAAGAACAGCGTCTCCACCCCGCCGGCCAGGTCCTCCAGGGCCGCCGACGCCCAGGCCCGCCCCTGCTTGGTGACCCGGCGCTGCACGCCGGAGAGGATGCCCGCCAGGGTGACCACCGCCCCGTCCGGGACGGTGCCCTCCTCCGACAGCGCGGCGATGGTGGTGTCGGCCGCCGCGCCGAGGACGTGTTCCAGCCCGAACAGCGGATGGTCGGAGACGTAGAGGCCGAGCATCTCGCGTTCGAAGGCGAGCTTGTCCCGTTTGTCCCACTCCGCGTCGCTGATGGTCGGCATCACGGTGGTGCTGCCGGTGTCGGCGTCACCGAAGCCCGCCCCGAACAGGTCGTACTGGCCGACGGCCTCCTTGCGCTTGACGTCGGCGAAGGCGTCGATGGCGTCGGCGTGCACGGCGAGCAGGCCCTTGCGGGTGTGCCCCAGCGAGTCGAACGCACCCGCCTTGATCAGTGATTCGATGGTCTTCTTGTTGCAGACCACCGCGTCGACCTTGGACAGGAAGTCGTAGAAGTCGGCGTACTCGCCCTTCTCCTCGCGGCATCGCATGATCGCCGCGACCACGTTCGCCCCGACGTTGCGGACTGCGGCCAGGCCGAAGCGGATGTCCTTGCCGACCGGGGTGAACGGGCCGGCCGAGGTGTTCACGTCCGGCGGCAGCACCTGGATGCGCATCCGGCGGCACTCCGACAGGTAGAGCGCCATCTTGTCCTTGTCGTCACCGACTGAGGTCAGCAGCGCCGCCATGTACTCGGCCGGGTAGTGCGCCTTGAGGTACGCCGTCCAGTACGACACCAGGCCGTACGCCGCGGAGTGCGCCTTGTTGAAGGCGTACCCGGCGAACGGCACCAGGACGTCCCAGACCGCCTGGATGGCCTGGTCGGAGTAGCCGCGTTCGCGGCAGCCGTCCCGGAACGGGATGAACTCCTTGTCGAGGATCTCCTTCTTTTTCTTGCCCATCGCCCGGCGCAGCAGGTCCGCCTGGCCGAGGGTGTAGCCGGCGAGGATCTGCGCGGCGCGCTGCACCTGCTCCTGGTAGACGATCAGGCCGTGGGTGGGCGCCAGGATCTCCCGCAGCGGCTCCTCCAGCTCCGGGTGGATCGGGGTGATCTCCTGGAGGCCGTTCTTGCGCAGCGCGTAGTTGGTGTGCGAGTCGACACCCATCGGGCCCGGCCGGTAGAGCGCCAGCACGGCGGAGATGTCCTCGAAGTTGTCCGGCTTCATCAGCCGCAGCAGCGAACGCATCGGCCCGCCGTCGAGCTGGAACACGCCCAGGGTGTCGCCCCGGGCGAGCAGCTCGTAGGCGGGCTTGTCGTCCAGCTCAAGGCCCAGCAGGTCGAGTTCCCGACCGTGGTTGAGCTGGATGTTCTTGACCGCGTCGTCGATGATCGTCAGGTTGCGCAGGCCGAGGAAGTCCATCTTCAACAACCCGAGCGACTCGCAGGTCGGGTAGTCGAACTGGGTGATGATCGCCCCGTCGGCGTCCCGGCGGGTCAGCGGGATGTGCTCGATGATCGGCTCGGCCGACATGATCACCCCGGCGGCGTGCACCCCGGTCTGCCGGATCAGCCCCTCGATGCCCTTGGCGGTGTCGATCACCTTGCGGACGTCCGGGTCGGACTCGTAGAGGCCCCGGATCTCGCCGGCCTCGGCGTACCGGGGGTGCTTGGGGTCGAAGATGCCGGTGAGCGGGATGTCCTTGCCCATCACCGCCGGGGGCATCGCCTTGGTGATCCGGTCGCCGACCGCGTAGGGGAAGCCGAGGACCCGGGCCGAGTCCTTGATCGCGGCCTTCGCTTTGATCGTGCCGAAGGTGGCGATCTGCGCGACCTTGTCCTCGCCCCACTTGTCGGTGACGTACTTGATCACCTCGCCGCGCCGACGCTCGTCGAAGTCGATGTCGACGTCCGGCATCGAGACCCGCTCGGGGTTGAGGAACCGCTCGAAGATCAGGCCGTGCGGGATCGGGTCCAGGTCGGTGATGCCCAACGCGTACGCGACCAGCGAACCGGCTGCCGAGCCACGCCCCGGGCCGACCGCGATGCCCTGGTTCTTGGCCCACTGGATGAAGTCGGCGACCACCAGGAAGTACGACGGGAAGCCCATCTGGTTGATGACGCCCAGCTCGTACTCGGCCTGCACCACGTGGCCCTCGGGGATGCCCCCGGGGTAGCGGCGGGCCAACCCCTTGAACGTCTCCTTGCGGAACCAGGACTCCTCGGTCTCCCCCTCGGGCACCGGGAAGCGTGGCATCAGGTTGTGGAACTCGAACATCCCGCTCGGGTCGACCTTCTCGGCGACCAGCAGGGTGTTGCGGCAGCCCTGCTGCCAGAACTCCGAGGAGTCGACCGCGCGCATCTGGTCGGCGGACTTGACGAAGTAGCCGCCGCCCTCGAACCGGAACCGGTTGGGGTCGGCGACGTTGCTGCCGGTCTGCACGCAGAGCAGCACGTCGTGCGCCTCGGCCTGCGCCTCGTGGGTGTAGTGCGAGTCGTTGGTGACCACCGGCGGGATGTCCAGCTTGCGGGCGATGGTGATCAGATCCTCACGGACCCGCTGCTCGATGGAGAGCCCGTGGTCCATGATCTCCAGGAAGTAGTTCTCCTTGCCGAAGATGTCCTGGTAGGCGGCGGCGACCTTGAGCGCCTCGTCGAACTGGCCGAGCCGCAGCCGGGTCTGCACCGCGCCGGACGGGCAGCCGGTGGTCGCCATGATCCCCTCGGCGTGCTCGGCGATCAGCTCCATGTCCATCCGGGGCCACTTGACGTAGTGGCCCTCCATGGAGGCCCGGGAGTTGAGGGTGAACAGGTTCTTCAGGCCCTGCGCGTTGCGCGCCCACATGGTCTTGTGGGTGATCGCGCCGTTACCGGAGATGTCGTCGCTCTTCTGCTCCGGCCGGCCCCACTTGACCCGCGCCTTGTGATAGCGCGACTCCGGCGCCACGTACGCCTCGACGCCCAGGATGGGGGTGATCCCGGCCGCCATGGCCTGCTTGTAGAAGTCGTTCGCGCCGTGCATGTTGCCGTGGTCGGTGATCGCCACCGCCGGCATCCCCAGCCGGTTGGCCTCGGCGAAGAGGTCCTTCAACCGGGCCGCCCCGTCGAGCATCGAGTACTCGGTGTGCACGTGCAGATGCGCGAACGAATCGCCCATGCGTGGAATCCCCCCGGATCGGATCATGGGTCACGAGATCAGGCCGGTCCACGATAGCGCCGCCCGGGGAAGCCACTGAACCCGCCGCGCGGAGACCTCCGCGCGGAGGTCGTGCGGTCCCGCACGCCGTACACCGACAGTCACCGCGCGGCCCCGCAAAGCCCGACGCCGACGCGGACAGGGCTGCCCCCGCCCGGTCGGGCGGGGGCACCCCCACGACGCCCACCGGCGTCACCTGCGGATCAGACGACGGTGACGGAGACCTGACGGTTGTTCCCGGGGGTGGCGGTCAGTTGCACGGTCACCCCGCCGTAGGTGACGGTGTGGCCGATCGCGGTGAGGGTGGCGTTGACCAGCGCCTTCTCGTCCGTGCCACAACTGGTGACATCCGAGCCCGGGGTGCGGTCGACCACCTCGACCGGGAAGGGCCCGCCGATGGGGGGAACGCTCCCGCCGGGCGAGGCACCCCCGCTGAACACCGAGGTGGTCACCCGGTAGACCAGCACTCCGGGCTGGAAGCAACCCGACGACACGTCGAGCGCGCTGATCTGCCGGTTCTCCACCACCACGGCGGTGTTCCCGCCGGTGTGGACGACCACCGCCTTGGTGCCACCGGTCGTACCCAGGGGGGTCAGGACCGCCGACGCGCTCCCCGTCGTGGTCCGGCAGTCGATCTGGGAGTCGGTGAGCCAGCCCGCCTTCCACTTGTGCCAGGCGAACAGGTCGGGAGCCCGGGCGGAGATGAGGCCCATCAGGTCCCAGCCGCCCACCGCCCGGTGGATGCTGTCGGCCGAGTTGTACGAGTAGAGGTCCGGCAGCCCGAAGAGGTGCCCGGTCTCGTGGTTGAGGATCTTGTAGCCCCAGTAGTCGACGTCCTGACCGAAGGTGACGGCATGGCGCAGTTCGACCCCGTCGGCGGTCACTCCGTCACCGGGGGCCGCGACCCAGGCCGGCGATATGTCGAAGGTCGTCGCGGACTTCGGCGGCACCACGTAGACGATCTGGTAGAGGCTGAAGTCGATCGCGGAGTCCGCGGCGGCCACCGCGGCGGCCAGGTACGACCGCTGGATGGAGAAGTTCGATTTGTAGCCGGCGAAGCTGCCGTGGGTCTGCGGGATGTGCCGCCACGTGGTGTCGAAGGTCAACTGGAGGTTCAGCGCACCGTACGAGGACTGGGTGAACACGTTCGGGGCGGCGCCGAACATGCTGGTCCGGCCGGCCCGCTCCCCGCTGACCGGGGCCGCGTTGATGAAGTCCACGAACAGCACGATGCCCCGGACGGTGCCGGTCGGCGGCAGCCAGGTGGTGTAGTTGGTCGGCCCCTCGTGCTGCCACCCGGTCACCGGCGTGGGCAACTGGCAGGGGCTGACCAGTGTCGACCGGGCGGGCCCCGCCGCCGCCCCCGCTGACGGCGGCCCTTCGGCCGGTGGCGCTGCCGTCGCCGGCACCGCCGGGGCGAGCAGCACGCCGGCCACCAGCACCGCGAGGGCCGCCCTGGCTCTAACACTCAGCGACACCCACCTCCTCCTACCGGACTTCTTGTCGTTCGCTGGTTCGCTCATGGAGCCGATCCTGCCAAGGTGCTCAGCCGGCTCGCATCGGCAGAAACCACCTAGTCCCCTGCGCCGGAGATCCACTCCCGACGACACCGCAGCACGGGGCCGCCGAGTTCGGTCACGATCGACTACGGGTGGCTCCCCGGACCCGATGGTCCCCCGCTGGTCGTCGACGACGGTCCCGGGCCGGAGACTGGGCGCGGGGTTGGCCGTCACCGGGCTGGGACGCCCAACGCCGGGTGCAGCCGGGGGCTGGGGGGTGGTGATCAAGAGGTTTGGGGCAGG